>CAZOMS010000103.1:0-7431 GCA_964580805.1 uncultured Syntrophomonas sp. | reverse complement strand
AAATCTTCAGGTTCCTACCTATAATAATATGGATTCCATAAAAGGCGAAGACGCATCATTTCTGAAGATTCTTCGTCCCAATATAAAGCCCCCCAATCAATGTCATTCTACATCAACCAGGAGGCTTTAATCCAAATAAGGCCATAAACAGGTAATGGCCGATGACCCTTTGCTATCTTCATTTTCTTAAATCAGATTCCTTGGTTAGGATTTCTTTCCCTTCAGATCCTGGACCTTGTCTTGAGCCAGATCCTTAAGCTGTTCAAGCTTCTCGCTGCCCTGGTCAGCCAATGCCCCCGCCTTGGCTTTCAGTTCCTTGGCCTTATCTGAGGACATATATTCTTCGGCTTTGTCCTCGACCTGATCCTTGAGTTCCCCGGCTTTGACCTTGAGTTCGCCCGCCTTCTCTTCAGCGATATCCTTGAGGTCTTCAGCCTTCTCCAAGGTTTCTCCGATCACTTCTTTGGCAGAATCCATCATTTTGTCCAATTTGTCTTTAAATGCCACCGACCATACCACCTCTCGGTTAGATTTGACTGGCTACAGCCGTCTCTAAAACAATTATAACATGGCCGCCATATGAGCACACAGGATTAAAACCAATTTTTTCTATTTTACCTGGTAACCAGCAGCTCTGCCTTCTCTCCTACTTTGAGGGGCGTATCGGCAGGCAGCCGAACCTTTATCTTCACGCTGTCCTTGTTCTTATTGGCGGCGGTCTGCACCTCTTTGGGAGTATATTGGGCTTTGGCATCTATGAAACTGACTATGCCGGTAAACTGTTCGGCTCCCCTTCTTATGGTCACTTCCTGGCCATAGTTGATCGCCGCCAGATTATCTTCCGGCAGATAAGCAACCAGAACCTTTTCCGAATTCGACGCCACTTCAGCTAAATTGTACCCGGGGGCGGCAATATCGCCTAATCTATAATTCTTGCTGATTATGATTCCATCGTTGGCCGCCAGGATTTTGAACTTGGCCAGGTCTTCACCAGCCTGGCGAAGCTGGCTCTCGGTCTGGTCCACATCGGCTTGGGCGGCATCGATCTTTTCCTGGCTGGCCCCCTCCAGCAGCAAGGCCAGTTGCTGCCGGGCATTGTCCAGTTGCAGCTGCTTGGAATTCTGCTCTATATGGGCCAGGTCAAGTTGATAGCGGGCTTCATCAAAGGCCGCCTGGGCCATGGCTCCCGCTTCAAACAGGCCCTCGGCCCGGTCATATGCGTCCTGGGCGCGCTGCCTGGAAATCGTGGCGGCTGAAAATGCCTGCTCCGCCAGGGCTACATTGTTGCGTCCCTGTTTTATCAGTTCCGCTTCACTGCCTTTGCGCAACTCGGCCAGGGTTGCTTTTTTCTTGATCAAAGTGGTTTGCATTTGCTCCAGTGCATACCGCTGGTCACTGTCGTCTATCACCGCGATCACATCACCCGTAACCACTTCCTGCCCCAGCTCAATGGGCGACTCGGTTATTTTTCCGGCAACTTCACTGAAGTTCGAATAGATGGAAGTCTCCACCACTCCAGTCAGGATCAGGTCCTTGTTTTGCGGCCATGAGCATCCGGTCGGACCAGCCATCACCAACAATGCCAGCAACAACCCGCACAATCTTTTCAAGATAGAGCCCCCTCACAATTTCATATCCGCCGGTATTTTTTTAGCAGCCGGGTATTTACAGCCATGAAGAATGCACAAAACCCGGTGATCACGGCCAGATCGACAGCAATGACATCAATGCCGGCGCCCTTCACCATGACCATGGTCAAAGCATCTGTTATATAATACAGAGGCACGGTCTTCTCTATGATCCCCAGCCATGAAGACATATCAAACAAGCCCGAGAAAAATATCTGGGGAATAATGACCACCGGGATGAACTGCATCATCTGGAACTCGCTGTTAGCAGCGGTCGAGCACATGATTCCAAAGGTCAGGGCCACCATGGCGGCCAGCAGGGTTATTAATAATACCAGGGCAAATGAACCTACCAGGGCCAGGTCCAGGATATAGATACTGAACCAGGATATCAAAAAAGATTGCAGCACCGTCACCGTCCCGAATCCCATCACATAGCCTACCACGATCTCCCAGCGCTGGATCGGCATCGACAGCAGTTTCTCCAGGGTGCCGCTGGTCCGTTCCTGCAAAAAGGATATCCCGGCTACCAAGAAGGTAAAGAAAAAGATGATAAAACCGATGTAGGCAGCCCCATACGTGTCAAACATGGAAGAGTCTTCGTAACTGTACAGGTATTCGACCTCGGCCTGCAAATCGCTGCGGGCATTGCCGGCTCTTAGTCCGGCCACCTGGACCGCAGCCAAGGCCGCCCTTGTATCGCCCGTCTGGCTGCCATCCACTTTTACATAGGCTTTGCCGCCGCTAACATTTATGAAAGCTACAATCTCCCCAGCTTCCAAAGCCTCATAAGCCTGGCCTTCGCTCATCCTAACGACAGTAACATTGCTGGCTTCCAGGCTTTCGCTAAAACCTGAAGGAGCATTGATGATCGCTACCGTGGGGGTACTGGCAGATGTTTCGAAGATATAGTACATCAGGGTCAGCATCAACAAGGGGGCCGCCATCATAAGCGCCAGGGTACGCTTGTCATGGCGGAGCTGGTGAAGGATACGGACTGCTAATGCTCTAGCTTTCATCAGCCTGACCCCCGTAGATTATGAAGGCTTCCTCCAGGCTGCCGGCCCCAATGTCCGCCTGCAGATCGGCCGCCGTACCCCGGGCGATTATCCGCCCCTCTCTCATCATGGCCAATTGATGGCATTTTTCCGCCTCATCCATCACATGGGTGGTCACCAGGATCGTCACTCCCCCGGCGCAGAGACGGTTGAGTTCGGCCCAGATGCTCTGCCGCAGGAGAGGGTCGATCCCTACGGTGGGTTCATCCAAAACCAGCACCGGCGGATTGTGGAGAATGGCAATAGCCAGGGACAACCTCCGCTTCATTCCCCCGGAATAAGCATAAACCGGTTTACGGATATCGTCACCCAAACTCATCAGTTCCATCACTTCTGGTATTCTCCTTCTGAGATCAGACCTGTTCATCCCATATATGGAGCCAAAGAAGTTTAGATTCTCCTCCGCACTGAGGGAATTATATAGGGCGTCGCCCTGGGCCATGTAACCGATCTTGCTCATGGTGGTCAGATCAGGCATCGGGGTGTCCAGGACACAAGCCCGACCGGAATCAGCTTCCAGAATCCCCACCATGATCTTGACCATAGTGGTCTTTCCACATCCCGACGGACCCAATAAACCGTATATCCTGGCAAAGGGGATCTGCAGATCGATGTCTTTGAGGACGTGCTGTTGGTCGAAGGATTTATTTATACCACTAAGGTTTATACAAGCTGTGGCAGTCTCCGTCACCGCGCATTCTCCCCTCTGTATGCAGATATCCCCGACAATCGACCCTGTTTCATTATAAATAAACGCAGCAGGCCGAACAATCAAAATACATTGGCAATTGGGGTTGGAGATACCAGTTTTTTTGCCTGTCGCCTGGCATTGAGGAGACGGTCAACAGCCAGGCTGGCAGGTACTTTTCATCACCATAATGTTGTACCGGTTTCTTGTCCCGGGATCTTGCAGGTCAATTCCCAGCACTTCGCGGGTAAGATCCCCCAACAGGAAAGGGTAGGATAACGCGCTGATCAGCTGCAGGGTTTTGAGATGGGCCTGCAGTTGGTCCAGGTCCGGCCTGATCCGGCCAATCATGGACTTAATCAGGTCAATGCCCTCGGACCGAAGGAAGGTCAGATAATCGACTTCGATCACCCGGTGGCGGATGACCAGGCCTATCGCATTCTGAAGCAGGTCAGGGTATTTGAACATAATATCGGTATATTCATTAATAAACATAGATAAGTTGACTATATCGTCGCCGCCGACATCCTTCAGGAAACGGAAGGAATCTCGCAGCTCCTTGGTAATGGCCGCGAACGACTCGTTTATCACCGCATCCTTGCCGCCGAAATGATAGTTGACAGCAGCAACGTTTACGCCCGCCCGGGAGGCAATCTTTCTAACCGTCGTGTTGGGCAGGCCTTCTTCAGCTATAATATTCATGGTGGCCTGCACAATCCTTTGTTTGGTGGTCAGACCGGTGGGGCTTGCCATTCTATGGCCTCCTTGTAATTGCTTATGCGCAGTAAGCACTTGGAATAGGTCATCCTGACTCCAAAATGAACCGTTGACATGTCGTTGCCGGTAGATTACCATAAATCTATGAACTTTTCAAACATTGTTTAAATTGTTGTGGGGAGCAATGGGGAGGAGAACCCTTGAGTAATATTCTGCGGATGGGCCTCGATGTGGGTTCCACCACTGTTAAACTTGTCATCGTTGATGATGCGGGAACGGTTCTACATGCCGATTATCGCCGCCACTACGCCGATACCAGGCTGCATACCACCGAACTGTTGCAGGACGCCTACAAAATGGTACGTAACAATCCTTTGACGGTAATGGTAACAGGCTCGGCCGGCATCTCCATTTCTTCCTGGCTGGGCGTACAGCATATCCAGGAGGTCATCGCCTGCAACAATGCCATCGAGAGATTGATTCCCCGGACCGATGTCGCCATCGAACTGGGCGGCGAAGACGCCAAGATCACTTTCTTCAGAGATGGACTGGACCAGAGGATGAATGGAATCTGCGCCGGGGGCACTGGGGCCTTTATCGACCAGATGGCCACTCTGTTGGGTACCGATACCATCGGGCTCAACAACATGGCCGGCCGACATTCTACCACATACCCGGTAGCAGCCCGCTGCGGGGTTTTCGCTAAAACCGATATCCAGGTTCTGCTCAACGAAGGCGCGCTCAAAGAAGATATCGCCGCCTCCGTCTTCCAGGCAGTTGTCAATCAGACTATCAGCGGCCTGGCCTGCGGGAAATCAATCAGCGGCAACGTTGCTTTCCTGGGCGGACCTCTCTATTTCTTATCTGAACTGCGGCAGAGATTCCGGGAAACCTTGAAGTTAAATGACCAGCAGGCGATATTCCCCGACCATGCTCATTTCTATGTGGCCTTGGGGGCAGCCCTGGCATCCAGTGCCGGGGATACCGTCTTTCTGCCGGCGCTGATCAAACGCCTGCAGGCGGTAGATCTGTCCAACCATGAATTCAACCGTCTGCAGCCCCTTTTCCGCGACGAGGATGAATTAAACGCCTTCCGTCAGCGTCATAACCGGCATAAAATAAATCGCCTGGACCTGGCCACTTTCGCGGGCGACTGCTTCCTGGGCATTGATGCCGGCTCCACCACTACCAAGGCCGCCATAATCGATGCAGACGGCGCCCTCCTGTACTCTTTTTACGGCAATAATACCGGCAGCCCATTGAATTCAGCCGTTAATATCCTACGGGACATTTATGCTTGCCTGCCGGCTTCGGCCCGGATAGCTAACACGGCAGTAACCGGCTATGGCGAGGGCTTGTTAAAAGCTGCCCTGCGGATCGACGTGGGCGAGGTGGAGACTATCGCCCATTATACAGCAGCTCACTTTTTCGACCCCGAGGTGGATCTTATCCTGGACATCGGGGGCCAGGACATGAAATGCCTGCAGATCCGGGATGGAGTCATCGACAACATTATGCTCAACGAGGCTTGTTCATCGGGATGCGGTTCTTTCCTGGAAGCCTTTGCCCATTCATTGAATATACCCATCCAGGATTTTGCCGAGTTGGCCCTGGATGCCGAAGAACCGGTCGATCTGGGCTCGCGCTGCACCGTCTTCATGAATTCCATGGTCAAACAGGCCCAGAAGGAAGGCGCCACCGTAGGCGACATCTCAGCCGGCTTGTCTTATTCGGTGATCAAAAATGCCTTGTTCAAGGTTATCAAGATGAAACATCCGGAGGATTTGGGACAGCGCATAGTTGTTCAGGGCGGTACCTTCGAAAACGATTCGGTCCTGAGAAGCCTGGAACTGATTACCGGTAAGGATGTAGTGAGGCCTGACATCGCACCTCTAATGGGAGCCTTTGGCGCAGCCATGATTGCCCGGGACCGCTGCCAGCAGAATGGTACCAGCAGTTTGCTCTCGGCCGACCTGTTGGAGGAGTTTGCCATCAAGACCCGCCTCAACCGGTGCGGTGGATGTGCCAACAACTGCCTGCTGACCATCAACAGATTTCCCGACGGCAACCGCTTTATCTCCGGCAACCGCTGCGAAAAGAGCCTGGGTAAGGAAAACCGCACTGAAGCGCTGCCTAACCTCTTCAACTACAAATACCAGCGTTTGCTGGACTACCAACCCCTAGCCGAGGAAGATGCCCCCCGGGGGCTCATCGGAATCCCCATGGTCTTGAATATGTATGAGAATTATCCCTTCTGGTTCACGTTCTTTACCCAGTTGGGCTTCCGGGTTGAGACTTCCCCGCGTTCGTCACGGGCTCTTTACGAGCAGGGGACCGAAACCATCCCTTCCGATACCGCCTGTTTCCCGGCCAAGCTGGCGCACGGGCATATTGCCGCGCTAATCGAAAACGGGATCAAGACCATTTTCTATCCTTCCATAATCCACGAACGTCAGGAACAGGCTAGCGCCAATCACCATTTTAATTGCCCCATGGTTATTTCCTATCCGGATGTTATAAAAAACAACATGGATATCATCAGGACCAACGACATCACCTACCTGAATCCCTTCCTGCCCTATGACAGCAAGAAACGACTGATCGTGAGGCTGCACCAGGAGCTGGGATACATGGGGATCAGCAGGCGGGAGATCGCCCGGGCGGTCGAACGAGCCTGGCAGGAAGATCAGCACTGCAAGCAAGATATTCAGCGTAAAGGCGAAGAGGTACTGGCTCACCTGAAACAGTCCGGCCAGCGCGGTATCGTCCTGGCGGGACGCCCTTATCATATCGATCCGGAAATCAACCATGGAATAGCGGACATCATCACCTCGCTTGGAGTAGCGGTGCTCACCGAGGATTCGGTAGCCCACCTGGGGCAGGTGGAGCGACCCGTGCGGGTCATCGACCAATGGATGTACCATTCGCGTCTCTATGCAGCAGCCGAATTCGTGACCACCCAGCCCCAGTTGGAGCTGGTGCAGCTTAATTCATTTGGCTGCGGACTGGATGCCATCACCACCGACCAGGTACAGGATATACTTCGGGCCAAGGGCAAGGTTTATACGGTCCTCAAGATAGATGAAGGCACCAATCTCGGAGCAGCCAAGATCCGGCTGCGATCCCTGCTGGCCGCAATCAGCGGAAGGACCGTAAACCCACCGGCCTCAGTCCAATCCTATTCGCAACGGCGCCGGGTGTTTACCACAGAAATGAGGCAAACCCATACCATCCTGGTCCCGCAAATGGCGCCGATTCAATTCGAGCTGCTCGAAGTATTATTGACCAAGGAAGGCTATAATGTTGAATTGTTGCCCACTGTGGACAAAGCAGCCATAGA
>CAZOMS010000102.1:1567-7437 GCA_964580805.1 uncultured Syntrophomonas sp. | reverse complement strand
ACACGCTGATTTATTCACCGGCGGCTCAGTGGAATAAACCACTTTAAGCTGGTCCACCCCCCGCTTGCGCAGTTCCCGCCGCATCACCCGGGCCAATGGGCATACCGAGGTCTGGTAAAGGTCAGCCACCTGGAACCGGGTCGGGTCCAATTTGTTGCCTGCTCCCATACAACTGATGATCGGGATTTTCATCTGCCGGGCCTGCATGATGAGATCGATCTTGGCCCCGATGGAGTCCACCGCATCGACTATATAGTCAAGATCGGGGTCTAACAGGTCTGGAGCCTGTTCGGTGCGATAAAAGATTTGGTGCTCAGTCACACGCGCCTCTGGATTGATTTCCAGGATTCGCTCCCTCATTACCTCCACTTTGCTAAGTCCCAGCGTTTTATGGGTGGCGTGGATTTGTCGGTTTATATTGGTGACGGTGATTTGGTCATGGTCGACCAGAACTAACTGGCCTACTCCGGAGCGAGCCAGACCTTCGACCGTAAAACTGCCTACTCCGCCGATGCCAAATACCGCCACCTTACTGGCGGCCAGCTTCTTTAAGGCTGCCGGGCCCAGTAGCATCTCGGTCCTTGCAAATATGTCAGACATATGGTCCCCCCTGGAATTTTATCTTTGTTTAAGTCTAATTGAAATGTCTGTGAAATCAAGACGGTGGCAGACCAATGGATGATGCCGGGGGTTGCAGCGCCATCCATAGCTGAAGATTACCCGACCTTGGCTGGGTTATAGGACCGCAAGCAAAAAGCATCCGAATGGTATGAAGAACAACTGACAGTTGGTCAAAGCGGGTCGAGATTGAGATAAGGGGGATAATATTATATTATGAGGTGAATTGAAGCCAGGATGGGAGCAAAAAGATATGTATCCACGTGATATGGGCTATAGAATGCCGGCGGAATGGTCGCTTCACCAGCGTACCCTTATCTCCTGGCCGGTGCAGGCAACCATGTGCTACCCGTCCGATTATGAGCGGGTATGCCAGGGTTATGCAGCCATTATCGAGGCGGTGGCTGAATTCGAGCCGGTTACAGTAGTGGTGCGGTCCGATGATCGGGATACCGCTGGCAGTTATGTGGGCGGGGACCGAGTGGAATTCCTGATGGCTGACCATGACGATGCCTGGCTGCGGGACAACGGCCCCACCTTTATAGTTGATGACCGCGGTGGGGTGGCTGGGATCAACTGGCGATTCAATGCCTGGGGGGAAAAATACCCGGCCTGGGATAAGGACGACCGTTTGGCAGCAACCATCCTGGAGGCCATGCAGGTGACCCGCTTCGATGCACCTCTGGTCATGGAAGGTGGTTCCATCCACGTGGACGGGGAGGGCACTATGCTGACCACCGAGGAGTGCCTGCTCAATCCTAACCGCAACCCCCAGCTTGAAAGGGCCCGCATCCAGGACTACCTGTCCTTGTATCTGGGGATAGACAAAGTGATTTGGCTTAAGCGCGGCCTAAGCGGGGACGAGACTGACGGCCACATAGACAACCTGGCCTGCTGGGCGGGCCCGGGCAGAGTCTTACTACAGGTGTGCGATGATCCAGAGGATGACAATTATTTGATTACCGCCGAAAGCCGGGAGATCCTTAGGCAGGCCAGCGATGCCCGGGGCCGGGCACTGGAGATCATCGAGGTCCCCCAGCCCCCGCCCCTGTACCATGAAGGCCGGCGCCTGACCCTGAGCTACCTTAATTTTTATTTCGTCAACGGCGGCATAATCCTGCCAGTTTTCGGCGGGGAGGCCCGATACACAGATATCCAGGCCGGACAGATCCTGAGCCGCACCTTTCCGGAGCGGAGGGTCCGCAGCGTGGATGGTCTGGCCATCGTCCGGGAAGGCGGCAACGTCCATTGTATGACCCAGCAGATGCCGGCCGGGTCTGGGACTGGAAACCAGCCGGGGTTGCTGCGTCGGCAGTGATTATCGCGCCCCAGCCGAAGGCAGGTCTGGCGGACCGGAAAACGCGGGTTGCATGTAGGTGCGCGTTTTAAGCGCTGGGGTTGATCAGGTTAAATTAGGGAAACAGAAGGAACATATGTTAATGTCTGTACCAACTGCCAGGTGATCTGGTGGAGTCGGTAATGTTATACGAGATGAGGGAGTATAAATGAGGACGGTAACAGTGGCCGCGGTACAAATGAGTTGTTCGGCTGACACGGTCCAGAATATGAAGAAGGCGGAGAAGCTGGTCCGCCGTGCCGCCAAGGAGGGGGCGGGGGTGGTGCTGTTGCCGGAGTTGTTCGAGACCGCCTATTTTTGTCAGCAGGAGAAACCCGAGTACTATCAACTGGCTTCCACCCTGGAGACTAATCCGGCCGTAGAGCGATTCAAAGAGGTATCCCGGGAGCTGGGAATCGTGTTGCCGATTAGCTTTTTTGAAAGGAAGAACTATGCCCGCTACAATTCGGTGGCGGTCATTGATGCCGGGGAAGTTCTGGGGGTGTACCGCAAGAGCCATATCCCGGCCGGGCCCGGCTACCAGGAGAAATTCTACTTCAATCCCGGGGATACCGGATTTCAGGTCTGGGACACCCGTTATGGCCGGATCGGGGTCGGCATCTGCTGGGATCAATGGTACCCGGAGGCCGCCCGCTGCATGACCCTGATGGGAGCAGAACTGCTGCTCTACCCTACCGCCATCGGCTCGGAACCGCAGGATCCGTCGGTGGACTCCCGGGATCACTGGCAGATCTGCATGCGCGGCCACGCCGCCGCCAACCTGATACCGGTAGTGGCCGCCAATCGGGTGGGACAGGAGAACGATGATGATTCGGTCCTTACGTTCTACGGCTCTTCCTTTATCGCCGGGCCCACCGGGGTTTTGCTGGGGGTCGCAGACCGGGCCCAAGAGACGATTATAACCGCCCGATTTGACCTGGACCAGCTGGAGCACCAGCGCCTGGAGTGGGGCATCTTCCGCGACCGCCGCCCCGAACTGTACCGATTGTTGGTGACCAGTGATGGGCAACGGCTGGTTTGATCTAACGGCAGACCACCATTGTTTTTCCGGCAGACCACGATCTCTTCCTAACTTTGGATTCTTTGGGCAGCGCTGAGTAGGTGATAAAACCTAAGCGCTCTGATTTGACTGTTGTTTGAAGGCCAATTCAAACAATGGGCGATTACCAAATAAAGACTACTTCTATCTCATGGGTGGACCAGGGCTTGTTCCAGGTCGGCCTGCAGATCGGCATAATCTTCCAGACCCACCGAAAAGCGCACCAACCGGTGGTCCAGGGCCAATTCCTGGCGCATCTCCTCCGGCAGCGAACTGTGGGACATTAGTGCCGGCAAGGAAACGATACTCTCTACCGCTCCCAGGCTGGAGCCTATCACCGGCAGCCGCAGACGGTCGACGAATCGTTTGGCTTTCTCTGCATCGGAGAGACGGAAGCTGATCATGGCCCCGGGTCCGTCTGCCTGGCGGAAATGATTCTCCCGCCCTACATGTCCAGTTAAACCGGGATAGTGAACTTCACTTATCTCAGGGCGGTAGGACAACCATTGGGCCAACCGGCTGGCCGTCTCTTGCTGTTGTTCGATACGTACCTTCAGGGTTTTTATCCCCCGGGATATAATCCAGCTGTCCTGGGGGCCCAACACTGCTCCCAGCATAACCTGCAGGAGGCTCAGTTCCCTGGCTAGATCAGGGTTATCGGTGACCACCAGCCCGGCCAGACAGTCGCTGTGGCCGCCCAGATACTTGGTAGCACTGTGGATCACGATATCGATGCCGGCTTCCAGAGGACGCTGCAGGTAAGGGGTCATGAAGGTATTATCGGCTATGGTGATCAACCCGTGTTCTTTGGCCTGGGCTGCCACCGCCCGCAGATCGGTTATCTTCATCAGGGGATTGGACGGGGTCTCGACGAAAAGGGCCCGGGTCTTGGGGCCGAATTTCGCTCGGATAGAATCGGGATCGGTCGTGTCGGTAAAATCCACCTGGATGCCATAGCGGGGCAGCAGCCGGTGGGCCAATCCGAAAGTGCCCCCATAGACATCACGGGAGACTATGACGTGATCGCCGCTGCCAAATTGCAGGAAAGCTGCTGCTATGGCCGCCATCCCGGAGGCAAATGCGAACCCATACCGGCCCCCTTCCAGAATGGCGATGGATTTCTCCAGGGCGTTCCGGGTGGGATTACCCAGACGCGAATATTCCCATTGTCCCGGGGTATATACCTCCGGGCGGGCGAATACCACGTTTTGATAAATGGGGGTGCTGACCGCCCCGGTGTGGGGATCTCCTTCGCTGCCGGTATGGATCAAACGGGTCCCTTTTTCCATAATCTCATCCCTTTTTGTTATAATTCAAACCAGGCCCAGCCAATGTGGCCTGCATTTGGCAGAGCTTGGCCGAGACTTATAGTATATTATAACAATACCACTCCCCGCGGGGAAATGAAGGGGCGCCGAATGTTATACGGCAGACGGTGAGGTGCTTGACCGGGGGTTGGTGAAGGCAATTGCTCAAGGATTCGGTACAAGGGTTTGCGGATGTATAAAACCATCGAAGAACTGAGACGGAGGATTCATAGCGACCGGAATTAGGTCCGGCCGAATGAATAACCGGGGCCATCCCGGGCGCAAAGAAAAACCTGATATATTAAGGAACAAAGTCGGAATGGAGAATAAGTATAAGAACCTCAGAAGCAACCTGCAATCTCTGGAGGGGATAGTGGTCGCCTATTCGGGAGGAGCGGACAGCACCTTCCTGCTGCAGGTCGCCTGCGATGTCTTGGCCGATCGCGCCCTGGCGGTAACGGTGGTTTCTCCTACTTTTCCCTCCGGGGAGCGGGAAACGGCCCTTGAGTTTACCCGCCGCCGGGGGATTGAACATCATATCATCGAGCTTGATCAGTTCGCGGTGGAGGGCTTCGCCGATAACCGGGCCGATCGCTGTTATCTCTGCAAACGGGCTTACTATCCCCAGATACTGTCTTTGGCCGGAGCGCAGGGTATAATCACCGTGGCCGACGGTTCTAACGCCGACGATGAGGCGGATTTCCGCCCCGGTATGCGGGCGGTGAGAGAATTGGGGGTAATCAGTCCCCTGCAGGAGGCCGATCTGACCAAGAGCGAGATAAGGGAGTTAGCCAAGGCCATAGGTTTGCCGGCCTGGGACAAGGGCAATGAGTCTTGCCTGGCCACCCGCATCCCCTATGGGGAGCAGATTACCCCGGCCAAGCTGAAGAGGGTGGATGGAGCCGAGCGGTATCTCCGCAGACTGGGATTTAAGCAGGTGCGGGTGCGCTGCCACGGGGAAATAGCCCGGATCGAGGTTGATCCGGAGGACAGGATTCGGTTCGATGAGCAGCTTATGGATGAGGTGCATGACTACCTGCAGTCTCTGGGCTTCGCTTATGTGACCCTGGATCTGAAGGGCTACCGCACCGGCAGCCTGAACGAAACCATGGGGTTCAATATATAACAACTGTATCGCCTGGTGTAGAATTAAATGGTGCAGAGCAAATAATTGGAGGTGCTAAGGAGATTTGCGCTTAATCAATAATGGGGTCTATTTTATCAACGGTGAGACTTTGGTTCAGGTTGGGGAGCAGGGACTAGTGGAGACCCTGGCCGGCAGCGGCAAGACCAGCCAGCCTGCATTGGACGGCAGAACCCTGCAGCCGGAACGGGATCGTCAGAACACCATCGCCTATCGAATCCTGACCAAACACAATACCAGCAGCGATTCGGACCAGCTGCGGATCCGTTTCGATGCCCTGGCGTCTCACGATATAACCTATGTGGGTATCGTGCAAACCGCCCGGGCCAGCGGAATGCAGGAATTCCCCCTGCCCTATGTTATGACCAACTGCCACAACAGCCTGTGCGCGGTGGGCGGGACCAT
>CAZOMS010000102.1:0-1467 GCA_964580805.1 uncultured Syntrophomonas sp. | reverse complement strand
ATCGGAGCGGTATTCAAGAACAATTTCGTCAACAACAAGGTGCTGGAATTCATCGGGCCCGGCATCGAAAGCTTGTCGGCTGATTACCGCAACGGCATTGATGTAATGACCACCGAGACCACCTGCCTGAGTTCCATCTGGTGCACCGACCGGACGGTGGAGGAGTATTACCGTATCCACGGGCGGCCCGAGGCCTATGCCCAACTGCGACCGGGTCCGACGGCCTATTACGACGGGGCGGTGATAATCGACCTAGACCGGATTGAGCCGATGATCGCCCTGCCCTTTCATCCCAGCAATGTCTATACCATCGCCGAGCTGAACCGCAATACCGGGGATATTTTACGCACGGTGGAGATCGAAGGCCAAAAACAAGTGGACAATCCTAACATCCGCTTCAGTCTCACCGATAAGATGGTCAACGGACGCCTGCGGGCCGACCAGGCCATCGTGGCCGGCTGTGCGGGAGGCACTTTTGAAAACCTGAACCAAATCGCGGCCATGGTAGACCAACGTTCCGTGGGCAATGGCGAGCTGGCCTTCAGCGTTTATCCGGCCAGTCAGCCCATCTACCTGGAATTGATCAAGAATGGCGCCGCCGCTCGGATGATGCTGGCTGGTATTACCATGAAGACGGCCTTTTGCGGACCTTGTTTCGGGGCTGGCGACGTGCCCGCCAACAATGCCCTGAGCATTCGCCATACCACCCGCAACTTCCCCAACCGTGAGGGTTCCAAACCGGGTGAGGGACAGATCTCTTCGGTGGCGCTGATGGATTCCCGCTCCATCACTGCTACTATCCTCAACGGCGGACTGCTGACCCCGGCCACTGAAATGCAATTCGAGGCGGCCCCCGGCGTCTACAGTTTTAACCGGGAGGTCTATGACAACCGGGTGTACAACGGCTACAAGCAACCGACCGGGCAGGTAGAACTCAAATTCGGCCCCAATATCGCCGACTGGCCGCCTATGGTGGCTTTGCCCCGCAATCTGCTGCTGCAGGTAGCTGCGGTGATTACCGATCCGGTCACCACCACCGACGAGCTGATCCCATCCGGGGAGACTTCCTCGTTCCGATCCAATCCCTTGAAACTGGCGGAATACACACTGTCCCGCAAGGATCCCGGCTATGTAGCCCGGACCAAGGCAGTGAATGATCTGGAGCAGGCCCGCCGTAAATTGATTAAAACCACCGGCGGAGAAGTTGCTCCGAATCTGCACGCTCTGGCAGAACCGTTAATCGAACAGGGGATTGGCGAAGATGTCCGGGAGATTTGGAACGACACCGGCATCGGCAGTGTGGTCTACGCAGTTAAGCCCGGTGACGGTTCGGCCCGGGAACAGGCCGCATCCAGCCAGAAGGTACTGGGCGGTTGGGCCAATATAGCAGTCAGTTACGCCACCAAACGCTATCGCAGCAATCTGATCAACTGGGGCATGCTGCCCTTTACCATCGACGCCGCAGCG
>CAZOMS010000101.1:0-7561 GCA_964580805.1 uncultured Syntrophomonas sp. | reverse complement strand
GCCAGGTGCCTTTTTACATATTGCCCGACCTGGGAACGGTCCAGATGAGGTAGCTTGCACTGTAAATCGATACGTTGCCTGATTGCGGCATAGGATTGCAGTTTGAACTGGTCCCAGAGTTCCTACGAAAAACTATTGACGGTACCGAGTTCCTATTGGCCGTCCAAGATCAAAGCCATCGGGCTTTTGGCATCGGTCTCCTTCCCGCCTGTTCACCTATTCGTTACTAATCACTGCCTTCTTGTGAACATTAACGCTCAAATACCGGTCATTCACGTCGCAAAAGGGGCTATTCACGCCAAATGGAAGGGTTTGGATGGTAAAGAAAAGAATTGAATGGGTTAAGAAATACGGAAGGGAGGTACTTATTTTGAAATCTTAAATAATCATATATGGAACGGGTTCCCGGACAACTTAATAGTTCATAAGCATGCCTTTTGCTAAGATTACGAACTTCCAATTATGCAAGACATTAAAAATTAGGAGTGATCAAAATGAAAAAAAAGCTGAGTTTATCAATCTTAATTGCATTAATTCTCGTAGTAACAACTTGTTCGTATACCCTTTGTGAATCCAAAGGAGATACAAAACAAGGTGTTGAACTTTTAAAGGCTAACATTGAAACTGCTAATAAACAAAAACTCGAAGCAAAAGAAGCATTAATAAACAAGGTAGTTGAAAGAGCAAAATCACTTCATATAGAATCACAACGAGCAGCAACTTTAAACGGTTATTGGCAGTTTGATAGCCTGTTTGGCCTTGATAAAAGCCATGGTGGTTCAGGTGCAGGATCAAGTGAAAGTAGTTGGGATCAAAACAATGATTATAAAAATTTTAACAGATCAAGTGCCTATTTATGGGGATCATATTATGGTCTAGGCTCGGGATATGTGTATTTTTTCCCTCCCTCATCTGGAAATTATAGCATAAAAACCAATTACTATCTTAAAGGAAATATCCAGGGTGGCAGTTTGACAACAAGATTAATCGTTGTTGACACTGCAACAGGCGGAGTGGTTTATGAGAATAATCTAAATTCGTTTACTCAAGGCACATTTAATAACAACCTATACAGCCCCACAAAACAAATATATCTAACTGGTGGAGAATGCTACGGTATCATCTTTCAGTCAGAAACAAATGCCTCTGCAACAGCCAGTGCGGCTTTAAGTGACTTTGCTGGAACAAGCAGCAGTAGGCGGTATATACATTGGAATTCATTCGGACTGCAACAGTTATAAGCTCAATTAGGTAATTGCTTTGTGTACTGGCTGTCTTATAGATCTTTTATAGATAGCCAGTATATATTGCATATTAAGGTTTAGCAATCAACATTTAGCGCTTATTTGGACTGGCCATACAATTACCGTAATTGTCAGTCAATGTTGAAAAGATATTTAGTCAAGTGATATATTTAGCGGAGTGGCGACCCATCAATATAAAAAATCTCATAGTATGCCCGTACGGCATTGTATAATTCTGAGAGCTTCTGAGAGCTTGAAATCGGGGTGATCATTAGTGCCCACAATCGGCAATATTGGGTTCTGGGAAATTCTACAAATAATTAGCCTCTTAGTTTTGCAGTTAATATATTATCTTCCTTCATTGATAACTATTATTAGAAAACGCCCCGATACCCTAAAGGTGTTTTTATTTAATATGTTTCTTGGTTGGACCATTATTGGCTGGCTTCTTGCTTTAATATGGTCCTTAAAAAAATGATAAAGGTCATTGAAGGCCAAAAACACAAAACTCATTGTTGATACTTTTATGCCTATTGGACTTCTACCATACGTAATTTTTTAGTTGTGCATAGGATTAATACTGAGGCGATAAACGATCCAACATTTGAAAATATCCTCAAAATAATGGAGCAAGTGGCCTTAGACTTGAACAATGGAGAGGAAGTCTTGCTTCATGGTAAGAACAAAAACTGGGAGGCGCAGACATTTATCCAATACGTAAGCGTCAAATAGAGAACACGTATACCTCAGGGATTACTTGGGGTATTCTCTTTTTGAGGCATCCTGCAATTAGCTGGCAGCGCATCTGACCAGGGCAGCAGGGTGTCAACAACAGCAGCACTAATGTCGACATTAGGCAGTTGTTCGAAGAGGTATTGTAGGTATTCAAACGGTTTAAGACTGTTTTCCTTGGCCGTTTCAATAATGCTGTAAATAATGGCGCTGCCGTTAGCTCCCCGGGGGGTGTTTGAGAATAAGAAATTCTTCCTTCCGATAACGAAAGGCTTGATAGACCGTTCAGACCGGTTATTGTCTATCTCCAGCCTGCCATCCAACAGGAAGTGGTTTAAGTTGTCCCATTGGTTCAGGCAATAAGTGATGGCCTGCCCGAAAGCACTTTTAGGCAAGGTGAGCTGTCGCTGTCTCTTCAGCCAGATATAGAACTCATCCAATACTGGTTTGGATAGTTCCAGCCGTTTTACATAACGCTTCTGATCAGACAGATCACCTAGTTGCCGTTCAATGGCAAATAAGCGCTTACAGTAATTAAGGCCCACTTTGGCTGCTACCGGCTTGTCCTTCTGCTCAGTCGGCAAGGCTTTAAGCGCTTCCTTGAATTTCCGGCGGGCATGCGCCCAGCAGCCCACCGCAGTTACACCATCTAATTGGCCGTAAGCACTGTAGCCATCGGTTTGTTGTTTCTGCCCGCATAAAAAGCCTGTGGCCTGCCCACAATAAGTGGCCGAATAGAATCAACAAAAGTTGTATACTGGAAATGGTTTCTTAATCATATCCGAAAAGGAAAAGAGAAGGTTCCGATTCCCGGTATACGAGCTGCAACTCACCTGGAACCTTTACCTTCTCTCCCAAAAACATCTTGATAGTAACGTATTTGGGCTCATCAGTAAAGGACTACCAGGAAAATTTCTTTCACACTGTTTCGCAGCAAGGGTGGCACTGCCCCGTCTGCGGCATGCTTCTATCCCACCACGGGTATTACCCTCGGATTGTTAACGGCGATGACGAATCCAACCTTATCTTCATTTTCCGGGGGCGGTGCGAGGATTGTGGGAAAACCCATGCAATCCTTCCCGACTTCATTGCACCTTACAGACGCTATTCAATGCCGGTAATCAGCCAGGCTGTTGAAAAAATAGTGGAGGAAGAGATCCCGCCCGAACAAGTCAGCGGTCCACAGGATATTTGTACAGCCCGGCGCTGGCGCCGTCGTTTTTCATTGATATGTAATGAAGCCATTGGTTTCCTGACCAGCATTGCCGTTGAAACCACTGGTCGAATGCCAACCCTTATTGGGAATGACCTGTCCTCCTCCTGGCAGTTCTTAAAGACAGCACTCTTAGCTCTGCCATCCATCCTGTCCACATCTATCATGGGGGCGGTTAACATATGGTTGCCCCGGGACACTGTTGATCTATGGCTTTAAAATACCACATACTTTGCACTGCTGGCCAAAACTCTTGTCTGATATTGTAAGTTCACCACCAACAGACGGGAGAGGAAAGCGTAATGAATTCTAACGAGAAGCATGAAAAAGCCCTACAGACATTTCAAATTATTGCCCCATTGCTTGAAAGCGACCTGGAAGCGGCAGAGACTCGGAGACGAAGAGCTGAAATTTTGGCTCGTTACGAAATATCGGAGCGAACCCTGCGCCGTTACCTTAAAACTTACCGGGATGGCGGCTTTGAATCCCTCATACCCAAAAGCCGATCCGATTGCGGCCTGTGCCGGGCAATTGATGAACCACTTCTGGCGGAGGCGATGCAACTCAAAGAAGAACTTCCTGAACGCAGTGTCCACCGTATCATCCAAATCCTCGAGGGCGAGAAACTGGTGACCCCAGGCAAAATTGCCCGCTCTACCTTGACCCGGCAGCTTACGGCCAAAGGTCTGACGCGTCAGGAACTTATGAAAGATAAGACCGGACATCGGCGTTTTCAGAAGGAGCACCGCAATCAAATGTGGCAGACCGATGTTAAATTTGGAGCATTTATCCCCAACCCCCATAAACCTGGACGGAAAATGAGGACCTATCTGTGGTGTTTATTGACGATGCTACCCGGCTAATCTGTCATGGACAATTTTACCTGGATCAACGCCTGCCTATCCTGGAAGATGCTTTTCGTAAAGCCCTCTTAAAGAGGGGAGTTCCCGCTGCTGTCTACGTGGACAACGGTAAAATCTTTGTTTCCAAATGGTTCAGAATGGGCTGTGCCCGCCTGAGTATCCGGCATTTCAACGCCCAACCCTACAGTCCTGAGTCCAAGGGCAAGATTGAGAGGTTTAATCGTACCGTAGAAGCTTTTCTATCAGAGCTTTCCTTGAATCCGCCTGCAACCCTGGAAGAACTAAACCAGGCATTTACAGTCTGGGTAGAAGAGGGCTACAATCACCAACCCCATTCGGCGTTAGGTCATATCTCTCCCGCACTTCGTTTCCAACAGGATACTAAAAGGCTTCGTTTCGCTAATCCCGAGGAGCTCCGGGATGCCTTCTTGTGGGAGAAGTCGTGCCGCGTGGACAAAGCCGGTTGTTTTAAGCTCGCAGGCAAGGTATTCGAGGCCGGTCCTCAGTGGACTAGAAAAACGATAGATGTACGTTATGACCCCTTGGATATTTCTGCTGTTGAAATCTGGCACCAAGGACAGCGGCAAAGTCTGGCCAAGACTCTGGTGATTCCTGAGTGGAATACTGCTTCCCTAAAAACAGAGGCTGTTGCTCCCAAAATGCCACGGCAGTCCCGCTATTTAAAGACCTTGGAGTCAAAAAGCCAAGTCCGCAGGGAACGAAAATTGGGGGCGATTGCCTACCGCAACCTGGAAGGAGATGACAGCAGTGTTTGAGCCTTTCTTCGGTTTTCAAAGAACTCCCTTCGGGCGTGATCTGCCCGTTGATCAGCTTCTTAAATATCCGGCGCATGAAGAGCTGGTTTCCAGACTCAAGTATACGGCGGAGAAACGGTTTTTTGCCCTCATTACCGGGGAGGTGGGATCGGGCAAATCTACGGCGCTGCGTCATCTGTTATCCCTTTTAAACCCGAACAAGTATCGCACCATCTACATAAGCGATTCAGGGCTAACACCGCGCCATTTTTACTGGGAAGCCCTGCGGCAGCTCGATCAGGAACCTCGCTTTAATAGAGGTCAAGCTAAACGCCAACTTCACCAGGTGATTCTTGACCTTTCAGAAAACCAGCATAAGGTGCCGATAGTCATCGTTGACGAAGCCCATCTTCTGGATCGGGAGATGCTCGAGGAGATTCGCTTCCTCCTGAACTTCCGCATGGATTCTTACAATCCCATGGGCCTAATTCTTGTTGGGCAGCCAGAATTAAGGCGTATCCTGCAACTTCAAATTTATGAGGCCATTGCCCAGCGAGTGAACGTCCGCTACCACCTTGTCTCCTTAGACCAGGCTGAGACCAACGATTACGTAGTTCACCATCTGAAAACCGCAGGAGTTAGCGCGGCCATTTTTACTAACGATGCTCTTGACGCCGTTTATGATTTCTCGGGAGGGATCGCCAGAAAGATAAATAATCTCTGTTTGGCTTGCCTACTGGCCGCTGCTTCTGAAAACAAGCGTTTGGTTGATGATCACCTGGTCAAAGTAGTCATCGAAAATGAGTTTGAGCTGTGATGTGACCCAATTTATCTAGCCGGGCATTGGTTCCGGCCAGATATTTCAAGCAATTTTGTCGGTCACATATTTAGAGCGTAACCCGATCACATAGCGTGAGCGGCAACACTATTCAGAGAAATGCTTTTAAACAAAGGCTTAAAGCAGAGCATGGGGCGTACTGGTAGCTGTTTTGACAATGCCCGGATGGAGAGCTTTTTCGCGACACTGAAAAAAGATCTAATATACCGTCTGCCACTATATAAGATGGATCGAGACGAAGTCCGGCACCGAATATTTGCCTGGATCGAAACCTACTACAATCGGAAAAGACGGCATACTTCAAATGAATATAATCTTCCGCCGCTGGTTAAACGTGAGCTTTTCCAGCAGCGGTTGAGTCAGGCGGCATAACGCGCTCTGCGGCCGCGCGGGCCGACCTCGGGAGCCAAATGCGGCTCCGTCCCCGGATTCGGTTTAGCTGAAATCAACCGCTAGGGTCAAGGGTATACAGAGCGGCTACCCCGCCCTTGACCCTGGCGCTGATTCCCGCTTTTGAGATGTCGCCGACGGAGCCGATTAACCACATTTTACCGATGTTTTGGGTGTGCGTTTTATTTGACTTTTCCAAAGATGAATGGATCGGTATCACCCAATGGGCAGTGGCTAGCCGGTATAACAGACGATGACGATCATCACTTTGTGACCGTCAATCTTAACGATTTCTCCGTAATTTCTTGTATGAATCTCGAAGATTATTATAAAGAAGTTGAGCGGGTGAGTGAATATAATGAGTGGCTCTGGTCGGAAGACAGCACTCAGCTTTTTATTATTATCAATGCCAGAACCCAGTGTGACCTCTGGCAGTATGATTTTAATCTAAAACAAGTCAGGTTAATTAGCCGGCAATCTAATGATTTTCTTCGTGCTGCGAGTAACGATGACTGGGTGTTTGAAAATTACCCTGGAGGCAAATCGATTGGAGAAGGACAGTCTTCCTTGGTCCGTTTTAATCCTCTAACCCAACAAAAGGTAGTTCTGGCGAAAACATCGGACACGGACCAACAAGTTGCGATGAATGATTATAAGAACGGTTATATTGTGGCCACAAGAGGCCCGATAAATGAAGTTGAGGCATCGGATATTATATTGTATTCTCCGCAAAACGAGGAACATGTGCTTGGCCAGGGGTATTTTCCATTGTTTAGAAAGGATACGGACGAGGTAGTTTATATTTCTCAAGATCCAAAAACTCTTGTTTCCCACAATATCAAAACAAGCGCAGAACATACTCTGGTTACCTTTCCCAAGCCGCTTCGTGCAGCTTATCCGTATTATTGGATCGATGCAAATTCAATTGTAGTTTTGAACACTCCAACCTTGATTCTTGAGATTAATAGTGAATATATAATTTGACCTGGTTCGGAAAGAATCAATTACAAAGTTGGTAATTGAACCCATCATTTATCTGCGGGATAGCCTTGACGATTGTTCAACCATCTGGGCTGCCATATTGAGTATTGACTGCGGCCCCCAAGTGGGGTGAGCAGTGTGTATTTCGTCTATTCTGCACATTATGAACAGGTCCTCGTCAGAAATAGTCTTCTCCTTAGGAGGATCTCGATATACGCTGCTGCGATTGATGCGCAGCAGATCGGCCTGTCGGCCGATAGCCAGGCGGAGCTTACTGAAATCAACGCATTTTTTTCTTCCAGTCAGGTCCGAGGATTTGTGTAGATTTTTTTCAGCCATATCCGAGCGTGAATACCCAATGATTAAAAACGCCGGGGAAGGTCATGCGTATTTCTCCCCAATCGGTATTTTTACAATTATTGTGGTCTGCTTATCGGATATTACTTGTATTTCTCCTCCATACTGCAGTACCAGTTTTCGCACGATAAACAGCCCGTATCCCCGCCCAACTGATTCCTTGCTGGTGAAACCCGCTTCAAAGATTC
>CAZOMS010000100.1:0-7589 GCA_964580805.1 uncultured Syntrophomonas sp. | reverse complement strand
GCGTTCATCAAATTAGCGAAAGCTTCATATTCCAAAGGATCCAGCAAATGGATCCGTTCCCGCCCTCCCAGCATCTCCTCGGCCAGATCCTTGACGGTTGGGTTGCGGTGGACCGGGAATACTATCTCTACATCCTCGAATTCCTCCGCCAATTGCAATAGAGCGGCGTAGATGTCGCGCATGTGATCGCCCCAGTTTTCACGGCGGTGGGTGGTAACTAGTATTATCCGACGGTTAAAATCAATACCCTGCAGGGAATCATCAAATTGATAACCCACCCGAACCGTCTCCATCAGGGCATCGATTACGGTATTGCCGGTTACCCAGATCTTGAAAGAAGCCACTGACTCGGCCAGCAAGTTCTCTCTCGATACATCGGTGGGAGCGAAATGGAGCTCCGCCAACCGTCCGGTCAGGCTGCGGTTCATCTCTTCCGGATAAGGGGAATATTTGTTACGGGTCCTTAACCCCGCCTCCACATGGCCGACCGGAATCCTCTCATAAAAGGCTGCCAGGGCGGCCGCAAAGGTGGTGGTAGTGTCGCCGTGAACCAGTACCAGGTCTGGTTTCTCCCTCTGCATGATCTCCTTCAGACCGGTCAGGACGCCGGTGGTGATGCTATATAAATCCTGTTTTTCCTTCATCAAATCAAGGTCATAATCGGGTACAATACCAAACAACTGCAGAACCTGATCCAGCATCTCCCGGTGTTGGGCGGTGACCACCACCACCGTCTCAATGTCGGTAACCTTTCTCAGTTCCTTGATCACTGGAGCCATTTTGATGGCCTCCGGCCGGGTGCCAAACACGACCATCACTTTTCCCAAGTGCATAGATAAAATCCCCCAAAAAAGTAGTCCTTCCGCACACAGGTATCCAGTATACGTTAGGACAATAGTAATATATCGATGAATTTAAGTCAAAGAAAAGCTACCCAGCCGCAGACCCCGGTCCCCGCCCGTCCGAGTTCCCTAATCCGTCCCTGTGGCAGTGCTCAAACCATGCATGATCATGTTCCTGACCTGTATGGCGGCAGCGCTGGCGTCAATCTGCCAGTTCCCCACAACTATCGGCGCCCAGAATGACATCAGTATGCCTCCGATGACGATGGTCAGCAGTCGGGCATCGACTGCCTTTATCTCACCGCACCGGATGGCTTGGGCAAAAATCTCCTGCAGGTATTGTTCCTTCTGCACTTTCTTTTGCCACGCCCATTGACGCAGTTCCTCGTCGATGACATCCGTTTCTAAAAACAATATCCTGGTGAGGTCCTTGTTATCCTGGCAGAATTCCAGATGCCCTCTGATCAGGGATTCAATCTTATCCTCCAGAGTGCCTCCAGCTATGTTCGACTCGAAGGAATGATCATAAAGTCGGTAGCTCTGTTCCATTATTGCCTGTAAAAGCTGGAGCTTGCCGGGGAAGTATTCATATATGGTGCCTTTACCGATACCGGCCTCCACCGCTATCTCTTCCATCTTGCTGTGGTGATATCCCTTGCGGGAAAACACCTGTATGGCAGCATCCATTATCAGCCCCCGCTTGCTCTCCTTGGAACTGTTCGCGTCCATTGCTTATGCCTCCGAATCCACGGTTACTGTTTCCGGGGCAAGCTCTCTCCCCCGTCTAAAGCGCTGGCGGGCGGCCTGCAGCCAGTCATCGAAGATACTGTAAACCACCGGTACCAGAAACAAGGTTATCAGGGTGGAAACCAGCAATCCGCCGATGACTACCGTGGCCAGGGGCGCGCTCATTTCTCCCCCTTCACCTACACCCAGGGCTAATGGGAACATGGCCAGGATAGTAGCAAAAGCGGTCATCAGTATGGGCCGCAAACGCACCCGGCCGGCTTCAACTATGGCGGCCTGCCTTTCCATACCCCGCTGGCGCAGGCGCTCCAGGTAATCTACCAGGACTATGGCATTGGAGACCACTATCCCCACCAGCATTATTATCCCCACAAAAGCCGTAACGGAGAAGGACCGCCCCGTCAGGAGCAATCCCAGCACTATGCCGATAAATGCCGTCGGAACCGAGAACATAATTATGAATGGATTAAAGAAGGATTCATACTGGATGGCCATTACCGCATAGACCAGGATCAGGGCCAACAGCAATGCGATTCCCAGACTGCTGAAACTCTCCATCATATCCTCATTGGCTCCGGTATACTCTATTGTATAACCTACCGGCAACTCCATGTTTTTCACCTGGGCCTGGATATCATCCATGACGCTCTTGAGGTCACGATTCAAGAGGTTGGCGGTGATATCGGACTCGCGCACCTGATCGACCCTGGTGATCTGGATAGGTCCCTGGGCCAGTTCAAAGGTAGCTATCTGCGATAGTTTGACGGTTGCCCCGGAGGCGCTCAGGATTGTGAGGTTCTGCAAATATTCAAGGTCCTGGTGATTCTGGGGAATATAGCGGACCCGCACATCTACCTCAGTGCCCTCCACCTTGTAGCGGGTAGCCACCGTTCCCTGCATAGCGTTTTTGATCTCGCTGGAAACCTGCATGGGGGTTAGACCCAAAGCGGCCGCCCGCTGGCGGTCCACCTTGACCTGTACCTCAGGCTTGCCATCGCTGAGAGAAGCCTCCACCTCCCGGGTGCCAGGTACGTTGCGCACTATCTCCGCAACCTGATCGGACAGATCCCGCAGAACATTCAAATCATCGCCCTTGACCCGCACATTGACAGCTGATGAACCCATCACGCCCATGGTCATATCGGTGACTGATACGCCTATTTTGGCTCCGGCTATATCGGAGAGCATTACCCGCATCTGTTCGGCTACATCCCAGACCGATTTTTCACGCTCGTTTTTAGGGGTCAGCTTGACGCTGATGGCCCCCTGATCGGATTGAATACCGGACGCCATGGCCTGGTTGGCGGAACCGCCGATGCTGCTGAAGATAGTGGTCACCTCCGGCAGGCTATGAAGTTGGGCTTCGATCTCGGTCATGATCTGATCAGTATTTTCCAGCTGAGAACCCTGGTCTGTTTCTATCGAGATGGCTATTTCCCCCGAATCGGTGGCGGGCAGGAACTCAGCTCCAATCAGTGGTGTTAGGGCCACCGACCCGATCATCAACAGGGTAACCCCGATGGATACCAGTTTACGGTTGTTTAGAGACCATTTGATCAGTTTAGTGTAGCCTTCGCCCAGATTGTCGATCCAGCTGCCGAAATTGTGCACTGCCGCCGCCAATCTTCCAGTGCCGATCCTCCTCTCTTCCATGGCCCGATCAGTCAGCATCCGGGAAGACATCAAGGGAACCACGGTAAGGGCCACCATAAGGGAGCAGAATATGGCGAAGCTGATGGTAATCGCCATAGGTTTGAATATGACTGATGCCAATCCTTCCACAAAGAGTATCGGCAGAAACACGGCGATCAGGGTCAGAGTGGCGGCGATAACCGCGCTGCCCACCTCGGAAGCGCCAGTCAGCGCTGCCTGCAGGGGCGGCATCCCCAGCTTGCGATGGCGGTATATGTTCTCAAAGACCACGATGGAGTCATCCACCATACGTCCGATCCCCAGGGACAAGCCCCCCAGGGTAATCAGGTTGAGAGTGCTGCCGTTGAAATACATCAGGATGAAGGTTGCTATGATGGATAGAGGGATAGCGGTAAACACAATAAAGGTGCTGCGGAAGTTGCGCAGAAATAGAAACAACACCACGATCGCCAGCAGGGCGCCTTCCCACATGGTGGTCTGGGTCGATTCCACTGATTGTTTGATGAAAGCAGATTGGTCAGTCACTACATCGATATCCAGCTGGACGTCCAGTTCCTCCTGGATTTGGGCCAGCTCTGCCCGCACTGCATCGCAGGCCTTAGTCGTGTTGGCATCACTTTGTTTCATTAGGTGGATACCTACAGCACTCCCCTGGTTGACACGGGTCAGCTGGGTATCTTCCTGATATCCATCGACTATTTCAGCAATATCCCGCAGGTAGACGATATTGCCGAGTGGGGTGATTATAGCTACATCTTTGATATCGTCAACGGTCTCGAACTGCTGCAGACTGCGCACGAAATACTGGCGCTGGCCTTCATCGGCGGTACCGCTGGAGGAATTGAAATTCTCCATCTGCAGAACCTGGTTGACCTGACTGAGGGTCAGACCATAGTTCTGCAGTTTGACCGGATCCACATTCACCTGTACCTCCCGCTGGAGCCCGCCGGTAATGGTCACCGAAGCTATCTCCGGGATACGTTCCAGACGAGGCTTGATCTTGTCTTCCGCTATAGACTGCAGCTGCGACAAGGAGATTTGATCCCCGCCGGTGATACCGATCTGCATTATCGGCATCATGTTGATGTCCATTTTCAAGACCATGGGTTTCTCGGCTTCTGAAGGCAGAGCCACCTCTACCAGGCCTATCTTCTCGCGCATATTGAGTATAGCATTATCCATATCGGTGCCCCAGTCGAAACTGGCCAGAACCAAGGAGGTCCCCGCACTTGAGTATGACTGTACCGATTGGATGCCGCCCACGGTGTTGACGGCTCCTTCCAGCAGCTCGGTTACGCGCGATTCGACTTCTTCCGGTCCAGCTCCGCTATAGGTGGTCATGACCACCGCCATAGGGAACTTCATCTCCGGAAACAGGTCTAATACCATACGGCTGAGGGTGAAAAATCCCAGGATCATAACCACAGCTACCACGATGGTCATGGTAACTGGTCGTTTGACTGCGAAATCTACTATCTTCATTACTGGCCTCCCCCGACCACCCTTACCAGAGTGCCGTCACTGACCAGGGTGTTGCCTTTGACGATTACTTCCTGACCCGCTGTCAAACCGGATACGATCTCAATATACTGGCCGTTTTTAATGCCGGTCGTGACTTCCGCTACCTGGGCCCGGCTCTCCCCATCGACCAGGTAGACTATGTCCTGCCCGCCTTTCGGAATTACTGCCCCTACCGGGACTGTCAGAATACCCTGCTTGCTCATGGTGTCTATGGTTAGTTCGGCAAACATGCCTGATTTTATCTGGCCCTCGTCATTGGGCAGGCTCACTTTGACCGGGTAATTGCGCTTGACCAGATCGGCCACGGAAGCGATGCTCTCCACCTGGCCTGGAAAAGGTTCCTCTCTAACGGCCCGGACCAACACGTCCACCGGACTGCCTTTTTGTATGTAGCTCACTTCAGTCTCACTCACCATAACTTCGACTTCCAACTGACCAGTGTTACTGACTATGGCCGCTACCGCCGCAGGATTGGTTGTATCGCCCAACGACAGGCTGATAGTGCCAACTATTCCGTTGATGGGCGCTGTGATTATACATTTGTCCAGGGCATTACGGGCAGCCATCAAACCCGCTTCCGCCTGGGCCACGGAGGCCTCGGCACTGCCCGCCATCAGGGCCTCATACGCGGCCCGCGACGCCTCCAACTGCTGGTCGGACACCGCTCCCGCCTCATGCAGGGCCTGAATCCTTTCATAATTTAGACGGGCGTTTTCAGCCTGGATCTGATTACTGTGCAGACCTGCCTGGGCCAGAGCCAGCAAGGCTTCTGCCTGTTTTACCCCAGCAATGAAATCGGTGTTGTCAAGAGTAATCAATCTCTGCCCTGCCTTGACCACATCTCCTGGCTGGGCATGGATACCGGTTACCCGGGCAGATACCTTGGGCATCAGGTAAACCTCGTTCTGTCCTCGAATAGTGCCGGTATAGAGGACACTCTTGGCCAGATCCTGGATCTGAGCCGAGGCAGTATTCACAGTTATCGCCGACTCTTTGACCACTTCCTCGCTTTGGCTGCATCCGCTCATAAATAATACGGCCATCATCAAGGCCGCAAGCAGTATCAAATGCCTTTTTCCCAACTTCACCTTTTCCCCTCCTCAATTTCCGACCCGCCGGTCGGTTACATGTTCCAATTATACGCGCCAAATAATTACGGGGTCAATAGAGTATTAACAGAACATGCGAGGGTGTTGACCCTGTAGTCAGAGCGAAAACCAGCACCGTTTTGACCGGGTTTACACCGAGCGTAACGATTAGGGCCCCCCAAAAAAACACCCCGATGCTTTCAACATACGGGGTGCAATACCTCTGCTGGTCCGGATTTATCCTGCTGTCACTGGCTGCTATTGGGGTACATTAGGCAGGGCCGGCATGGAAGTTATCTGGGTACCGGCCGGCAGTTCAAACAGATTGTCCGGTTGGGCGGCCAGGTTATAGTTCTTATACTCGATCACTATGGTCCCTTCATCAGTCTTGGACTCCATCCGGACCGGCATGCCTATATCCTTGCGGATCCACATCTTGGTATCGGTGTCGTCTGCCTCGGTCACTACCAGACAGTCATATCCATCCTTCTTTTCCTCACCAACCACGGTCATGCCGGTGGTGTCGCCGCTCTCCCTAGCCCAGGAGTTGGGGGGTTCGGTTCCCTCTTGAGGGGTCGTCATCTTCATAGCACTGTTGGTAGCGGGGATATATATATAGATTTCCTCTGGGGTTTTCGCCAAGGTGATGGTCTTCATGCCCATGGATTCCATCTCCATGCGCACTTTCTCTTCCTGTACATACATCTTGCCGTTGCTGACGATCGACTGGTTGTCGGAAGTGGACATGGTCATCACCATGTCGAAAGACATGCCTTTAACCTGACTGGCTGCTTTCATTATGCTGCTCAGCTCACTGTTACCCTCGGGCTTGGTCTCCGTCTGGGTTTGGGCCGGGGTCTGGGTACCTGCCGGCGTATTGGCTGCCGGTTCTTTACTGCCGCAGCCAACTACTGCTGCCATAAGAAAAACTCCTGCCAGTACAATTGCTATCCACTTTTTCATCCGCCTGCCCCCTTTTAATTAGTATTATCTGTATGGCCATCCAATCATTAGTTCGCCTTCCAGTTCAGAATATCCTGCCAGTGACGTTCATTTCGGCAGATTAAACAAGCGCCGGACTTAACGTGAGATAGCGTTGCTCAGGAAATACGGATTGGTTAAACCCTGCTTGAAAGCCCCTTTGGAGGCCGGGCTGGAATCGATGCGGTACAGTCGGCTGCGGTCGGTTTGGTCATACCAGACAGCGATCCTGATGTAGGGATACATGCGAAGACAATTCATGGCTTGCTGGATCCAGTAAGCTTTGTCCCCGCCTAGTTCGCTGCAGGAAAACTCGGTTATCATCAGGGGTTTACCCGGAAATTTGCGCAGATACTCCGTGTATATGGGAAAGTATATCTCATTGAAATCACGCCAGGTCTCGCCGGCAAATCCGGTACCGTTGTTGTAGCCGGTCAGGCCCACCCAGTCCACATACTCTTGGCCGGGATAGTAGAGTTCGGCGCTGTTCCATTTAAAATCCGGGAAGGCCCGATCATGAGGATTCCACACAAAGATAGCGTTGTCAACACCCTGTTCGCCGAAAATCTTGTGGATGCGCTGCCAGGCCTGGATGAAAAGATCGGCGTCTTTGCTGTAATACCAGGCGCACCAGGGATCCCAGTCGCCGTTCATCTCATTGGCGAAACGCACAAACACAGGATCACCCACGTTCTTCACCTGGCGGGCCCACTCGGCTATGTAGGGATCGTATTCGCCATTGACGATATTGGGGATG
>CAZOMS010000099.1:0-7646 GCA_964580805.1 uncultured Syntrophomonas sp. | reverse complement strand
GTAGCAGATTACCTGCCGGCTTATGCGGGGTTCCTGCTGGAGACCGAAGTGAAGATGCTCAGACAGGTGCTCGAGTATCCCCAAGCCCCCCGGATGGCCATATTGGGAGGGGCCAAGGTTAAGGATAAATTGGGTTTGATCAGGAATCTGCTCAGCCGATTTGACATCCTCTTGGTAGCAGGAGGGATCGGCAACACGTTCCTGTCAGCATGGGGAAGGAAGATCGGTCAATCACTGCACGAACCTGAATTTTTGGAGGAATGCCGGGAAATCTTGAAATTGGCTGATATGAAAGGAAAGCACATATTGATGCCGGTGGATGCGCTGGTGACCGACAAAATATCCGCCCAAGCCCGGACCAGTCTGGTCGATATAGATTCTGTTCCGGATGATATGATGATCGCCGATATCGGTCCCAAGACTGTCAAGGGTTTCGCCATGACCATAGGGCGCGCCAAGACCATCATCTGGAATGGGCCGGTTGGCGTTTACGAGTACCCCCAATTTGCCCATGGTACTGAGGCCATTGCTAAAGCTATAGCCGATTCTGAAGCGGTTAGTGTCATTGGTGGAGGGGACTCGGCGGCAGCTATAATGAAACTGGGTTTGGAGAAGGACATTACCCACATATCCACTGGGGGCGGTGCTACGCTGGAATTTTTGGAGGGTATTGAACTACCTGGGGTTAAGATCTGTGAATAGAGCGAAGGGTTTATCGAAATGAAAAAACTGTTGATTGCCGCTAACTGGAAGATGAACAAGACCATTGGTGAAGCGGTCGGGTATATAGAAGATTTTGTGCCCAGGCTGGCAGGGTGGGATGGGGTGACGGCGGTGATTTGTCCCCCCTTTACCTGTCTGGCTTATCTACGTGAGGCCTTGCAAGATACCGGCATCCATCTGGGAGCCCAGAATGTGTTTTGGGAGCCCAAGGGGGCATTTACCGGGGAGATATCGGCAGCCATGCTGCTCGAAATAGGCTGCCGGTACGTTATAATCGGGCATTCCGAGCGACGGCAGATAATGGGTGAAAGTGACCAGGATATCAATCGCAAACTTAAATCAGCCGTTGGTTCAGGTTTGGTACCGATCTTCTGCGTGGGCGAAACCCTGCAGGAGAGAGAAACCGGCCAGGCCCGGGAAGTAGTGCAAAGGCAGCTGCAGCAAGGCTTGGCAGGATTGGATATTCGCGATCTGGTGATTGCCTACGAACCAGTGTGGGCAATCGGCACCGGCCTCAACGCCAGTCCAGCTGATGCCCAGGAGATGTGTGGATATATCAGGGATGCTCTGGGCTCGATCTGGGAGCAGTCGTGGGCCACTGCGATTCCCATCCTTTATGGCGGCAGCGTCAATGCCCTGAATATTCAGAGCTTCGTGGAACAGCCGGATATTAACGGCGCCTTGGTGGGCGGAGCCAGTCTTGATCCGGAGCAGTTTGCCAGAATTGTGAGGTTGAATACGGATGCCTAAGAAACCGATGGTGTTGATGATCCTGGACGGATGGGGTCAACGCTGCTCCAGTGATGATAACGCCATATCATGTGCCAATCCGGTCCATTTTAATACCTTGCAGGCCCAATATCCCAATACTTTATTAGAGTGTTCCGGATATGCAGTCGGGCTGCCCCGTGGCCAGATGGGCAACTCAGAAGTCGGTCATCTCAATATCGGGGCCGGTAGGGTCGTTTACCAGGAAATAACCCGGATATGCCAGGCTATCGAGGATGGTTCCTTTTTTCAGAATCCGGAACTGATCAAGGCCATGCATTACGCCCGCCAACGGGGAGGCAGCGTCCATTTAATGGGTTTGGTTTCCGATGGGGGAGTGCACAGCGACCTCAGTCACCTTTTCGCTTTGCTGCAACTCGGTAAGAGCGAGGGGGTTGCCCAGATATATGTGCATGCCTTTCTGGATGGAAGGGATGTGGCTCCCCAGAGTGCTATGGAGTACATTAATACCCTGGAAGCTAAGATGAAAGAACTCGGGGTCGGCAGGATAGCAACCGTGGGCGGCCGTTTTTATGGTATGGACCGAGACAACCGCTGGGACAGGATCGAAAAGGCCTACAACGCCATGGTATTGGGAGAGGGCGGTAAAGCGCCTTCCGCCCAAGCGGCCATAACGGCCAGTTATGAAGATCGCGTTACTGACGAGTTTATGGAACCGTCCGTAATAGTGGACCACGGTGGCGAACCGATAGGAACCATCCAGGATGGTGACAGCATTGTTTTCTTTAATTTCCGGGCCGACCGGGCCCGCCAGATCAGTCATGCCCTGGTCGATGCACATCTGGAGTTTTTCCCCCGCCGGGTGTGGCCGGCCATCCATTTCACTTGTATGACCCAGTATGACGTGGAGCTTGAAGCTCCGGTGGCTTTCCAACCGCAAAACCTCGCCAATACTCTGGGAGAGGTATTATCCCAACACGGTTTAAAGCAGCTGCGGATAGCGGAGACCGAAAAATATGCCCATCTCACTTTCTTTTTTAATGGGGGGGTGGAGGAACCGGAAACAGGTGAGGACCGGATTCTGATCCCATCGCCCAAGGTAGCCACCTATAACCTGCAGCCGGCGATGAGTGCCTGGGAAATAACCAGCCGGGCACTGGAGGAACTCGAGCGGGATTACTACGACGTGATTTTCATGAACTACGCTAATGCGGATATGGTAGGCCATACCGGGATCCTGGATGCGGCAGTGGAAGCCATAAAGACCTTGGATCTATGCCTGGTTCAAATAGCTGATCAGGTGTTGAGCAAGGGCGGAGTTCTGTTGATCACAGCCGACCATGGCAACGCCGAAATGATGGTGGGCGAGACTGGCGTCCCCTTCACCGCCCATACCACCAGCAAGGTTCCCTTCATACTTGTTTCAGATACCCACAAGGGCCGTTCTCTAAGGGAGGAAGGGTCCTTGCGCGATATAGCCCCGACATTGCTCAGTTTGTTGGGGATACCGATTCCCAGCGAGATGACCGGAACCCCTTTGATCCAATTATAGAGGAATTAAGAAATCAACAACTTTGGAAGGAGCTAGTTTAGATGAGTACGATTGTTGACGTATTTGCCCGGGAAGTCCTTGATTCCAGGGGTAATCCCACCGTTGAGACAGAGGTGGTTCTGGAGGATGGCACGATCGGAACGGCCATGGTACCTTCAGGTGCATCGACCGGAGCCCACGAAGCGGTCGAGCTGAGGGATGGCGACCCCAAGCGTTATGGTGGCAAAGGGGTTCTGCAAGCGGTAAAAAATATAAACGATATCATCGCCCCTGAAGTGATTGGCATGGATTCCCTGCATCAGATCGACATCGATACCTTGATGATCGACCTTGATGGCACCCCCAACAAGGGCAAACTGGGCGCCAATGCTATACTGGGCGTGTCCCTGGCGGCAGCCCGGGCCGCGGCGGCCTATCTCAGTATGCCGTTATACCAGTACATCGGCGGCGTCAATGCCAAGCAACTGCCGGTGCCGATGATGAACATCCTGAACGGGGGCAAGCATGCCGACAACAATGTAGACATCCAGGAATTCATGGTTGTCCCATGCGGGGCCACCACCTTTGCAGAAGGCCTGCGCATGGGGGTAGAAACTTATCATTCCCTCAAAAAGGTGCTGGCCGGCAGAGGCTTGGCTACATCCGTTGGGGATGAAGGGGGATTCGCACCCAACCTGCCTTCTAATGAAGCCGCTCTCGACGTGATTATGGAGGCGATTGGCCAAGCCGGCTATAAAGCCGGGGCGGACATCTGCCTGGCAGTCGATGTAGCCGCGACCGAGTTATATAAGGACGGTAAGTACCATCTGGCCGGCAACAATTTGGTTCTCAGTTCGGATGAGATGGTAGATTTCTACCAGCAGCTGACGGAGAAGTATCCCCTGATTTCCATTGAAGACGGGCTGGCGGAAGATGATTGGGACGGGTGGAAAAAGCTTACTGACCGTATTGGTACACGGGTACAATTGGTGGGCGACGACTTGTTTGTGACCAATTCCCAGCGGTTGCAGCAGGGAATCGAAAGGGGGGTCTGCAATAGCATCCTGATCAAACTCAACCAGATAGGCACCCTGACCGAAACCCTCGATACCATCGAGCTGGCCAAGCGGCATGGCTACACCTGTGTGATTTCACATCGTTCCGGTGAAACTGAGGATTCGACCATGGCCGATGTGGCAGTGGCGGTGAACGCCGGCCAGATCAAGACCGGGGCTCCGGCTCGCACTGATCGGGTAGCCAAATATAACCGACTGCTGCGGGTAGAAGAGGAGTTGGACGTGTTCGCCATATACCCGGGGCATAAGACTTTCTACAACCTGGAACGACAGTAAATCTTGAACAACCTGTTTATATTGTGTTACAATGTAATGCGGCTTTAAGGAAGATGACGAAAGGAGGTTCTCTAGGTGGTTAAAACGATATTTCTTATTCTGCAGTTCATTACTGCTCTAGGCTTGATTTTTACGGTCCTGATGCAAGAAGGCAAGAGTGCCGGATTATCGGGCAGCATTGCTGGGGGAGCAGATATGATCTTCGGGAAGAAGAAGGGCGTGGATGAACTGTTTGCTAAGATAACAGCTTATTTGGCCGCCTTGTTTTTAATATTTACCCTGGTTGTTGCCCTGCTCAGTTAGACGAGCACAGCGTTGCCGGTGGTAAGGATCTTTGGGTTATCTTAAACCAAGCCCGAACGGGTTGCAGCGAATCAAGTATTTCGCTACTCTTATTGACCCCGGCTGTTTATGTCAGCCAATAGACGCAAGGCTACATATGTAAGAGAGTCTCACCGACGGTTTGACCTAATAGTATGAAAGCTATTGCACGTAGCCTTCATACTATTATGATGCTCAGGGATAAAGCATCGGACACGAAAACGAATATTAAGGAAGTGAAGTTGTTAATGAACCTTCAGCTCAACAAGGTAATGCAGCCGGCAATAGCCTTCATCGCTGCTCTGGCAATTGTGCTGTTGACCCCTTCGCTGGCAGTAGCCGGTGAAGCCAACCTGGTACTGCCGGAACTGAGCTCTGCCCAGAACAGCCTGCTCTATTTTGGCATGCTGGTCTGCATATTGGGCCTGTTCTTCGGTTACTATCAATTCACCCGGGTTACAAAATTCAGGGCCCATCAGACAATGCTGGATGTAGCCCAGACCATTTACGAAACATGTAAGACCTACCTGATCCAACAAGGGAAATTCATCGCCATCCTGTTCTTCTTCATCGGCTTGTGTATCGCCTTCTACTTTGGCTACCTATCCCAGATGCCGATAGGAAGCGTATTATTCATCCTGATGTGGACCGTGATCGGAATACTCGGTTCCTACAGCGTAGCCTGGTATGGCATCCGCATGAACACCCTGGCCAACAGCCGGGTGGCCTTCAGCTCTCTGGAGAGAAAACCCCTGAAGATGTTAAACATAGCCCTGGATGCCGGCATGAGCATCGGAGTCTTGCTGGTATGCGTAGAGCTCATCATGATGCTGATCATATTGGTATTTGTGCCCCGGGAACTGGCCGGAGCCTCCTTCATCGGATTTGCCATCGGAGAATCACTGGGCGCCAGTGCCCTGCGTATAGCTGGCGGCATATTCACCAAGATAGCCGACATCGGCGCCGATCTTATGAAGATAGTATTCGGCATCAAAGAAGACGACCCGAGAAACCCGGGCGTTATCGCAGACTGTACCGGTGACAACGCCGGCGACAGCGTAGGCCCAACCGCGGATGGATTCGAGACCTACGGCGTCACCGGAGTGGCCATGGTCACCTTCATCGTCCTGGCCGTAGCCCCCGCCCTGCAGACCACCCTGCTCACCTGGATATTTGCCGTCCGGGTTATGATGGTAATCAGCTCAGTTCTTTCCTTCTATATCAACCGCGCTATGAGCCAGTCCAGATTTGGCGGCCTCACCGATTTCGATTTCGAAGCACCCCTGACCAGTCTGGTATGGATAACCTCCATAGTGTCAATCGGCGTCACCTACGCCCTCACCTACTACATGGTGGGACCGGGATCCAGTATCGTCACCGCCTTGACCCCCCATTGGGTAACCCTGGCTACCATCTTCAGTTTTGGTACCCTGGCCGCCGCCCTGATTCCGGAAGCGGTCAAAATATTCACCAGCCCCAACTCCAAGCATGTAGCCGAAGTAGTACAAGCATCCAGAGAAGGCGGAGCCTCACTCAACATCCTGTCCGGACTGGTAGCCGGCAACTTCAGCGCCTTCTGGATCGGCATGGTATTCGTGTTCATAATGTTCGGCGGATATTGGGCCAGTTTGCCCCTGACCGAAGACATCATGAGCTACCATTCGGTATTCGCCTTTGGCTTGATCGCCTTCGGAATGCTGGGTATGGGCCCGGTCACCATTGCCGTGGACAGCTACGGGCCAGTCACCGACAATGCCCAGTCCATCTACGAATTGTCCCTTATTGAAGAAGTCAAGGACGTCGATAAAGACATCGAGAAAAATTACGGATTCAAACCGGACTTTGATAAAGGCAAACACTACCTGGAAGCCAACGACGGAGCCGGCAACACCTTTAAAGCTACTGCCAAGCCAGTCTTGATCGGCACCGCGGTAGTAGGAGCAACCGCCATGATATTCTCCCTGATCCTGGTCATTAAAAACGTTTTGGGCGTAGACCCGGCCACCATCCTGACCCTGCTCAATCCCTATACCATCCTGGGTCTGTTGTGCGGCGGAGCGGTAATCTACTGGTTTACCGGGGCATCCACCCAAGCCGTGGTCACCGGAGCCTACCGGGCAGTGGAATATATCAAGAGGAACATCAATTTGGACGAAGCTGCCGATGTTAAGGCCAATACCGAAAAGTCCAAAGAAGTGGTAAAGATATGTACCCAGTATGCCCAATCCGGCATGTTCAATATCTTTATAGCCCTATTCTCGTTTGCCATGGCGTTTGCCTGTTTGGCTGCTCCCGCCGGAGGAAATTCCGAACGAGTAGCCTTCTTCGTGGCTTACCTTCTTTCCATAGCCGTCTTCGGACTGTTCCAGGCCGTGTTCATGGCCAATGCCGGCGGTTGTTGGGACAATGCCAAGAAGGTAGTGGAAGTGGATCTGAAAGAGAAAGGCACCCCGCTGCATGAAGCTACTGTAGTGGGAGACACTGTTGGCGATCCTTTCAAGGATACCTCGTCGGTAGCCTTGAACCCCATCATCAAGTTCACCACCCTGTTCGGATTGCTGGCCATGGAGATAGCCATTTCAGAAGCCTTCCGGGATATAGCCCCCATGGTTGGGATTGGATTCCTGTTGATAGCTTTGTTCTTTGTATGGCGTACCTTCTACGGAATGAGAATACCGACCAGAGGCTAAAAAACCGAATTTTATACCGCTGAGGCCTCACGACCGGCAGGTTGTGAGGTCTTTTTATTTCTATAAGTAATGCTTCAACCTAGTGTTGCAAAGATTGCAGGAAATGGGCCAGTTTTTCACTTCGGTTCTGTCCTTCATACTGGGACAGGTCGATGGTATTTATGCCCATATTTTTTAGAAGCACGCTGGTCACGTGGTCTGGGTCGAAGAGCAGGATGTAGGAATCAGGAATATCCCGGGGGTCGACTTCGTACATCATCCGGCGCAATTTGAACCACAGGTAGCGGATGTTGAAATCTG
>CAZOMS010000098.1:0-7692 GCA_964580805.1 uncultured Syntrophomonas sp. | reverse complement strand
GAGGTTCGGACTGAAAAGAAGGCGATAAACGAAGCCATCAGGTCCATGCCCGAATGTATAGCTTCGGAGATAATACTTACCGAACCACTCAAGACGCCGGCCACAACCTTTAACACGATCAAAGTAGAATTGGAGGCAATCGATAATAAGGCTACCCGGGCCTTCCTATCCAATGGCTGCATTCAAATCCCCCCATATGTGCTCCTTGCCCTAATAACTAAAAAAGCACCGGTAGAACGTTTTACTGTCCCACAGATGCCTATCTGCTGCCGTTTCCGGCCCGGCCCCACGAACCCTTCAAGAGAGTCCATCGCCTGCTCAGTTTGTACTGTAGTCTTAAGTTATGCAGTGCAAAGAGAGTAAAAATTTAGTTCCTAATATTCTAACCGGGGACGGGCTCGTTTGTCAATCCTGGCCAGACCTGAAAAAAATTTGGTCATTTCGATTTGCATTTGCAGCACCAATCTGTTATGCTGTTCACGCTCGGTAAATTAGGGATGAATAGACCTTCTGAATGCTTCTGAATTAAGGGGAATTACGGATTGTGAGCATTAACCTTAATTGCGAGCAGAAAATTTAGGAGGTTTTTTAATGTATTCAGACAAAACGCTTACTTGCAGGGATTGTGGCAGCGACTTCGCCTTTACGGCTTCCGAGCAGGAATTCTACGCGGAAAAGGGATTCACCAATGAACCCGGCCGCTGCCCGGAGTGTCGCGCAGCCCGCAAAGCCGAATCCAGAGGCGGCAATCGCGGTGGTGGTTACGGTCAAACCCGCCAGATGTATGAAGCTACTTGCGCCAACTGCGGTAAGATCGCGACTGTGCCCTTTCAGCCCACCGGCGAGAGGCCAGTATACTGCCGGGACTGCTATACCCCGCAGCCCAGAAGAAACAGCTGGTAAAACTGAATGATTTGGTCCCTGGAATCGCTTGCGGTTCCAGGGATTTTTTATCTGCGCCCGGTCCTATCTTTGTAACTATTCATTTTGACCGCGTTGTTGGGATAAAAACATCTTCCCGGCGGCGGTGAGGCTGATTTCGTTTTCACCCGCGAATTCGATCAGTTGGGAATTTTTCAAACCAATCACCTGCTCATTGGCCCAGGCTCGATTCCCGCCAAACAACCGGTCTACTATAACCTCGATCGGCATATACAATCTGTACCTCAACATGTTCAGGATCATCAGTCCATCATAATCGACGGTCAATCACCTCCTTTATGATAATGTCAAATCTATGCGGGCGATGGAGGAATTATGAATCGAACTGCACAACCCTTGCGCCAGCGACATCTTTCCGGCCCATGGGTGCCAACGGAGGGGATAAATAATCATTGGATATGACCGGGACCGGTTTTTACATGTATAATTAACTTAAATGTAAATAAAATGGAAACGGGACTCAGGTCGCCAAAGGCATATACAGGAGACAAAAGTCTGGCGCCAGGTAGTATCCGGGAGGCGGATGTCCGAGGGGGCAAGGTCCCGGTCCGATTGATTATCCGATCGGGGGTATCGTGGGGAGGAGTAGGACTTATGAGTAAAATGATCATTATCTCCAATCGCCTGCCTATAACCGTAAACCGGGGCGAAAACGGCTTCGACTATATTTGGAGTATAGGTGGGCTGGCTACAGGGCTGAAGAGCTATCATAACCGCACCAACAGCATTTGGGTGGGGTGGCCCGGAATCGCGCAAGAGGATATCACCAATAAAGAAAGGGCTGTGGTGCGGCAGGACTTGAAACAGCAATACCGCTGTCTTCCCGTATCCCTGTCCAAAGCCGACATCGAACAATATTACAACGGTTTCTGCAATCGCACCATCTGGCCCTTGTTCCATTATTTTCCCACCAAAACAGAATACGATGCCGCTACCTGGCAAGCCTACCAGGATGTCAACCGCAAGTTTTTCGAATCCGTCGCCCCTCTTATCGAGTCCGGCGACACCGTATGGATCCATGATTACCAACTGATGCTGCTGCCGCAGTTGATTAAGGAAAGGTACCCCGATACCCGGGTAGCCTTCTTCCTGCACATACCTTTTCCGTCCTTCGAGGTCTTCCGCCTGCTGATTTGGCGAGAACCGATCCTGCGCGGTTTGTTGGGAGCGGACCTGATAGGTTTCCACACCTATGATTATGTACGCCATTTTTTGAGCAGCGTGCGAAGGGTGCTGGGTCTGGACCACAACCTATACCGGATCAACTACGAAGGCCACACCGTCCAGGTTGATGCTTTCCCGATGGGCATCGATTACGACCATTTCGCCTACGGGTCCGGCAACCAGGACTTCATGGCTGAGGTGGCGGAATTATTCAACCGCAACCTGGATGTCAAAAACATCCTCTCCATCGACCGCCTGGATTACACCAAAGGCATTCCGGAGCGTATCCGGGCCTTTGGCGTTTTCCTGGATCGCTGCCCCGAGTACCTGGAGAAATGCCGTCTGACGTTGGTGGTGGCGCCCTCCCGTGACGCAGTACCGGAATACGACAACCTTAAAAGAGAGGTTTTCGAGCTGGTCAGCCAGGTCAACGGCCAGTACGGCACCATCAACTGGATGCCGGTTTGGCTGTTTTACCAGACATTTTCCCAGGACCAACTGATCGCCCTCTACAAATACTCGGATGTGCTGTTGGTCACTCCCTTGCGGGACGGGATGAACCTGGTAGCCAAGGAATACCTGGCCACCCGGAGCGATCTGGAAGGCATGCTGGTGATAAGCGAAACCGCCGGGGCGGCCAGCGAACTGGGCGAAACGGTGGTGGTAAACCCCAATGATATTGACGCCATCGCCGACTCTATCAAATATGCCCTGGAAATGCCCCGGGAAGAAAAAGTCGCCATCAACCGGGCCATTCATGAAAGGCTCAAGACCTATAACGTCCATTACTGGGCCAAGGATATGATGTTGGCTCTGGATAACGCGGTCCTCAATACCACCCAGACTACTTCACCCAACATCAGCAACTGCGTACATGTTTTGGAGACCGCCTACCGGGAGGGCAGCCGGCGCCTGTTGCTGCTGGACTATGACGGCACCCTGGTGGGAATCAAGCCCAGGCCGGAACAGGCCAAGCCGGACCAGGAACTCAGATACATATTGGGTAAACTGGCCGGCGATCCCCGCAACATGGTGGTAATTATCTCCGGCCGCGATAAAAACGTGCTGGACGCATGGTTGGGAGACCTCAACCTTCATTTTTTGGCTGCTCACGGCCTATGGCTGCGCCACCCTGGCGAGGAGTGGAAAATGACCGCGTCCCTGGATAATGAGTGGAAGTCGTCGGTATTCAACCTCTTGAAGATGTTCAACAACCGCATGCCTGGTTCCCTGATCGAAGAAAAGGAATATTCACTGGCCTTCCACTACCGCCAATGCGAGCCGGATATGGTAGCGGTGAAACTCAGCGAGATCCGGGAAGCCCTGATATTTATGACCCAAACCAGCGCCTTGGGCCTGCAGGAAGGTAACATGGTACTGGAGATCAAGGACAATCGCGTCAATAAGGGTTACGTGTCGTCGCTGTTTGTCAACAATCAAAACAATGATTTCATCCTGGGGGTGGGTGATGATCTCACCGATGAGGATCTTTTTACATCCCTGCCGGCCGGGGCATTCTCGATCAAAGTGGGAGCGGGGGCAACCAATGCCAAATATAGCATACCGTCGTGGCATAATTTCCGCTATATCCTGAACAGATTTGTCCAGCTGGATGTTCAGGATGAATTTGAGTAAAACTAGTAACACGCGGAAAGGACAAGATATGGCTAGCCAGAGAGGAATTTACCAACTTCACAACCCGGCCTTGGACAACTACAACCTGCTATTACAGGAGACCCTGTTTCATAATGCCAATGGCTATATTGGGGTCCGATCAGCCTTTGAAGAGGGTTACCCGGAAGGTTATCAATCCCTGCGGGGACAATACATAAACGGTTTCTACGACATGACGGAGATGGAACCGCCGGAACGGCTTTTTGGGCTGATCGACGAAAAACAGGTAATGCTGAACGTTAGGGACACCCAGTCGGTCAAGCTTTTCATCGACGATGAGGAATTCAGCATGTTCACCGGCACAGTGATGAGTTACCGCCGCTGGGTCGATACCACCCGGGGGGTGACCGGCCGCCAGGTGCACTGGATTTCGCCCCTGGGCAAAGAAGTGGAGATCACCATCATCCGGATGGCTTCCTTCACTCAGTTGTCGCTGTTCATCATCGATTACCAGGTCAAGCTGCTTAACCAGCCGGCGGTGGTTATGTTTCAATCGGGCCACAACGGGATGGTCCTCAACCACTACGATCCCCTGGAGCCCAGCCGCGCCGAGCAAGTCCTGTATCTCAATCCAGCCGAAAGCGAACTGATGGGCGATGCCTCTTATATCACCTCGACTACTACGGAGTCGGGTTTGTCGGTCTGCACTGCGGTAGTCAATTTCCTGGATGGGGAAGAGCAGCGGCAGATCTTTGCCGGCAATTATAATATAACTGATCAGATTTCCAGGACCGGCGAGGTCCAGGAGACCGTGCGACTGCTCAAGTATGCGGTGTTCTGCGACTCCATCCGGTTCGGCAACTGCCGGGAGGCAGCCGCTATGGAGATGGACCAGGCCTGGCTCCTGCCCATCGAGGAATTGTACCGCCGCCAGGCTGATTTCATGGCCACTTACTGGGACAAATGCCGGGTGGAGATAGAGGGCGATGATGATTCCTCGCTGGCCGTGCGCTACAGCATGTTTCAACTGCTGCAGGCGGTGGGCAAAGATCCCTACTGCAACGTGCCGGCCAAAGGGTTGAGCGGGGAGCGCTATGAGGGGCACTACTTCTGGGATACAGAGATGTACATCCAGCCGTTTTTTACCGTCACTGAACCGGCCTATACCAGGAACCTGCTGGAATTCCGTTATCGTACCCTGTCCTGCGCCATCGAGAACGCCCGGCTGCTGGGCCATAAAACCGGCGCCCTATACCCGTGGCGCACTATCATGGGCAGGGAATGCTCCGGTTACTTCCCGGCCGGGGCCGCCCAGTACCATATCAACGGCGACATCGCTTATTCCATCATCGCCTATTATCTGGCCACCGGGGATCTGGATTTCCTGCGCTGCAAGGGGGCGGAGATAATCTGGCAAACCGCCCGGATCTGGATAGATGCCGGCCATTATTTCAAGGGCCAGTTCCACATCAATACGGTCACCGGCCCGGATGAATATAGCTGCCTGGTCAACAACAACTACTATACCAACCTGCTGGCCCAGTACCATTTGGAATGGGCCGCCAAACTATATGAACTGCTCAAGTCAACAGAGTGTCCGGCCATCGGCCGCATCGGGCTGCACGAAAAGGAGGTGGCCGGGTTCAGGGCAGCGTCCCGGGCCATGTTCCTGCCTTACGATGAGGAACTGGGGATCAATCCCCAGGATGATTCATTCCTGTCCAAGCCCCGCATGGATCTGGCCAGCATCCATAAGGACGATTACCCCTTGATGCTGCATTACCACCCCGTGCACCTGTACCGTCACCAGATCTGCAAGCAGCCGGACACCATTCTGGCCCACTTCATCCTGGAAGATGCCCAGTCAGAACAGGTTATGCTCAATTCCTACCAGTATTACGAAAAGATCACCACCCATGATTCCTCGCTGTCCAGCAGCATCTTCAGCATCATGGCCGCCCGCTTGGGTCTATGCGAAAAAGCTCTGGGTTACTTTGAACTCTCGGCCCAAGTGGATCTCAGCGACCGGTTTCGGACCACCATCCACGGGATCAACGCCGCCAACCTGGGCGGGATTTACATGGCGGTAGTCTACGGATTTGGCGGCCTCCGCCTGAAGGAGAGCGGACTCCATTTGCGGCCCCGCCTGCCGGAGAAATGGCAGAGTTATCGGTTCAAGATATGTTACCAAAACACCCGCATCGCCGTGTTGGTAGAAAAGGACCGGACCACCCTGACCAGAGAAAGCGGCGAGCCCGTGAATCTGTATATTGAAGGCATCGAATATCGACTGGAGGACCAGCTGGTGGTTAACCGGGCGTGACCATGAACGCAACCATATCAGGGGGCTGATAATGAGGAAGGGGGCGGAGCAATGCCATACCGGGCAGTTATTTTCGATCTCGATGGGGTAGTCTGCAGCACCGATGAATACCATTACCTGGCCTGGAAGAGCATCGCCGACGAGCTGGGGATCGACTTCAGCCCGCAGATCAATAATCGCCTGCGGGGATTGGCACGTATGGACAGCCTGGAGGTGATCCTGGAAGGATACCGTGGTATCATGACCCTGGCCGACAAACAGTATTGGGCGGACCGGAAGAACACCTTATATATACAGAATCTTCAGAACCTCTCCCCGGATGACGTTTTCCCGGATTTTCCCTCCACTTTGGCCTATCTCCAACGGAAAGGCATCCGGACCGCCATCGGATCTTCCAGCCAAAACGCCCGCTTCATCCTAGCCCGGCTGGCGCTGGCGAACGCATTCGACGCCGTGGTCGACGGCACCGACATACGCCGAGCCAAACCAGACCCGGAGGTATTCCTCAAGGCGGCCGAATTATTGGGCGTCGAGCCCTGCCTCTGCCTGGTGGTCGAAGACAGCCAATCCGGTCTCCAGGCAGCCATCGCCGCTCACATGGACTGCGCCGCTATCGGCGATGGGGTCAACTACGGGATCGCTACCTATAACCTGGATACCATTTCGGATTTACTGAAGATCGAAGGATTCGGGTAAAGGGATTGATGACTTCGCTGTTCACCCTCCACGCCGGCGGCGAACATAATCGGGAAAACCCGAGCTTCTGATCTGCTTGCCGATATTCATGCAAATAAGCGCGTGTCTCTCCCCTATTTTTTCCTGCTAAATAATATTAAACCTGCACCTATCATCTTCCTTCATATGCTTTTATATGCTACCACTAGCCCCTTCCATCATTTTCCACGGACCCTTTTCCATCTCCTGTAAGCGCAGGAGTGTTCGGCATCTTTACCCTCCAATCACCCAAATCAGATCCCAATGCCCATATTTACCAAAAGGTAGAATTTTAGCGGCAGCGAATTATTCTTATCAGGAAGCGCAGCTAGAATTTTATGGAGGTTTTATATGTCTATTAGCATTCGAGGAAGAAACAGAATACTGGCCTTACTACTATCGCTCAGCCTGTTCCTGACCATGGGTATATGCGCAACACCGCCAGTCACGGCGGCCACCGCAGCCAGCGTCAGCAAATACAACACGGTAGCCAAACCGGTGGTAGATAATTTCCGCGCCAATTACGACGGCAGCCCGGCTGACAAGATCGTGGGACGGGCTATCTGGTACATGGAGTATGGTTTCATGAAATACGGCCATACCAAGTATCCCACCACCGGGTACATAGACTGCTCCAACTTCGTTTCCCTGGTCTACAAGGATTTTGGCTATCCTGTTACCTCGGCCTGTCGGAATTATAACCAGGTCGGCAAGAAGGTGACCGGTGTCTATGTGAAGAACGGGGTCATGTACGGGACCAGCAAGCTCAAACCGGGGGACATCTTCACCTTCCAACGCACTACCTACATCAGCCATGTGGCCATGTATGTGGGGATGTATAATGGCAAACCCAGCTTTATCGGCACTACCAAGGGTTTTCCGACCTGCATCGGCATCGTGCGCGGGTTTGACAACTGGTACGGGGACCAGTTCCA
>CAZOMS010000097.1:0-7792 GCA_964580805.1 uncultured Syntrophomonas sp. | reverse complement strand
GGCTGCGGGCTTTGTGAGATAACCTGCCCCGAAGTGTTTGAATTAGATGATGAAATGATATCAACGGTTATCGTTGATGAGATACCTGAGGACTTGGAGGAATGCGCTCAAGAGGCGGAAGAGGAGTGTCCCGTAACGGCGATCACCGTCGGCTAAGGATAGTCTCCGTTAAATCAACGTTTATAAAAAGCAAGCCGCGCCTCTCTTTGAATCTCACTCTTCCAATTCAATTGGGCCAGTTTGCTTTCGAGAATCCGCTTTTCATTATCTGATTGGCACTCTTCCAGCCTTTGTTTAAGGCTTTCGATTTCTTTCAGTATTTTAATCTCTTGGGGCAGGTCTCCCGATGCAGCCATAGCCATAGCTACAAGCCTATTCATCATTCTATCCTCTTTGGTCTCCAATGGATTGAGATTCGGTAACTCTACAGTCTTGCCTTCCCCGGGTAAATTTTCGAATACTCCCCGCTGAATAGCTTCCTTGATTATCATCTCAATGGTTAAGGTCAAATCCATCTTAAACACTGCCTTTACATGGTGAATTGATACTTGCCGCCCCGAAGGCCCCTATCCCTGGCAACCTCCGCCTCGTAAGTCATCACCCGCGGCGGGGTCAGCTTCTCATAAACCCGATGGTTCTCTTTGCGCCTGGTTATGATGCGGTCTGGTCAGTGGCATGCGTATTTTACTGATTCGTCGCTCTCAAAATAACACTTCTCCAACCGCGATTCAACCGGTGGAGCATCTGTTTTTCCGCCGGTCACTACTAATAAACGGATCCAATGAAAATAAAATCTGTTGACAATCAAATGCGGTTAGCAGTAATGTAAAAGTTGGCAAAGACTAACACCTGGAGAATTAATGCTAAGGAGATGTCATCCCATGCTGCTGAATCAGCTTTCCAAGGGAAAACCTGCAGTGATCACTAAAGTCGGGGGCAAAGGCGCGTTGCGGGGCCGGCTTTTGGATATGGGCCTCATACCCAAAACAAAAGTGACGATTCGCAATATCGCTCCGTTAGGGGATCCCATAGAAATACGCCTTAGAGATTATACCCTTACGCTTCGCAGAGAAGACGCCGAAAAAATAGAAGTTGAACCGGTGGAGGTCTAGAGACATGATGTTTGCATTGGTGGGAAACCAGAATAGCGGCAAGACGACCCTGTTCAACCAGCTGACCGGCTCCAATCAGCGCGTCGGCAACTTCCCCGGGGTTACCGTGGATCAGAAGTTCGGGGAAATACGTATTGCCAAAAATTGCACTGTGGTCGATTTGCCCGGTATCTATTCACTCCGCACCTATTCCAATGAAGAGCTTATCACCCGCGATTTCATTTTGAACAATAAGCCGGATGGTATTATCAACGTTGTGGATGCAACCAATATAGAGCGTAATCTTTATCTGACCCTGCAATTGATTGAAATGCAGATACCAATGGTATTGGCCCTTAACATGATGGATGAGGTACGAGATAACGGCGGTACCATCGATATCGACCAGATGTCCAGAGAACTCGGGATTTCAGTTGTGCCGATCAGCGCCGTAAAAAATGAAGGAATCGATGAACTGGTCAATAGAATGGTCAGCGATGCCAGGAACAAGCGATACCCCCAACGAATCGATTTTTGCTCGCCAGGTCCGGTGCATCGGTGCATACACGCGATCTCTCATATAATCGAGGATCATGCGGAAAGACTGGGGGTCCCCCCCAGATTCGCGGCCACCAAAATCATTGAGGGCGATGACTACATCATTTCCCAGCTGGAACTGAGCCAAAATGAATTGGAACTGATAGAACACAGTATTGTGGAGATGGAAACCGAGCATGGGATGGACCGGGATGCAGCCCTGGCCGATATGCGCTACAGCTTTATCGAGAAGCTGTGCGCAACCACGGTGGTCCGCCCTGGAGAAAGCCGCGAATACCAGAGAAGCGTCAAAATCGATTCCATCCTCACCAACAAGTATCTGGCCATCCCCGTCTTCCTGGGAATAATGCTGGCCATCTTCTGGCTGACCTTCAACTTGATCGGCGCCTATCTGAGCGATTGGTTGGCCCTTGGCATAACCGCCCTGACCGATCTGGTTGACGCCGGATTGACCTCTTTTGGCATTAACCCGACTGTTAAGAGCCTGGTGGTGGACGGTGTATTCGCGGGGGTCGGCAGCGTTTTGGGATTCCTGCCGATCATCATTACCCTGTTCTTCTTTCTATCCATATTGGAAGACACCGGTTATATGGCCCGGGTAGCGTTTGTAATGGATAAACTGATGCGTAAAATAGGGCTGTCGGGCCGGAGTATCGTCCCCATGCTGATCGGGTTTGGCTGTACCGTTCCGGCAGTGATGGCAACCCGTACCCTATCCTCAGAACGCGATCGGATAATGACCATTTTGCTGACTCCATTTATGAGCTGTTCCGCCAAAATCCCGATTTACGCCTTGTTCACTGCTGCCTTTTTCGTCAATTACCAGGCGCTGGTCATGATCGGATTATACTTGTCCGGCATACTGGTCGGCATCTTGTTTGCCCTTGTTTTTAACCGTACCTTTATGCGCGGCCGGCCTATACCCTTTGTAATGGAACTTCCTAATTATCGTTTCCCCTCTTTCAAGACCGTAATGCTATTGATGTGGGAAAAAGCCCGTGATTTCTTACAGAGAGCCTTCACGATCATATTTATCGCTACCGTCATCATCTGGTTTTTGCAGAACTTTGACGTGCGTTTGAATCTGGTTGCTGACAGCAGCGAAAGTATGCTGGCCATATTTGGGCAGTGGCTGGCCCCCCTGTTCCGACCACTGGGATTCGATGACTGGCGTATTTCGACCGCCTTGGTTACGGGCCTGATGGCCAAAGAGGCGGTGGTAAGCACATTAGGCGTTTTGACTCAAAGCAGCGCAGCGGACCTGCCTTCAGTCCTGAGCTCCATGTTTACTCCGTTCACCGCGGTGAGCTTTCTTGCTTTTACCCTGCTGTACACGCCCTGTGTGGCAGCCATCGCCGTCATCCGCAGAGAACTGGATTCAAGCCTGAAAGCTGCGTTATTGGTGGTCGCCCAATGTGGGATCGCATGGGTGATAGCATTAATCGTGTATAATCTGTGCAAACTAATGTTTGCTTAAGAATGCCGCGTACCCCCATACGGACAAACTTCAAGCTGCACCTGGTCAATCCGTTGGGGAGGGTATATGAGCACTTCTGGAAAGGAGGCACAACTACGTGAACATTGGGGATTATCTGATAATTGCTTTGGTTATTGCCGGTTTGATCGCATCAATTTATTATATGCGGAGAGCAAAGAAGCGCGGCTGCGGCTCATGTTGCGCCAGCAGCAGCTGTCCTTTGGGTAAGAACAATTATGAATGCAGCCGTATAGTGATGGAGGATGAGAACGATGAAGACTATGGAGGCCGCGGGAAACTAACTTGAGGTTATACTGGTCCCCGCCCCTATCGCCTAACAAGGGTTTATGCCCCATTCAGCTAGGCTCCTTACCGTATTGTAAACCGTTCACTTAACCGGGTAACCGCCCTGCCACCAATTTCATAGTATGTAAATGTGCAGCATTAGCACCAAAAATACTCTGGAAATGAGGTGACATTAATGGCAGATGCAATTGCCAGCGGCGACATAGACGCCCGTAACGATGCCGAATTTCGTGCGGTCTTAAGTTGCTTGAGGTCAGGACCTTCCGGTTCAATCCGAGGCGAGTTGGAAGCTATAATCGACGGAAGGCAATATGAGTACACTTTTCGTTCCAGTCGGCCTACCAGGATCATAGCCAGACGCTCAGGTATAACCCGCTATATCTTTGCTGTTTTCCGCAATGCTACCGTAATCAACCATACCAGCAACTATACCACCACCGGCGCAACCATAAGAATGACAGCCCGACGAAGCTCGACCGGGCGCCGCAGTGCTGCTTTGACGATCCGCCGCCCTGGCAGGGTTACCCTCAGAGCGTCCGGGTATCTTGACGATGGAAGAACATCCGTGTATCGAAGAGTCTCCTGCACCAGTTGATCCCGTATATCAGCACAGGAACGCCACGGGGCGTTCCTGTGCTTTTTGTTTTTGCCAGCCGCCTTTTTTATTTTTGCCTGGAGTTCCATCCCCACCAAAATCCGCATTGTTTATTTGTCCTTTCCATACCGCACTTCATTCACTAATTCCTGCACATCGTCCTCATTGCTTACACCGATTTCCTCTGCAACGCCTGCAAATGTTTGCTGTGCCTTATAAATTGCTTGTGCCGAAGCATTATTGATCATGACCTCACCATTCGGTTTCTCGATAAACAAAATCTTATCACCTGACTCCAGGCCAAGAACGAGATCGATCTCCTGCCCGCGATGGGTAAGGTCAATAACCTTGGTAGAGGAACCTTGCATCCTGTCTTGAAACGACCTGAGCAACTGGTAATCATCCCAGAAGTGCATAGGAATAAGGTACCGGGGCTTGATTTCATTGATATAGTATTCCGCGCCCACCCCATCAGGCTGGCGATCTGGGTGCTGCGCTTGGTTCGCCATTGATCGGAAACCGCACATAAAACGTGGGTTCCGGATGGCCCGGTCTCGTAGTCTATCCTGGCGTTGTGACGAGCAGCGATACTATAACAGACTGCCAGGCCCAGGCCAGTTCCATTCTCTTTGGTGGTAAGAAATGGGGTACCTATCTTGTCTATAATTTCAGAGGATAATCCCGAGCCCTCATCTTTTATATACAGGATCACTTCATTGCCCTCCTGCCTGGTGCCAATTGTCAGGGTGCCACGGAATGACATAGCCTCCATGGCATTGCGGCACATGTTTAATAGCAACTGCCGCATTTCATTCTCATCCAAATGAACCTCGGGTGAATCGTGCAAATCCAACAGGACTCTCATTTCCCTGAGATTAGCCTCTGACTGGATCAACGGATACAAAGATTCGATTCCCCTATCGATAGACTGGGATCGAAGGTTTACAATTTTGTTTTTGGCCATTCCCAGGTATTCTGAAATGATTTTGTTGGCCCGATCCAGTTCCTCAATCATGATGTCAAAATATTCGCAGTCAGACTGGTATTCCTTCTTATCCCCCAGCATTTACAGGAATCCACGTACTGCTGTTATTGGATTTCTGATCTCATGACCGATACTGGCTGCCATGTCGCCGATCATGTTCAAGCGATCGAGGCGAGCTATCTCCGTCTCTGCTCTTCTTTGTTCGGTGATATCAACGTTCATCTCCAGGATAAGCGATGATCCATCGGTGTCAGTAAAAGGGAAGTCATATACATCAATCATGCTGCCATCCGGTGCTGAAAAAAGCCAATGATAAGGCTGACCGGTTTCGAGGGGTTGAAAAGACATACAGTCCTCGCACGGTTGCGCATGACCAAATATATAATCATGGCAGCAGCGCCCATATGAGTCCCCATACCTTTCCCGAAAAGCGCGATTAGCAAACGGAACTTGGTAATCTGTAGTTAGCAGGCAAATGTTAACCGGCAAGGTCTCCAAAACATCCAAAAGCCTCTGCCGCTCCAATGACAGTTCTTTGGTACGTTCCGCCACCTTTTCTTCAAGATAATCACGGGCTTGTCTAAGTGCCTCCTCGGCCTGCTTTTGCCCAGTTATATCCCTGAAAGTAGATATAAAACCACGTAATGTACTATCGCTCCCTGTGGCGAAAGTCGAATGTACGGATGCATAGACATCCGAACCGTCGTTATGGCGGTAAATCGCCTCTCCTTTGTAATATTTCTCTTTGCGCATCCCCTCAATCACAGCCTCCCGTGATGAACCAGGCACCTTTGTCTGAAGCAAATGTCCAATATGTTTACCAATCGCCTCTTCCGCTGTCCAGCCAAACATCTTTTCCGCCATACTGTTCCAGTAGGTTATTATGTGGTTTTCATCCGTGGCAGTGATGGCGTCATGTACGCCGGCTAACAGTTGGGCATGGAAAGCGAGTTTTTCTTCCGTCTGCTTGCACCCAGTTGTATTGGCGGCTTCCAGCTCGGACACCCGCGCGCGCAGCGCTACCAGCTCCCTTGTCTGATCCGCATGTTTTTTGTGTATATCGTCCAATCCCTTGCCACTCCTGTTTCGACAATTAATCCTGACAAAAGCGTACCACACCACTCTGTCGAAGCAGGTCGAAATCGAGCCGGGGAAAATGGGCGATGGCCCTATTTTCAGGTAATGTTGTATCTTCCGAACAGTGGGCGGGGGAGAAGGCTACTTCAGGGCAAAGCAAAACCATCGATAAAATATTCTTATTAGTAGATGGTATTTAGGTTGAGGATTTTCGGCGTTCGATGCTGTTGGGGCCAATATCTCCAGTCCAATTAAGTTGTAAAACTGATCGGTTTCATGGAAAACTATTGATGACAGGGTTGACGGCTCTGGTAATAAAGAAGCGATCCGCCGCTTAAGGAGGATATCATGGACACTGAACAACTATTTCGGCTGCGCCGGCAGGACTTTGAAGCTCAGGAGAGGCAGCAAAAGCGCAGCTTTGATATTCTAAGCAATCTGCGTTTACTGGTGTTTTCGGTCGGGGCTTTGGCAGCACTGATGGCGGGATATTTCGGCACTACTCGGCAAGCCATTTACGTAGGTCTGCCTTTTCTGCTGATTTTTATCTATTTAATCCTCCGCCATGGTCAGGTAGAAAACCGCCTAAATATCGCTCGGGCGATGGTCAGAATCAATCAGCAATACTTGGATCGTCTGAGCGGACAATGGGTGAAGTTTACAGATCCAGGCCAGGACTTTGCCGATCCCGATCATCCTTACAGCACCGATCTGGACATCTTCGGACCCAAATCACTGTTCCAATGGATCTCCATAGCCCGCACCTATTGTGGCCGGCAGCATTTATGCCAACTGCTGTCGGCACCCTCAAAAGAGCTGGGTTCCATCTTGGGCCACCAGGGGGCTGTCAAGGAACTGGCTGGCCGGCTGGATTTCTGTCAAGGCCTGGAGTGTCGAGGCCTGATGGCCCCCGAAGCCAGCCGCGACCCGCAGGAACTGATCGCTTACGCCGAAGAAAGCTCATCGGTGAGCCAGTTTATGAACATCATCCGGTTTTTGCCCCTGGTCACTGCCCTATCATTGGCATTGTACTTCCTCCAGTTGTTGACCTTGCCGGTTCCCATCGCCCTTCTGTTGTTGCAGAGCTTTATTGTCCTGTTCACCTTCAAAAAGACGGGCCGCGCGCTAAAGCCGGTGTATTCTTTCCAAAAGAGTTTACACTTATATGGACATATGCTGGAAGCCATTGAGACCGCGCCATTTCAAGACCCCTATATATCCAGCCTGCAAGCCGAACTGAGGCAGCAAAGCATACCCGCCTCCACCGCCATGAAGGAACTGGGCAAAATCTCGGGCGCCATAGACATGAACCGCTCCATGTTTTACCTGATCATCAATGTGGGTCTGTTATGGGAAATCCAATGCGCGGTGCGACTGGCCGATTGGAAGGCCCGCTATGGTGAACGAGTCGGCGGCTGGCTGAGGGTGATCGGAACCATGGAGGCCTTGGGCAGTCTGGCGGTCATCACCCATATACACCCGGATTGGGCTTATCCCGAGATAGAAGGCCAGGGCCAGATGATATCCGCCCGCGAGCTGGGTCATCCCCTCTTGCCCCCGGATAAGTGTGTTCGCAATGACATTGATATCGATAACTACTCATGCATCGTAACTGGTTCCAACATGTCGGGAAAAAGCACTTGGCTGCGGGCCATCGGTATCAACCTGGTATTGGCTTATGCGGGAGGAGCGGTATGTGCCGG
>CAZOMS010000096.1:2160-7865 GCA_964580805.1 uncultured Syntrophomonas sp. | reverse complement strand
ATTTCTAGAAGCTCATTTTGGCAAGGAGATACTCTTCGAAGATGCCCTGGAGTTCACCGTGCCGGCAGCCTATGAAAAGGCTCTGCAGGAACTCGAGGTAGATCCCATCGCCCAGCCGGATTTCGATATTGATTTCGAAAAGCTGGAGCCCGGGTCTTCATTTGAATTTAAAGTCAAAGTTGCCGTCAAACCGGAAGTGGTGCTGGGCCCGCTGGAAGGCTTGGAAATAAGCATACCTAAGTTGGCCGTGACCGAGGAAGATGTCAACCAGCGCATGGATGATTTGCGTAACCGTTATGCCCAACTGGTGGAGAAGATCGAAGCCCCGGCCGAAATAGGCGACACGGTGGTAATCGATTTTGTCGGCACCCATGAGGGAGTGCCCTTCCCCGGCGGCGCCAGCGAAGGCTACCAGCTGGAGTTGGGTTCCGATACCTTTATTCCGGGCTTTGAGAGCCAGCTGGTGGGACTTAAAGCAGGTGAATCCAAGAATGTAGAGGTCAAATTCCCCGACACCTATCACGCCGAAGATCTAAGGGGCAAAGACGCGGTTTTCGAAACCACCGTCACCAAGGTGGAAACCAAGGTAATGCGGGAGTTGAATGATGAGTTTGCTCAGGAAATCAGCGATTTTGATACCATCGCGGAATTGATCGATGATGTCCGCCAGAACCTCATCAAGGCCATGGAAATGCGCCGTGAGGATGCTACCAAAAATGAGGCGGTAATTAAACTGGTGGAATTGAGCCAGGTGGATATCGCCCCAGCCGTGGCCGAGATGCAGCTGGAGACTATCCTAAGCCAATTCGAACAACGCCTGGGCTCCCAGGGAATCGGCCTGGAGCAGTATTTCGAGATGACCCGCAGCAATGTGGATGAATTCAAACAGGATATGAGACCCCAGGCCATCGAACAGGCCAAGACCAATTTTGTGCTGGATAAAATTATTGAGGAAAAAGGGATTGACCTGACCGATGCAGAAATAGACCAGCAGATAAGCGAGATTGCCCAGCAGATGGGGGTTGAGTTCGATCAGGCGCGCCAGAACGTGGAAGGGATAATGGACCGCATCCGCCACAACATGAAGATTGACAAAGCAGTCCAGTATCTGGTTGACCATGCGGTCATCACCGAAATGGAACCGGAGGCCGCGGAAGCCGCCGGGCTTCAGGATACGGCCGAGGCGCCGGAATCTCCTGAGCAACCTCAGGAAACCGAGGTTTAATACGAATACTATATATAAGAGACAACGAATACTATGATACGAGGAGGGTTGCCAAGTGTCTTACCTGATTCCAATGGTCGTGGAGCAGACTAACCGGGGAGAGCGTTCCTACGACATTTACTCCCGGCTGCTGAAGGACCGGATCATATTCCTGGGCAGTGCCATCGATGACAATGTCGCCAATCTAGTGATAGCCCAACTGCTTTTCCTGGAGGCGGAAAACCCCGACAAGGATATCAACGTATATATAAACAGTCCGGGTGGTTCGATAACCTCCGGCATGGCTATATATGACACCATGCAGTTGATAAAACCCAACGTTTCCACCATATGTGTGGGGATGGCTGCCAGCATGGGGGCTTTCCTCCTGGCCGCCGGCGAAAAGGGCAAACGCTTTGCCCTTCCCAATGCCGAGATTATGATCCACCAGCCCGCCGGCGGCGCCCAAGGCCAGGCCACCGACATCGAGATCCATGCCCGCCGCATACTGCAGATAAAGGAAAACCTTAACCGGATCCTGGCAGAGCGTACCGGTCAGCCTTTGAGCCGTATTCAGGCTGATACCGAACGGGATTATTTTATGTCTTCTGATGAAGCCAGGGAATATGGTATTATTGATGATGTATTCGCCAAACGCAGCAATAAGTAATATACTGTAAATAAGCCCTTCTAAAAGCGAGGTGTAAAATGCACAAATACGGGGATGACAAAGGTCAACTGAAATGCTCTTTCTGCGGCAAGACCCAGGATCAAGTCAAGAAACTGGTGGCCGGACCGGGTGTGTACATCTGTGATGAATGCATCGAATTATGCAATGAAATAATTGAAGAAGAACTGGCCGAAGACATCGGCTTCAAAATGGGGGATATCCCCAAGCCCCAGGAGATACGCGAGACTCTGGATGAATACGTCATTGGCCAGGATACAGCCAAGAAGTCATTGGCGGTGGCGGTCTATAACCATTACAAGCGCATCAACCTGGGTATGAAGATGGATGATGTGGAGCTGCAGAAGAGCAACATCATGATGCTTGGCCCCACCGGCAGCGGTAAGACCCTGTTGGCCCAAACCCTGGCCAAGATCCTTAATGTTCCTTTTGCCATCGCGGACGCCACATCTTTGACCGAAGCCGGATACGTGGGCGAGGATGTGGAGAACATTCTGCTCAAGCTGATTCAGTCCGCTGACTATGATATTGAGAAGGCTGAAAAGGGCATTGTCTATATCGACGAGATCGACAAGATAGCCCGTAAAACCGATAATCCCAGCATCACTCGGGATGTCTCCGGGGAAGGCGTGCAGCAGGCACTGTTAAAAATCCTGGAAGGCACCGTTGCCAGCGTACCCCCTCAGGGTGGGCGCAAGCATCCCCACCAGGAGTTTATCCAGATCGACACCAGCAATATCCTCTTTATTTGCGGTGGTGCTTTCGAAGGGATCGACAAGATCATCCAGAATCGGGTGGGCGAGAAAGTGATGGGTTTTGGAGCCGATATCAAGAGCCGGGAAGAGAAGAAGATCGGGGAGATCCTGAATATGATCCTGCCCCAGGACTTGCTTCGCTACGGTTTGATCCCGGAATTCGTAGGCCGGGTACCGATCATCGTGAGTCTCGATGCCCTGGATAAGGACTCCCTGGTGAAGATCCTGACCGAGCCCAAGAACGCTCTGGCCAGGCAATACAAGAAACTATTCGAACTGGACGGGGTGGACCTGGAGTTCATGCCCGAGGCCCTGCAGGCCATCGCGGAAGAGGCCATGCTGCGCAACACCGGCGCTCGCGGTTTAAGGGCCATCATCGAAGACGTCATGCTGGATGTGATGTACGAAGTACCCTCGCGGATCGACATCACCAAGGTATTAATTACCAAGGACGTCATAAGTAAAAAGGAGAAACCGCTGTTGGTAACGGTAGATGCCAAGCGTCGAGTCAATTAACCGGTTGAAAGCTTAACAATATTGTTCGTTCTAGGAAAAGGCAGCGTAAGCTGCCTTTTTTTACTGGGCTTCACCTTATTTCGGGTGGGAATAATATGAGCGGAAGTCTTGCGAAAGGAACGAGCTTTTATGAACAATGTTTTTGTACAATATGGTGGCATATTTTTCTTGATCCAACTATTCTTCAGCGTCGTGATCGGGCTTTATTTTTGGAATTTGCTTAAGAGTCAACAGGGCCGCAAGGCGGTGATAGTCCAGTCGACGGAAAAGGAATACCGGCAGCTGCAGCAAATGCGCAGCGTTAAATTGAGCGAACCCCTGTCAAGTCTCAGCCGTCCTGGCCATTTCAACGACATAATTGGGCAGCAGGAGGGCATAGATATTTTGAGATCGGCTTTATGCGGACCCAATCCCCAGCATGTGATCATCTATGGTCCCCCTGGGGTAGGAAAGACTGCGGCGGCCCGCCTGGTGCTGGAGGAAGCCCGCACCAATCCCATGTCCCCCTTCAAGGAGAACGCCAAATTTATAGAAATCGATGCCACCATCTGCCGCTTCGACGAACGCAACATAGCCGATCCCCTGATCGGGTCGGTGCATGATCCAATTTACCAGGGGGCGGGTTCCATGGGCAGCGCGGGTATACCGCAGCCCAAGTCGGGAGCCTGCACCAAGGCTCACGGCGGGGTATTGTTCATCGATGAAATAGGGGAACTCCATCCCCTGCAGATGAATAAGCTGCTCAAGGTCCTGGAGGACCGCAAGGTCTTGCTGGAAAGTGCCTACTATAACGAGTCTGACCGTAATATCCCCAAACACATCCATGATATATTTCAGAACGGCCTGCCGGCTGACTTCCGGCTGGTGGGGGCCACCACCCGCATGCCGGCTGATATACCGGCAGCCTTGCGCTCGCGCTGCCTGGAGGTTTTCTTTCGCCCTTTGGATCATCAGTGTATATTCGATATTACTAAAAATGCCGCCGCCAAGGTGGATTTGACCCTGGAGGAGAAGGCCGTCGAGGAAATCAGCCGCCACGCCGGCAACGGCCGGGAAGCAGTCAACATAGTTCAATTGGTGGCCGGGATCTCCCAGGTTGAAAAAACCGCCCGGGTCACCAATGACATAGTGCAGAAGGTTATCAATAACGGCAACCTGACCGCCCGCACGGAGTTAAAGGTCAAGGAGCGCCCTCAAGTAGGACTGGTAAACGGCCTGGCTGTATTCGGCGCTAATATCGGCACCATGATCGAAGTGGAAGCAGCTGTAACCCCTGCAGATCCGGGCCAAGGCACCTGGAGAGTGACCGGGGTGGTGGAATCCGAAGAGATGGATTCCGGAGGCCGGACCCTGCGGCGCAAAAGCATGGCCCTGGGAGCGGTGGAGAGTGTCCTGACCGTGCTGCAATCCCAATGCGGCCTCCATATACATGATTTCGACATCCACATCAATTTTCCCGGCGGAACCCCGGTGGATGGAACCTCAGCCGGAGTTTCCATAGCCACCGCGGTATATTCCGCCATCAAGGCCCAGCCGGTCAACAACCTGGTGGCCATGACCGGCGAAATGTCGGTACATGGCAAGGTAAAGCCGGTAGGAGGGGTCAACGCCAAGGTGCAGGCAGCCGCCAAAGCAGGTGCCCGTAAAGTTTTGATTCCCCAGGAGAACTGGCTGAATAGCTTCGACGACCTGACTGATATAGAGGTGATTGCGGTCGGGGACATACATGAAGTACTGGAATCGGCTATAATAGATTAAAATCAGCAGTTCTGCTATAATAAACTACTGTTGCCGTATCTGGACCTGCCTGGATTGCGCGAAGCTGTTTGCGACCGGCATTTATATCTGTATGGCATACCACTTGGGGGTGTTTTTGTGAAGCAGGATGAAAAAATTTACCGGGACATACCGATTTTACCGCTGCGGGGGCTACTGGTGTTCCCGTATACCGTAATTCATTTGGATGTGGGCCGGAAAAAATCGATCAATGCCATTGAAGAAACCATGCTGGGTTCCAAGGAGATATTCCTGGCTACCCAGAAGGAAGCCCAGACCGATGAACCCAACGAAGAGGATATCTATGAAGTGGGAACGGTAGCCGAGATCAGGCAGGTTCTCAAAATGCCGGGCGGGACCATGCGGGTGCTGGTCGAAGGTTTGCACCGGGCCCGGATACAGGCCTTTCTCCCCAATGAAAACTACATGGAGGTCAGTATCGAGGAATTCAAAAACGAGCCAGTCACCAAGGATGCGGAGACCGAAGCCTTGATGCGGACGGTAGTGTATCAGTTCGAGCAGTATGTGCGCATGAGTAAAAAGATACCGCCGGAGACGGTAGTATCGGTGGTGGCTATAGAAGAACCAGGCCGCCTGGCTGATGTGATCGCCTCCCACTTGAATCTGCGCATACCCGAGAAGCAGGCGGTCCTGGAACAGATGGAAGTAGGCAAGCGGCTCAACTATGTGTGCGAGATCCTGGCCAAAGAGATGGAAGTCCTGGAACTGGAACGCAAGATAAACATACGGGTACGCAAGCAGATGG
>CAZOMS010000096.1:0-2060 GCA_964580805.1 uncultured Syntrophomonas sp. | reverse complement strand
ATGGAAGTCCTGGAACTGGAACGCAAGATAAACATACGGGTACGCAAGCAGATGGAGAAGACCCAAAAGGAGTATTATCTGCGCGAACAGATGAAAGCCATCCAGAAGGAACTGGGCGATAAAGATGAACGCTCAGCGGAAATCGAAGAAATAAGAGAGCGGATTGAAAAAGCCGTTCTCCCCAAAGAAGCCCTGGAGAAGATAAACAAGGAAGTGGAGCGGCTGGAAAAGATGCCGTCCTCTTCGGCGGAAGCGGTAGTGGTCCGGAATTACCTGGACTGGGCCTTGGCCTTGCCATGGTCTATCGAAACCAGGGACCGGATCGATCTTGACCTGGCTGAGAAGATCCTCAATGAAGACCATTACGGGCTGGATAAACCTAAGGAACGGATTCTGGAGTACCTGGCTATCCGCAAACTGGCCAAGAAGATAAAAGGGCCCATCCTTTGCCTGGTGGGACCGCCGGGGGTGGGTAAGACCTCCCTGGGTAAATCAGTAGCCCGCTCTTTGGGCCGCAAGTTTGTGCGCATGTCATTGGGCGGGGTGCGGGATGAGGCCGAGATCCGGGGACACCGCCGCACCTATGTGGGCTCCATGCCGGGGCGTATTTTAAACAGCATCAAACAGGCCGGTTCCCGCAACCCGGTCTTCCTGCTGGATGAAATCGATAAAATGACCACCGATTTCCGGGGCGATCCGGCTTCGGCTTTGCTGGAGGTACTGGATCCTGAACAAAACAACACCTTCAGTGACCATTACCTGGAGATACCCTTCGATTTGTCCAAGGTAATGTTCATAACCACTGCCAATTCGACTTACAACATCCCCCGGCCATTGCTGGACCGTATGGAAGTGATCGAGCTGTCAGGCTATACGGAAGAGGATAAACTGCACATTGCCCTTGGATACCTGGTACCCAAACAAATCAAAGAACATGGTCTAAAAGCCAATAATATAACCTTCTCCGAAGCCGCCTTGCGCAAGATAATCAGGGAGTATACCCGGGAAGCCGGGGTGAGGAGCCTGGAGCGGCAGGTGGCTTCAATATGCCGGAAAGTAGCCCGCCAGGTGGTCAAGAACCGTGATCTGGCCGCGAATATTACCGTCACTGGAATTGAAAAGTATCTGGGCAATCCCAAGTTCCGTTTTGGCACCGCCGAGCAGAAGGACCAGGTGGGCGTAACTACCGGCCTGGCCTGGACCGATACCGGCGGCGATATTTTATCCATCGAGGTGGCATTGATCAGCGGCAAAGGCCGGCTCACCCTGACCGGTAAGCTGGGCGATGTTATGAAAGAGTCGGCTCAGGCGGGCCTGACCTACGTCCGGTCCAAAGCCGACGAACTGGGGATCAGCAAGGAAACCCTGGAGGATTACGATATCCATATCCATGTACCGGAAGGGGCTATTCCCAAGGATGGACCTTCGGCGGGCATAACCATGGCCACCTCACTGGCCTCGGCCATGTCGGGACGGCCGGTGCGTCATGATATTGCCATGACCGGCGAGATAACCCTGCGGGGCAATGTCCTGCCTATCGGGGGGTTGAAAGAGAAGACCCTGGCCGCCCACCGGGCCGGGATCGACACTATTATTCTGCCGATTGAGAACAAGAAAGACCTGGAGGATATACCGGTCAATGTGAAGAAGAAGATGCATTTCGTGCTGGTCAGCCATATGGACGAGGTATTGAACACGGCTCTGGTCATGAAAGAAAAATAGACTATGGCCTTACAGATAAAGCAAGCCAGATATATAGGCACTTATGTGACCACTGAACAGCTGCCTGCCGACGGCCTGCCGGAGATCGCTCTGGTGGGTCGCTCCAATGTGGGCAAATCATCTCTGATCAACCGCCTCGCCAATCGCCGCAACCTGGCCAAATCCAGCTCTACCCCGGGCAAGACCCGCACTATTAATTTTTATCTGATAAATGATAGTTTTTATATGGTGGACCTGCCTGGTTATGGTTTCGCTAAAGTAGGCCGGGCTGAAAAGGATCGGTGGGGCAAAATGATCGAGTCCTACCTGCGGCAAAGGACCCAGCTGCGCGGGGTCAT
>CAZOMS010000095.1:0-7888 GCA_964580805.1 uncultured Syntrophomonas sp. | reverse complement strand
CGTCGCCTTGGTAGGCCTTTACCCCACCAACTAGCTAATCAGACGCGGGCTCATCCATAAGCGGCAGCATTGTTAAGAGGCCACCTTTCCTACCCTAAGGCAGATTATGCGGTATTAGCAGTCGTTTCCAACTGTTGTTCCCCACTTATGGGCAGATTACCCACGCGTTACTCACCCGTCCGCCACTAAGATACTTCATCGCAAGCTTCAAAAGTATCTCCGTTCGACTTGCATGTGTTAGGCACGCCGCCAGCGTTCGTCCTGAGCCAGGATCAAACTCTCCAAAAAAATATTTAGTCTAAGGTTTTACCCTTATTCTTTTTCTCTTCTTGGATCCATTCGATGGCTCTTTTTCAAAAACTTCTCGCTGGACCTGGTTCCTTGCGGAACCATTTTTCCCGTTGCTTTCGCTCCGGGTCCTGAATACCTCTCCCCGCTCTCGCCTTTCAGCTTGACCGCTTTAAGATACCCAGGTTTTCGCACTTCGTCTTTCTCTTTGTTCTGTTTTATCAGAGCTTTCGCGCGCTTCCTTGGGCCGCGCGCAAGGATTATGATAACATGCCCAAAATTTAATGTCAAGAAATTAATCACTGATAAATCAAAGTTTTTAGACAGCCTTTTTCTTGGCCTTTTTCTCTATATTAATGGCGCAATCTGGACAAACCATCTCGCAAATAAAGCAGGCTATACAACTGTCTTCATCTTTGGGTTTTACTGCCGGGGTACCATAAACACCTAATTTTTCGGACCACACAATAACGTCGGTGGGGCACTTTTCTTTACACAATCCACATCCCTTGCAATATTCGGGAAATATATGAAAATTAGCTTTTTCCATTGAATATGACAAAGCTTTCGGTTCAGACACTTTGGGCCACCCCTTCCTGTAATGCTTTTTGAGCCATCTCTCTGCCCATCTCTAGTGCCCGGAAATTCAGTTCTCTAAGTTTCGGGTCCTGTTCAAACTTGTAGCCAAGTTTATGTTCCAAGGCCATTTTAACATCTTCAAAACCAACTACGTTGCTCATCCCGATCACTGCACCCATGATGATGATGTTGAACACCCGGGGGTGCAATACTTCGTTGGCTGTCTCTATAGCAGGTAAGCCAATTAGCCTTTTTGCCACCTTGGGGAAATCCTCAGGGGGGATATTGAAACTGGAATCGTATACAAACAGGGTTTCGGGACCGGAGTAGCCTTGCGTCCTGGCCACCGCCCTCTCACTAAGAGCTACCACAATGTCGGCCTTCTGAAATTTCGGGGCACCGATCCTGCTGTCGCTAAACTGAATGAATGCAATAGAAACGCCGCCACGTTGCTCAAGGCCGAAATTGGGAATATACAGGGCCTGTTGATTATTCTCATAAGCAGCCTCAGCCATTATTTCTGCAATCGACTGCACCCCCTGGCCGCCTTCACCAGCCAATGCTATTCTAATCAATCCCATTTATTTCTCCCCCTTTCCCAGCGGATTCTTGAGTTCCCCTACCGGGAATTGTTTCTCCATTTCATCCTCAAGGAAATTCCAGGTTTGTTGGGCATTGGTGCGCCAATTAGTAGGACAGGTGGAAAGAACTTCTACAAAAGAGAATCCATTGCCGGCTATCTGATTCTGTAAGGCCGACTTGATGTATTTCTTAAGCTGTTTGTATTTGGAGACAGTACCTCGTGCAACATATGCGCTGTTCGAAGTCAATGCAGCTATGAATTCGGGACCCATGGTCGGGTAGCCGGTAACCTCGGGATCCCTTCCATACGGAGTAGTCTCAGTCTTTTGTCCGGGTAATGTCGTCGGGGCCATTTGTCCTCCGGTCATTCCGTAATTAGTATTGTTGACCAGGATCAAAGTAACCTTCTCGTTCCTTACCGCGGAATTTACCAAGTGTTGAGAGCCGATTGAATATCCGCCGCCATCCCCCATATATCCTACACAGATTAATTCTGGCCGGGATCTTTTGATGCCCACCATAACCGGAGTCGTGCGGCCATGATGGGTTTGAGTGCTGTCGACTGCGAAAAAGTCCCAGGAAAGCAATGAACAACCTATATCACAGCCAAATATGGCTTGGTCCTGTATTCCTAATTCATCTATCGCCTCTCCCAATGCTTTCAGTACGATCCCGTGGCCGCATCCGGGGCAAAACTTGTGTGGCTTTGAGGGAACATACCATGATTTGGGCATTGCTGGAGCTGGTATACTCATTACTTTGGCCTCCTATCTAATGATGCTTTTGACTTTATCAACGATATCATAGTCGATTATTCCTACTCCGGGCATAAAGAGATTTTCAATCTTGATAGTCTCGCCGTAAATCTCCTGTTTGGTCAGTCTCTCCAGTTGCCCGTAAGCCGATTCGGCACAGAGGAGAACTTTAGCCCCGCTTCTGGCAATGGCTCCGCGTAACTGCTGCTGTGGATAAGGCCTTAAGGTAATGGGCCTGAAATAACCCGCTTTAATGCCTTGGGAACGTAATATATTCATGGCATCCTCAGCCGCCCTGGAGACCACTCCATGGGACAAGATGATAATGTCAGCATCATCGCAATTCTTCTCATCATATTCTACAATCTCATCCTGGACGGACTCATACTCGGCAGCCATTTTCAATACTACCTCGTACAGTTCCTCTTCCAAGCTGTATATGTTGCATAGATGCTGTGGTTCACGATTTACGCCAATGTTGCCTTCCAAACCAATCAATGGGTAAGGTTCTATCATATCTATACCGCGATCTTCCGGATCATACATTTCCAGCGGTTCCCGCATTTTAGCCTGATAGCCGTCACCTAGAATGAAAACCGGAAACCGGTATTTCCATGCCGTATTAAAACCTTTGATAATGTAGTCGTAGATCTCTTGGTGAGTTGCCGTAGAATAGACTATTCTCATGCCTTCGCCATTGCCGCCAAATGTAGTAAGAGTGACCTCCTGCTGTGAATAGACCACCGTCCCTGAGGATGGCCCCCCTCTTTGCTGGATAATGGCCAGCAATGGCAGACGCATGGCCTCAGCCATGCCAAAGGGTTCTTGCATGAGGACATTACCTGGCCCAGCCGTGGCCGTGAATGCTCTTTTGCCGCTTTGGACCGAACCGCATACCGTAAAACCGGCCGACAGTTCGTCTTCAGTCTGCAGAAATCCCCTTCCATATCTAGGACTAAGACGGGTCCAATAATGCATGATCTCATTCTGCGGGGTAATGGGGTACCCAAACATCATGTCCGCTCCCGCTGCCAAGCAAGCCCATGCCGCTGTCTCATTGCCGGTCATAAAAGATTTCTTGGCTTCACCAATAACTTTTGGCATTAAAAAAATACACCTCCCAATGGTAATTACTAAATCAATGGATTCTCTTAATCTTACATTTTACTACCAAATTGCTCCGGGCATATATCGTTTGATATATTTTATTGGCAGTCCCCACTCAAGAACGGCGGGTGATCCTTGAAACTCCTCGCTAATCGCTATAAAATGAATCGGTATCCCCAGTTCTTCGGCCGCCTCCCGGATGAAGTTGTTTCCACTGACTACAATATCGATGGTGCTCTGATCTCCAAGGTGAGTATTTAAAACCACCGCATCTACCCGTCCTAACTCTTTTAGGAATTCCTTGACCCTTTCCTTGGAATTGGTCATCGGTCGGGTGCCATTAATGACGGCTATGATTCTCAGTTCCGGCGATTGATAGGCCCCTTCCACCAGATTGAGGGTTCGAGCCCCGTGGACACCGTACCCGATGTCGAGAATAATGTCGCCTTCATTGAGGAGCGCCCAGCGAGCAGCGGGTTTAAGCATAGCTCCGGTCTCTCCCAATCCAAAAGAGTCGGCTCGACTGAAACTTATCACCTTAAGCCCCATATTTGTAAGTTGGTCGCTCAGAACTCTTAGCGTATAAAAAGGCTCTACAGTGTCAAGGTCCACCAGAGTTACCTGGCGGCCTTGATCCTTCAATTCAAGAGCCCTGTTTATCGATATTTCGCTTTTACCGCTGGCATATTCGCCTACAAACGCTTCAACTATTCTATTCGAATTCGGGAACGTAACACCCAACACCTCACGATGCATCGCCAGTCTTGAAGAGACTATTTACATAGTATAAAGTAACACTCAATTATGCGTCAATATTTATTTAATAGGCGGATATATTACTCATATTGCGATCCAAATGTACTCATATTTCCGAAATGGCTTTGTATAGTTTTTTCTAAACTGTGATACGCTATTCTGGTGTTGAGTTGAATGTTCATTGTCCCGGGCAATTGTGTTAACGACCGGTCCGTCCCTAAATGACCAAAATAAAAAGGATGGATCCCATCCACCCCCAAGAATCAATTGCAGTTGTCGGTCTAATGCAGCAAGAGTTGAAAACAGGCCAGGAGCAGAATCCCCGGTATCCCCAGAAATCCTGCCACCAATATGGTTATTACATTGATCGGCAGTTCGAATCCAAAAAAGGAACCCCCGTAGTTGGCTATTAAAAGAAGCAATATCCCGATCAATGAATTGATAATCAGCTTGGAGATCAGTTTTAACGGTTTCATGATCAACTGCGCTCCGATGTAGATTACCACCAGCAGAAATATCCCTGCCAAAATCATGTTCAATGTGTCCATGCTGCACGAAGCCTCCCAATACTCAATTGCCAATGGAACCAAACCTGGTTTTGTATCCGGCTATTTCTTCTGACGGTACTTCCTTAGCAGATAATCGTATCGCTTTTCTGCTGCCGTCAGGCTGTAAACAGCCCAATCAACCAATTCCGGGTCATCCACCTGCGAATATATGCTTCGTGCGGTAGCCATTTCTTCTACGGCCTTATTTATCTCGGTCAGGTCATCTATTTGGTTATGGCCTGTCTCAGGTTCACCTGTCACAAGCCAGTACTTGCATATGCCATTCCATATTCGTGACCACACCCGCACCGGATAACCCTCCTGCAGTTAACTATGTCCCACTGCATCTTATGCCGGTTATCCAATTATTATGCCCGTCCTTTGTTAGATGAATTCGGGGGCGTATTTTAAAACTCCTTACGGCCTTCCAAGGCTCGGCGTAGGGTTATCTCATCAGTGAATTCTATGTCACCGCCAATAGGCAACCCATAAGCCAGGCGGGTTACTTTTACATTACGTCCGCCGATAGCGGTTGCCAGGAACCTGGATACTACTTCACCATCGATGGTGGGATTCAAGGCTAGAATAACCTCCTGTACCTTTCCCTCGCTGAGGATGCGGAGCAAAGGTTGGATGTCCATCTCGGCAGGGTCGCTATCATCCATCAACTTAAAACTGCGGTTCAGTACAAAATATCTGCCATTATATCCGGTCCTCTCGATAGATAATATGTCACTGGCCTCCTCAACGATACATAAGCTATTGCCCAACCGAGCTGGGTTAATGCATATTGGACAAGGATCACTGTCGGTTAGATTGCCGCATTTGGAACACGGAAAAACCTTCTCCTGTACATCAATAAGAGTCCGAGCCAGTTGGCTGACCTCTTCGGAAGGCAGTTTCAAAATATAGAGCGCTAATCTTTGTGCGGTCTTAGGACCTATGGAAGGTAGTTTTTGCAACTGGTCGATCAGGTTCTCCAGCGGCCGCGGCAATCTCATGCGTTTTGCCTCCTCAATTAAAATGCCGTCTACAGTCCGGGAATATTGAATCCACCAGTCAGTTTAGCCATTTCCGATGACACCATATCCTGTGATTGCTTTACGGCCTCGTTGACTGCAGCCAATATCAGATCCTGCAGCATTTCCACATCCTCCGGATCGACAACTTCGGGCTTGATCATTATTTCCTGGAATTGCTGCCGGCCGTTGATCTTGATGGTTATGGCTCCCCCCCCCACTGAAGTTTCCAGGATCATCTCCTCTAATTCAGATTGTTTCTTGGTGATTTCTTCCTGAAGCTTCTTGGCCTGTTTCATCATCTGGTTCATGTTGGCGCCACCGCCCAAAGGATTGAACTTCATCCGATTGCCCCCTCAATCTTTTATTTCGACGATATCTTCCCCAAAGAGTTCTATCGCCTTTTTCACAACAATGTCATTATACTTGTTGTCATCTAAAAAGATAAACTCCACTTCCAGTTCACGGGCGAATAACTCTTTGATGACGGAATCGAGTACATCACGGTTACCCTTTTCCTCCATTCTTTCCTTGTGAAATTTGTAACTCTTATGGAAGCCTATATACATTGTATCCCCTTTCGTCCCCAGTAACTTCCCCTGGGACAAAAGGGCATGGGTAGGAACCTTCTTATCTTTTACCCCAGCCAGCAATCGGCTCCACAATACCTCCCGGGCATCGGCCTTTTCATTTCGACTGGTCCGCTCCATCTTGGTATTCCGATCAGATGCGGGAACCTTGACCTGCGGGGCAGACCCTGCGATAACATTGTCAACCTTATTTAAGGATGTAGATATCTCAAGGAAAACCAATTCCAGGAGAAACTTTTGCCCCTCACTGAAGCGGAGCTTTTCATTCGTATCCATAACCATTCGTATAGCCTGGAGTATTTGGCCTTGCTCCAGTTTATCGGCCTGATTCCTTAGTAACTGTTGGCTATTTTCACTGGCCATAACCATCTCCGCCTTGTCACCGGCGACCTTATACATCAATACGTCACGCAGATAAAGCGCAGCCTCGCGGGCCAGTTGCCCAGCTTCTTTGCCCTGGTTGAGAGCGGCATTAATCTGTTCGATAATGGCTGCGGTATCATGAGCGATAACGGCATCAAATACCCGAGCCACAAACAAGTCATCCACCAGTCCCAAGACCTCCAAGACATCATCTCTGCCGATTGGGCCGTCCTGATAGGAATGGATCTGCTCCAGCATACCTAAGGCGTCGCGCATTCCCCCGTTGGCCCTGCGGGCGATCAAATCCAGCGCTACCGGATCGATCTCCATAGCATCGCTTCGGGCTACTTCCTGGAGGCGAGTAATGATCTGATCCTGGGTGAGGCGGCGAAAACCGTACCTTTGGCACCGGGACAGAATAGTCGCCGGAATCTTCTGCAGTTCCGTGGTCGCTAATATGAAAATGACCGATTCAGGCGGTTCTTCCAGGGTCTTGAGCAGAGCATTGAAAGCTTCGGTAGTCAGCATGTGTACTTCATCGATGATATAGACTTTCTTCTTCCCTTGGGCGGGAAGAATGCGCACCTTCTCCCTCAAATCGCGAATTTCATCTATACCGCGGTTGGAGGCCGCATCAATCTCGATAACATCCATGAAGTTACCGTAGTTTATATCCCGGCAGGAGTTGCAGTTGTTGCATGGCTCTCCATCTTGCTGATTCTCACAATTGACCGCTTTGGCCAGTATTTTGGCCAGGCTGGTTTTACCGGTGCCTCTCGGGCCGGCGAAAAGGAAAGCATGGGTGAGGCGACCCTCTCGTACCGAGTTGCGTAATGCTAGCACTGTCTGTTCCTGCCCCACTACTTCCGAAAAGCGTTGAGGTCTCCATACCCTATATAAAGATAGATATGACATATTTCAAACCTGCCCCTCGCTGTTCATAATCTCTAAGCAAAGGCTTTTTTCTATTATATCGTTCCCGGGATGCCATATTTAGAAAAAAACATACAAAAATACAGGTTTACACCTGTTCTTTGTAAAATATAATGCCGTGCACCTGGCCTCGAAGATACCTTCCAGGCGATGCGCGAACAGTTGACTCCGTCCAGGCTGCCCCCCGTCACACGAAATGAACCTTTTAGTGCTGCTTCCTTCCGGACCTGACACGGTTCAAGGTGTTCCGTTGCGGAGGACCCAAACCTCTTCACCACTTATTCGAGCCGGACCCCACAAGGATATGCCCTCGGCTCAGGAATTCGACCCTGCTATAGCGGGTTGCAGGTTACAGGGCACCGCTAATT
>CAZOMS010000094.1:0-8172 GCA_964580805.1 uncultured Syntrophomonas sp. | reverse complement strand
GAAAGTCTGACGAATCTCACTGCTGGTCCACACAAGGCAGTCCTCCTCTGATCCAAATATGGCTTTATTAGACTATTTTCTTTTATTAATCAGTTCGTGTCAATAAATGCCCAACTACAATTCAAGACTGAACCAACTTGAGATATAAATAGGCGCCAATGATTTTCAAAGAGGCCGCCAGGGGCACCGCTGCCAGCATCCCCCAAAATCCCATCAACTTGCCCCCGGCCAGTAAGGCGAAAACCATGAACAAAGGGTGGATCCCCACTTTGTCGCCTATTATGCGGGGAGTAATGATATTGCTTTCCAGTTGCTGTATCACCACCAAGGCTGCCAACATGTACAGGGCATCGGTCAGGGAGTGGGTAAGAGCCAGTCCCACCGCCGGTATGCCGCCCAGGAAAGGCCCGAAGAAAGGTATCAGTTCGCCCAGTCCGCCAATAACCCCGATCAGGATCGGATAGGGTATCCCAATCGTGTAGGCAGCGGCGCCGATCATCAATCCCACCATGCCGCCGATCATGAGATAACCCTTGCCGAACTCGATTATCACGGAATCGATTTTAACCATCAGATTGCCTAGTTCACGACGGGTCACGGGGGGAAAGAACGCCGCCAGCACCTGCTTGATATGGTCCCAGTCTTTTATTATGTAGAAGGCCATGATGGGCGCAAATATGATCAATAGCACCTTGCCGAGAAGATCGTACAAAGAAGTGGCTATTCTTTCCAGGGCTAAATAGATGCTGTTTTCCAGGCGGGCGGTAAACTGAGCGGTGATCTCACCCAAGCGGCCGGGCAGCTGCATACCATGGAAACGCTCGGCCAGGCTTTCCACCCGAGCCTGGTATTCCGGCAGCAATGCGGCCAGACCATTCAATTCCTTCGCCAGATTGGGGATGGTAAACCACAGCATCAACCCCACAGTGATAATCAGAACGAGATATATAAACAGAATTGCCCATACCCTCTTGATTCCCCTCCGCTCCAGCCACAATACCGGGCGGTAAAGAAGATAGGCCAGCACCCCGGCGGCCAAAAAACTGTATACCACGTCCCGAACCAGATACAAAAAATAAAAGGTGGCACCCACCACCCCCACCAGCAGCAAATAACGAAATCCCCGGTTCTGTAACAACGCCACCTTATCTGCCTACTTTCGGATCAACGGCTCCCAGTTCCAGGATTCAAACCCTATACCATTCCCGGAAACTCATCGACAGCGATCAACGCCCCGTCTTCACCCACTTCAAAAAGGTTCAGGCGCCCCCGGGCGTAATTGAACTCCAGGAAGCAGTTCCAGCAATAGTACTGATCGCTGCCTACCTTGCCTACCTGCAATCCCCTGCAAACGGGACATTTCAATGTCATCATTTCAGCTCGCTTCCTTCCTGAGAGATTATGGCGTTCTCCCGGCTCACCCAGCGTATCCCCTGCAAAGGCAACTCATGGCGTCCCTCCAGCATGTCCTTAAAAACCCCGGCCGACACTTCTACCCCCTTGACCCTTTTCTCCTCCGGGTCGATCACGAAATCACTCAGAATGCCTAATTCCTCCCCGTCCGCATTGAATAAGTTATCACCCATCTTGCAGTCATATATGGATGATTCTTCCCCATGGGCATAGGATTTAATACAGGCCGGGTCAAAAATAACAACCGCACGCGGCCCCAGCTTCAAGTCGGCAGCGCGGATGAATCCGGCTTCACCGGAGAGGGTTTCCACCACCAGGTAGGCCAGTTGGAAGTCGTCTCCGATTACTCCTTTCCTGACCACTCCCACAGTTTCCGCCGTATTTTCCAGCAGAACCGGCATATTTCCCAAGCTACGCAGCTTCATGTTTTCTCCTCGAAGTCTCAGTTTAATAAAGAACAGCCTACCCGCAATATTATCCCCATTTAACCAACAAAAATGTGTTCGGCAGGGCATTAAGATAGTGATTGAAAAATATTACCTCGGTCCGGTTTTATACATAAGGAGACGGCTGCGAAATTATCGGTTCGGCCTGGCCAGTTCAAGCCTGACTGGCAGCGATCGGTGGGTTGATCTATAATTAATATCAATAAAGAATGTACTTATGCATAGGAGGTTGGTCTGCCAATGGATCTGTTTTCAGCCGGTGATGAGCGGCGCAGGCAGATACATGCTCCCCTGGCCTGGAGGATGAGGCCCAAAACCCTGGATGAAGTGATGGGCCAGGAGCATGTGGTCGGTCCCGGAGCACCGCTGCGCCTGGCTATCGAAAGGGATCAGCTCCATTCCTTCATCCTTTATGGTCCGCCGGGAACGGGGAAAACTAGTATAGCCCGCATCATTGCGCGGATGACCAAATCTCATTTTGAGTACATGCAGGCGGTCACCGCTGGTGTGGCCGACATCCGCAAGATCGCCCGGGACGCAGCCGAACGGCACAAGTTCTACCAACAGAACACCATTCTGTTTGTAGATGAGATCCATCGCTTCAATAAGAGCCAGCAGGATGTTCTGCTGCCGTTCGTCGAAGATGGTACCTTGACCCTGGTGGGGGCCACTACTGAAAACCCCCTCTACGAACTGAATACCGCCCTGCTGTCCCGCCTGAAGCTGTATATCCTGGAGGCCCTGGATGCACAAGCCGTAACCGCGATCATTAACAATGCCCTCCAGGATCGGGAACGCGGACTGGGAGATCTCAATCTCACCATCGGGGAGGAGGCCCTGCACATTTTGGTTCAGGCATCCCAAGGAGATGCCCGCATGGCTCTAAACATTTTGGATGCCCTCTACAACTCAATTGGATCGGCCCCCCAACCCCTGCATATTACCAGGGCGATGGTACTGAAGGTTTCCGGCAAACTAATTCTGAAATATGACCGCAGCGGCGATTATCACTATGACACCATATCTGCTTTCATAAAAAGTATCCGCGGTTCAGACCCGGACGCCGCTCTGTACTGGATGGCGGTAATGTTGGAAGGGGGTGAGGATCCCCGCTATATAGTGCGCCGCGTGATCGTTCATGCGGCTGAAGATATCGGTCTGGCCGATCCCCAGGCCCTTTCGATAGCTATGGCAGCCGCGGCCGCAGTCGATTATGTCGGTCTTCCCGAAGCCCGCATCCCTCTGGCGGAAGCGGTCATATATCTGGCCACCGCCCCCAAGAGCAACAGTGCCAAAACAGCCATCGACAAAGCTCTGGCCCAAGTGCGTTCGGGCAATCGGGTAAAGGTGCCGGGCCATCTCGGCGACACCTCTCATCACCTGGCCGGGCCCCTGCTGGGCAAAGGAGAAGGATACCTCTATCCACATGACTTCGGGGGATATGTTCAGCAGGATTATCTTCCCCGGGAATTGGGCCCGGTTTCTTTTTATCAGCCGGGTAACAATGGCTACGAAGAGAGAATCCGTGAGTATCTGGACTCCATCCGCAGGCCAAAATAAAAGGTGACCATCATCATAATGGCCACCCATAATCCGATTTTAGATTCTCTTCAGCGTGTTATACCGTAACTTCGTCGATGGTTTTCTGGAGCTGATTCTCGTTCTGTCCGCCCACTATGCGCTTAACTTCTTTTCCATCCTTGAAAAACAATAAGGTGGGAATTCCACGCACTCCGTACTGCGCGGCCAGCGACGGGTTCTCATCTACGTTCAGTTTGCCCACTTCCAGCTTGGCGGCATTTTCCTCGGCCAAGACATCGACAATGGGCCCAATCATCTTGCAGGGTCCGCACCAGGGAGCCCAGAAGTCCACCAGAACCGGTTTCTGAGCCTGCAACACTTCGCTTTCAAAATTGTCGGCAGTTAAGGTCTTAACATTGGACATATTGATTCCTCCTTAATATTCTATTTGATAAATCTGCCCATCACTTTCACCATCTCTTCGAAGGCCTCTCCACTATCGCCCGTTTGGAGCGATCGGGCGATGCATTCCTGCGCGTGATGCTCGAATATGATTACACCGGCCTGGTGAACAGCCGATTTTATGGCGGCTATCTGATTGAGAATCTCGCTGCAATCCGCCCCTTCATCGATCATTCGCTGCACCCCCCGGACCTGACCCTCAATTCGTCTCAGCCGGGAAATAATCTTTTTTCTTTCTATTGCTTGCATGCAGATACCTCTAGATACCCCTGATGGGTATTAATGTTATTATTATAAATAGTAACAGCCTGATTGTCAATTCTCATTGGGCTTACTCTTGTCGGGCTTCCTCTGCGCTTGCAGATTAACAAATAAGGAGCAGTTGAGGTCAACCGCTCCTTTCACTAGCTCTCCACCAGGTCCTATCAATAATTTATCTCCACAGGACCATAAATATACCTATTCCTATACCCATAGCCACAGCAAACCAAATTGCCGTCCGCAGCATCTCGTTCTTCACCTGTTTAGCCAGTTCTTCCACCTTGATTCTCCTTTCGAAAACCATTCATTATACGTCTTCTGAAACCGTTTAATAGCATTATACTGCAACAACCATGTCGCCTCAATCATTGATAAAAAACTCCTGCATTTAGGGTACCATCCGTTGAATAGCCGGCTTTATACTCTCCTGGTCCACTTCTATCAGGACGTAACTGGCCCGGGCGGAAAGCCTGGGCCGAACCGGACTGCCTGGATTGATCATCCAAATATCGCCCACCCGCTCACAGAATGGATTGTGAGTATGGCCAAACACCACTGCCTCTACTTCTAGTTCACGGGCATAGTAGTACAAACGGTTCAGATTGCTTTTCACTCCATATTGGTGGCCATGGATCAATAAAAACCTGTGATTCTGCAGGCTTACCACCTGTTCCTGCCGGTCACCATGGGACATGTCGCTGTTGCCGGATACAATCGTGGCTTCGATCCTGAGTCTCCTGGCGATGGTCCGCCCATCCCGATAGAAATCCCCTGCGAACAGCAGGTAGTCGGGTTTGACCTGGACCAACCGGGAGATTATAGCGTCGATTTGGCCATGGGTATCGGCTACCGCTGCAATCAGCAAACTCCACCCTCCGTGTTTAAAAGCCGCTGCAACAGCGGTTTGGCTGCCTGCAGAGCTCTGCCTCGATGACTGATTTGGTTCTTTGTCTCCTCACCCAGTTCCGCGAAGGTCGAAGTGAAACCCGCGGGGATAAATAGAGGATCATAACCGAAGCCCTTCTGACCGCGGGGCCCCGCAATTATCCTGCCTTCACAAATGCCCTCCACCGTCTCTGCCTCTCCCCCGGGGATAGCCACGGCTATAACACAGACGAACCGGGCGGTCCGTTCTGCCTCTGGCACCTCATGCAAAAGACTCAGTAACTTGTCGTTATTGTCAGCGTCGCTGCATCCTGGTCCCGCGAAACGGGCGGAAAAGATCCCCGGCGCCCCGCTGAGGGCATCTACCATAAGGCCGGAATCGTCGGCCAGGGTTGTCAGTCCGCTTATTTCAGCTATGGTACGAGCTTTCTTCAAAGCATTGGCGGCGAAGGTGGTTCCGTCTTCATCCACCTCGGGCATTCCCTCCAGTTCATCCAGACTGACCAGGTTGACCTCCCAGTCGGCCAGGATTTCCTGCAGCTCGGCTTTCTTTTTGCGGTTTCTAGTTGCTATCAACAGGTCCCGGGCCATGGCCGAATCCCTTTCCAATTATATTTGCTTGCAGGTCGAATATTTCCTGGATCCCCTTTTCCGCCAAAACCAGCATTTCATCCAATTTGGATTTGCTGTAGGGGGTCCCTTCGGCTGTGCCCTGCACCTCCACGAAATTGCCCTTCCCGGTCATCACCACATTCATATCCACTTCGGCCCGGGAATCCTCAATATACTCAAGATCCAGCACGGTTTCACCGTTCACAATGCCTACGCTGGCAGCGGCCACGTAATCAATGATGGGCAGTTGCTTTATAACGCCTTCCGCCTGGAGCTTCATCAAAGCCAGGCACAGGGCTACGAAAGCGCCGCTTATTGAAGCTGTCCGGGTTCCCCCGTCGGCCTGCAGGACATCGCAATCGATCCATATCGTTCTTTCGCCCAGAGCCGGCAAATCCACCACTGCCCGCAGCGACCGCCCTATAAGGCGCTGGATTTCCGAGGTCCGGCCATTGATCTTCCCCCTGGCAGCCTCCCGCTGGGTCCTGGTTTCCGTGGACGAGGGCAAGAGCGAATACTCAGCCGTCACCCATCCCGAACCACTCCCTTTCAGAAATGGGGGTACTTTGGCCTCCACCATCGCCGTGCACAACACCATGGTATCACCGGTCTGTACCAATACGGATCCATCCGGGTTTTTGGTAAATCCGGGAGTAAAACGCACTGGCCGCATCTCATCATTTTGCCGGTTATCGGGTCTGGTCATAACTGCCTCCTCAATCTTTGATTTTACCGTTCATATATGTCGTTGCCGCAGGCATCGATGGCTACTATGCAAGGAAAATCGCTTACCTCCAGTTTATAGACAGCTTCCGGTCCCAATTCCGGATAAGCGGCCACCGTGGAGGAGATGATCCTTCGGGCCAGGTACGCACCCGCTCCGCCTACCGCCGCTAAATAGATGGCTCCATGTTTACACATGGCTTCTTTGACCGCCTCATTGCGCTCCCCTTTGCCAATCATCACTTTGAGTCCCCGCTCAATCAGGAGTGGCGCATAAATGTCCATACGACCGGAGGTGGTCGGTCCCGCCGAACCAATTACCCTTCCCGGGGGGGCGGGGCTGGGCCCGGTGTAATATATCACCTGTCCCCGGGGGTCAAACGGCAGCTTATCCCCCGCCTTAATAGCAGCCGCCATCCTCTGGTGAGCGGCATCTCGAGCGGTGTACACGGTGCCGTTCACCAACACCGGCTCCCCTGCGGTCAAACCCATTATATCTTCCTTATTCAAAGGCGCCTGTATGGTCTTCATTATTCTGCTCCTGCCCCGGCCGAAGCCGTCTGAGCCTGCCGGCCCTGCATTGATGCTGGTTTCAAGCCAACGACCCCGGTTATAATTCGATAGTTGTCCGGCGGGTGCAATGGCACCCCAGGTTAACCGCCACCGGCAGACTGGCGATGTGGGTCGGAAAGGTCTCGATGTGGACAGCCAAAGCCGTGGTGTCACCGCCCAAACCCTGTACCCCTATTTTCAAGTCATTGATGGCGGTAAGCATTTCCATTTCCAGCTGCGCTAACTCGGAGCGGGGATTAGGCTGCCCCACCGGTCGCAGCAAGGCCTCTTTGGCCATGAGAGCGGCTTTCTCCATATTACCGCCGACCCCTACCCCGACTATGACGGGCGGGCATGGATTTCCGCCTGCTTCCCGGACTACCTTCAAGATGAACTGCTTGACCCCCTCGATTCCAGCCGCGGGCTTCAGCATGGCCAGTTGCCCCATGTTTTCACTGCCTGCTCCTTTGGCTGTAAGCATGATGCGCAGGCAGTCCCCTGCCACCAGATGGATATGTATAACAGCCGGGGTGTTATCACCGGTATTGGTTCTGTTAAACGGGTCCCTGACTATCGATTGGCGCAAATAGCCGCACCGGCTGCCATCGCGCACTCCGCGGTTTATGGCCTCTTCCAGCAGACCTCCGGAGATATGGACGTCTTGCCCCAGCTCAATATGAGTTATTACCATACCGGTATCCTGGCACAACGGCACCTTATCCTGAGCAGCAATGCAGGCATTCTCCGCCAGAATCTGCAAACTGCGGCGGGCGGCCGGATTGGTCTCAATGCTTAAGGCCTGCTCCAGAGCCGTCTGGATGTCGCCGGGCAGGTGCGTGTTGACCTGAATTACGGCCTCCGCAACCGCCTTGGCAATGGTTTCAGCCGAGATGCTGCGCATAATCCTCCCCCTTAAACTCATCCAGCGATTGGTTCCTCCCCATGCTGTGCCTGCTCACCTTTTCGATCACCTCACCGATCAGCATCCGACCCAACTGGCAGAAGTATTCGGCATTACCGCTGACGAAAAATCGGCGGTTGCCCAGAGAGTTGTCGTTGATCAAATCCCGGGCAGTCAATAACTCTGTCAGTTCGGACACCGTCTCTTCAGCTGGATCGACCAGGGTCACATCCGATCCGGCCAATTCTTCTATAACCGGGGCTAAAAAGGGATAGTGAGTGCAGCCCAGCACCAGGGTGTCGATGTCCAGATCCAGCAGTGGTTTTATGTACTCCCGCACCGCTTGCCGGGTGGCCGGGCTGTTTAACAGCCCGCTTTCCACCAGCGGAACGAATT
>CAZOMS010000093.1:1469-8348 GCA_964580805.1 uncultured Syntrophomonas sp. | reverse complement strand
TCACCAGGTTATGGAAGGTGACCCCATGTTTTTGCAGGATCTCACCTATTTTAATCAGGGTTTCCGGGGTGTTTTGGACTCGCATATTTAAGCGTACCCCTTTGAGATTAATAGCCAGGATTTCCATGAAGGCCTGTGAAATATCGGTTTGAGTTATGATGCCGATAAGCCGGCTATCGTCATCAACCACCGGCAAACCGCTTATTTGGTTATCCCGCAGCAGCTGGGCCGCCTGTTCGATATACGCATCCGGGCCGATGGTCACCAGAACCTGGTTGAGGGGAAGGATATCCCGCACCTTAACCCTGTTCAAGGCCATAGTCTCCTCAGTGGAGAAGTAACGGGTAGCAATAGATGTCCCCCGGAAATTGAGATCAGGGCGGGAACCAAAGTCCTTCTTGGTGAGGATCCCAACCAACTTGCCCCGATCCATCACCGGCAATCGGTTCAGACCATTGTTTATAAGAAACAACCAAGCGTCGCCGACACCCGCGTCAGGCGTTATGGTGTAAGGATTGGGAGTCATTCTGTCTTTAACCTTCATTAATTAACGTCCCCGCTTTCCTGAAAATATATTTATTATGTTACCATATATAGCCTATTTTATCATCCGTTGGCGCACTTTATACCGGCCTTGGTACCCGCCAGGATGTGTTTTCTGCTACTATATATGGTAAGCCGCTTCCTGATGAGGATAATTTTTACCACGGTCACCGGATTTGGAAAAGCGCAGAGCCTGGATGGGGGACTCGATTCATTCCCTATTCGCTGCAGAGGGGGCGACTCTTATGGTCATAGATTACAGCATGGTATAGAGCTAGGCCCAGTAAGGGAAAGTAATAAGAAAGACGGTCAGAAAGGGGATAACGCATATGCCAGACGAGAGCAAGAAAAAAGACGGGAGTGGTTGGTTCAAGCTGACTGAAGACAAAATCCAGGAGGCCTATAATTTCAACGCTGGGTATTTGGATTTTCTGAACGCAGCTAAAACAGAGAGAGAAGCAACCGAGCAAATCAGCCATATGGCCCTGGCAGCGGGATTCAAGACCCTGGAAAAAATCGACGTCCCAAAAGCGGGAGATAAGCTATTGATAACCAGCAAAGGCAAGGTGGCGGCCCTGGCTATAATCGGGACCCAACCAATGGAAGAAGGATTCAATATAGTAGTCTCCCATATAGATTCTCCCCGGCTGGACCTAAAAGCCCGCCCGATTTATGAGGCTGACGGTATGGCCTTGCTTAAGACCCATTATTATGGAGGCATCAAGAAATACCAATGGCTGGCTATGCCGCTGGCCCTGCACGGGGTGGTGGTCAAAAGAGACGGCACCGTCAAGAACATAACCGTAGGTGAAAAGGCCGAGGATCCGGTTTTGACCATCGCCGACCTGCTTCCCCACCTGGCTAAAGACCAGATGGAGAAGAAGATGTCCGAGGCCGTCAATGCCGAGAGTCTCAATGCCCTGGTCGGCAGCCGTCCATTATTACAGAGGGAAGATGACCCCATTAAGGCTTTCGTTTTGAATGTACTGCAGGACCGCTTCAATATTGTGGAGGATGACCTGACCAGCGCCGAGCTGCAGCTGGTGCCGGCTTTTCCTGCTCGGGAGGTAGGGCTGGACCGGAGCATGATCGGGGCTTATGGGCAGGATGACCGGGTATGTGCCTACACCTCATTGCGAGCGGCACTGGAGGTTGAACAACCTAATCGTACGGCTTTGTGTTTGTTTGTTGACAAAGAGGAGATTGGCAGTGCAGGTAATACTGGATTGCAGTCTTTACTCATAGAAAATATCGTAGCTGAAATCATGCATAAGGCCGGCAAGAACGATTATTTCAGTTTGCGTCAGGCCTTGGCTGCTTCCCATGCTTTGTCCGCCGATGTCAATGCGGCTATCGACCCCAACTACCCGGAGGTGTTCGAAAAGATGAACAACTCTTTCATGTCGCAGGGGGTAGTCATTACTAAGTATACCGGGTCAAGAGGCAAATCCGGGTCCAATGACGCCAATCCCGAATACATTGCCCGGATCCGCAGCTTGTTCGATGAGGCTGGGGTGATATGGCAGATTGGGGAACTAGGTAAAGTAGATATCGGGGGCGGTGGCACGGTGGCCCAATATATCGCCCATTACGGCATGGAGGTTGTTGACTGCGGCGTGGCATTGCTGGGAATGCATTCTCCTTTTGAGGTATCCAGCAAGATTGACGTTTATATGGCTTACCAAGCCTACAAGGTATTCATGGAAAAATTCAGATTTAAGGTCAGCCATCAAGCCCAGGCAATGGAAAAAAGAGGTGATACACCGTGGCAGAAGACAACCTCCGACTTACGGAAATGGTCCGAGCGGCTGGCTGAGCAGCCAAAATAGGTCCGGGGACCTTAGAAAAGGTACTGGAGGGGCTGAATTGGCCCCGGGATCCCAATTTACTGGTCGGGATCGATAGCCGTGACGATGCGGGGGTTTATCGCCTCACCGATGATCTCGCTCTAATTCAGACCATAGATTTTTTTACTCCCATGGTAGATGATCCGTTTGTCTTCGGGCAGATAGCAGCGGTCAATGCCCTCAATGACGTCTACGCCATGGGGGGGCGCCCCTTGCTGGCGATGAATCTGGTCTGTTACCCTCAATGTCAGGATCTATTGGTTTTACGCAGGATACTGGAGGGAGGCCTGGACAAGGTAATCGAAGCGGGAGCATTGATCGTGGGCGGCCATACAGTAGACGACAACGAACCCAAGTACGGATTGAGTGTGTGCGGACTGGTCCATCCCGATCGGGTGATAAGCAATAGCGGCGCTCGGCTTGGGGATCGCTTATTTTTAACCAAGCCTCTGGGCAACGGGATCATCGCCACAGCCATCAAAGCGGGAATGGCTTCTTCGGCAGCTATCGGGGAAGCCATGAAATGGATGACTACCTTGAACCGGACTGCCTCCGAGTCAATGCAAGCGGTGGGGGCCAAGGCCGCTACCGACGTTACCGGCTTCGGTATGATCGGACATCTTTACGAGATGGCAGCAGCCAGTGATGTGGAAATAGAGCTAAGCACGGATCAAATAGTGTTTATGCAAGGAGCTCTGGAGTATGCAAATATGGGATTAATACCCGCAGGAGCCTACAATAATCGTGATTACCTGGCAGACAAATTGGAATATCTGGAGGAGGTAGATCTTACCCGGCAGGACCTCCTGTTTACTCCTGAAACCGCCGGGGGGATACTGGTGGCCTTGAACGAAGAACAGATTGACCGGTTCGTCAAGCTGATGCAGGAAAGCGGGGAGCCGTGTTTTGAGATTGGCCGGGTGGTGAATACCGGGTTCAAGCCCATTAAAATAAAAAGATAACGAGCCTATTCTGATCGGCGAGCGGGGTGATGGGGGTGGAGAGGAAGACATTCCAATTGGGTGATGTGGTCAAAATGAAAAAACAGCATCCCTGTGGCAGTTTTACCTGGCAAGTTGTGCGCCTGGGAGCCGATATCAAAATTAAATGTACCGGGTGTGGCCGCCTGGTTATGCTGCCTCGCAGCGACTTTGAACGCAAAATGCTGAGAGTTGTGGCTGAGGTGCAGGAAGAAGGATAAGGAAGGGTAAGAACATAACACGAGAACATAACAACATAACATGGATTAATGCAAAACTTGGCTTAATGCGGTTGCACTCCCGAAAGGAATACTGGTATAATACAGTGTAAGTCCCTGCCCCGAACGAAGGTTCGGGGCCATTGCTCGTGTAGCGGGCTTAGTCCATAGGGAGGAGGTGTGAGAATGCGTGAATACGAGATGATGTTTATCATCAAACCAGACCTGGCTGAGGAAGGGCTCACCGAAATCAAGGATAGACTGCACAAGATCATAGATGGTTTTGGCGGCGAGTTTACTGAAGAAGTCGGGGGATGGGGTAGAAAGCGCATGGCGTACAGAATTGAAGACTATGCAGAGGGTATTTATTGTTTATGGCATTTCAAGGGTCAGCCCGAGACTGTCCAGGAATTGGACAGGGTCATAAAAATATCCGATAGTCTGATGCGCCATATCATCGTTCGCAAAGACGAAAAATAGCGGTAAACGGTCAGAGAGGAGAAGACAATGCTAAACAGAGTTATTTTGATTGGGCGCCTAACGCGCGATCCTGAACTGAAGTACACTACCAACGGAACAGCAGTGGCAACTTTTTCTCTGGCTGTGGACCGTAAGTACAACCGGGATGAAACAGATTTTATTGATATCGTCGCCTGGCGGCAATTAGCAGAATTATGTGCCAACTACCTGGGAAAAGGCCGACTGGCAGCGGTGGAAGGCCGTTTGCAGGTGAGGACCTACGAGGGTAAAGATGGGCAGAAGCGCAAAGCCACCGAGGTCGTGGCTGATGAGGTCCGTTTTTTGGATAAAGCGCCGGCCGGATCAGCGCCCAGTAGTTCCTTTGCCAAGCGTGAGCCCGATCCTTGGGAAGACTTGGGGCGCGAAGTAAAATTGGAAGATATAGATATTGTACGCCGGGATGACGAGGATGATATACCTTTCTAAACAAAGGAGGACAATAGCTTGATGAAGCGGGATAAACGTAAGAAGAGACGTCCATGTACGTTCTGTGCCGACAAGGTTGAGGGTATAGATTATAAAGAACTAGCCAAACTGCGTCGTTATATAACCGAGCGGGGCAAGATCCTTCCCCGCCGCATAACCGGCAACTGTGCTTTGCACCAGCGTCAGTTGACCGTGGCCATCAAACGGGCCCGGATCATGGCTTTGCTGCCCTATACATCAGAATAAAAAACGCCAAAAATTGAGCGTGACCAAGGAGCCCGCTGTGCAGCGGGCTTTCTTTTTGCCCTAACGCCAGAGCCAGGGATACGTTGCTCAAGTTAGTCATGGAAAGAAATAATATAATGATGTGGCGGTGAGGAATTGGTTTAATCGAGGCAGCCGCCTTTCAGGCAGGAAAAAGGGACGCCGGTGCCGAAAAGGGTTTTCGGAGGTGTCCAAATTGACAAGAGAAGCAGGCCGTACCGACGATGTCAGGGTGTTGGAATGGTTGAAGGCGGATTTGGCTGAGAATATGGGAGTTTTATTCAAATCACTCTTAAATGCTGGCAACGATGCCAGCATAGATGCCTTGGCCGCCTTGATAATCAACTCCTACATCCTGGGGCGCAGGGTCGGCATCAATTACCAGGTGCTCGATATGCGGATCAAACACCAGCTTAACACCAGCATCAGCGACCTTGACGAGGTGCACCATATCCATGGAGACCTCACCCAACTGCAAAGCTATATCGAAGGCCGGGGCAGGGACCAAAAGAAGAGGTGATAGGTTGACTGGCTTTATAAGGATCATGCTTATCTCTTTAGCTGCTTGCCTGGTGATGAGCACTTCGCCCCCCTTGGCGGCGGTCAGCGGTTTGGTTTGGGGCATTACGCTGTTGCTGGGGATTTATTGGACCGGACGCAGACAGATGCTCATTATAATGACCCTCAATGTGCTGCTGTTACTCGGTATAGCCGGGGATAGAGTCCTATTCTTTTTACTTATTTTTGGCTTGCCATCCTTTATTATGGCCCTTCAATTGGGCAGTCAAAAGGGCTATTATGAAGTGCAGGTGCGAGGGTTCCTGTCAGGACTGCTGTTGGTCAGTTTGTTTATGGGGATCGCCTACGGGGTGAACCAAGGTGAATACATATTCGTTAACCCCGAGGAGATCGAGGCACAGGTGGATACCAACCTGGTGTTGCTGGATGATAGCGGACTGCTCCGATTCTACGAACAGCAGGGGATGAGCCGGGAGGAATTGAAAGGCCAGTTCACTGCCATTTATACATGGTCGTTTCGCCATTTGCCCGCTTGGTATTACATCCAGGCAATGTTAGCGGTGTTTGTTATCCTGCGGTTGGGCACCTATATTGGCCGTAATCGGGGTCTGCCCATTCCGCCCTCAACACCCTTTGCCGAAGAGGTCATGCCCTGGCCGGTGGCTTGGGTGGTTATAGCCGGATTGATCTTGATGCTTTGGGGTTGGGGAGGGGCCAACGCCTGGTATTATGTCGGTTCCAATCTGGTAGTGGCGGCTTTTCCCGTGGCCATCTATTTTGGGAGTGCCACTATGGTCTATCTATGGAGGCGTTTGTCGGGTCGGGCTCGCCGATGGTGGTCGGCGATCTTTGTTTTGAACATATTGTTTTTTACCTTGCCGGCGATAATTTTCCTTGGTCTTTTGGGTCTTTTTGATTCATTATTGGATTACCGGGGATTGGAGTCAAAAAAGGAGGGATAGGCGTGAAGGTTATTCTGATCCAAGATGTCAAGAAACTGGGGACCAAAGGTCAGGTGCTGGAGGTATCTGATGGGTACGGTCGTAATTATTTGATACCACAGGGATTAGCTGAAGAGGCTACCAAGACTCGTCTTAAGGAGATTGAGGAAAAAAGCGTAAAGGCCGAGAAAAAGAAAAATACTGAGAAAGAACAGGCCGAAGTTCTGAAAAGCAAACTACATGGGCAACGGGTCAAGATAAACGTCAAGACCGGGTCGGGAGATCGCTTGTTCGGCGCTGTCACTGCCAAGGAAATCGCCGAATTGCTAGAGAAGGACTTCGGTGTAACCATTGACAAGAAAAAGATCGAGATCGGGGAACCCATCAAGCATCTGGGCAATTATCCCATAAAGATAAAGATATTTCCATCTGTACACGCAGAAATAAAGCTGGTAGTGGCACCTGAGTAATCAGGGGAGGAAACCTCAGTGTTATATTGGATGAAGAACAAGAAGCAGAAGGATATGCAGGTGGATTCGCAGATAGGCATAGAGGAACGGATTGACACCCTCTTCAAACAGCTTGAATCCCTGTATGGCACCCGCGGATTTATCTTGAGGGC
>CAZOMS010000093.1:0-1369 GCA_964580805.1 uncultured Syntrophomonas sp. | reverse complement strand
TTGCGGTGGGATCCGCGTGAATCAACCAATCCCTTGCTGGGTTCTGTGCATGACCCTATCTATCAGGGCGCACGGCGCGAACTAGCCGAGGAAGGCATCCCCGAACCTAAATTGGGACTGGTATCCAGTGCCCATGGGGGCATATTATTTATTGATGAGATCGGCGAGATGGACAGTTACCTGCAGAATAAACTGCTTAAGGTAATGGAGGACAAAAGGGTTTATTTCGAATCGTCTTATTTCGATCCCGCCGACGAACGGGTACCGCAGTACATAAAGAAGATTTTTACGGAAGGGGTGCCAGCGGATTTCTTGCTTATTGGCGCCACTACCCGCGATCCGGAAGAAATAAGCCCGGCTTTCCGGTCACGTTGTATGGAGGTATATTTTGAACCCTTGACGCCCGGCCATATCGAAGAAATTGTCACGAATTCAGCCCATAGATTGGGAATAGATACAGCCCCGGAGGTTGGACAAATAATTAGCCAATACTGCCATGACGGACGCGCTGCCAACAAGATACTTCTGGACGCCCACGGTCTGACCATGAACATGGGGGAAGGAGCCCTGTCGCAGGTAGAGCCGGACCACGTCTACGAAGCTATTCAGAACAGCCGGCTTTCTCCTGCCATTAAAAACCGAGCCTCTGATGAACCGGAGGTGGGACGAGTCTATGGGATTGGACTGTCGGGTTATCTGGGTACACTGATAGAGTTGGAGGCCACCGCCTTCCCGGCTGCGGGGGAGCAAGGCCGGATTCGTTTCAATGATACCGCCGGATCGATGACCAAAGACTCGGTGGCCAACGCTGCCGCTGTTTTCCGCAAAGAGAATGGGCACAGTCTGAGTGAATACGATTTACACATCAACATTATCGGCGGCGGGAAGGTAGACGGCCCTTCCGCTGGAGCAGCCATCTTCCTGGCTATTACCAGCGCGGTCTTTAACCGGCCGGTGCTCCAGGACGTCGCGATTAGCGGAGAGATATCCATACAGGGACGGATAAAGCCAGTGGGAGGCATTTATCAAAAGATAATCGGCGCCCAGAAGGCTGGTATCAGGACTGTGCTGATTCCTTCCGCCAACCAACCGGACATCCCGGTAGGGGTAAAGGGGATAGACATTGTCCCCATCAAACACATCCAGGAAGCTTACCCACTAGTATTTGCAGATATGGAGAACTAGACAATCGGCGGCTTGGCGTAGCCGTTGACACTATGTTTGTCCATCTGCTACTATTAATTGGTTGGGAATAAGAGCCACATTTAGGGAATGAAACAACGGTTGATTTGATCAATGAACCGGGGGGTGGGCAAATGCCAGCCGTAGTGCTTGTAGGCGCACAATGGGGCGACGAGGGCAAAGGCAA
>CAZOMS010000092.1:6105-8394 GCA_964580805.1 uncultured Syntrophomonas sp. | reverse complement strand
ATGATGCTGACAACAATGAAATCGTAGCTCTGCGCAGGGGATTCAAAGGAAGGCTTAGTTTCATCAATTCTTTTTCTACCGGCGGCGAAGGTTCCGGTGAACTTATCGTAGACCCATTGACATCACAGGGCTCGGTAATCCTCTCCCGGCGTGCTCGCTACCTGTTTGCGGTCAACAATGGCAGCGATTCCATCAGCAGTTTTCGGATTTCACCTTATGGGGGGCTCAGCCTGGTGGACGTTGAACCATCAGGAGGTGTCGCCCCTAACAGCTTAGCCCAGTACCGTGATCTTCTCTTTGTGACCAATGAAGGTGACGCCGGCAACGACTCCAACGTGGCTGGTTTTAGGATTGCCGGTGATGGCAGTTTGACCTTCATCGGCTCTTTCCCCCTCAGTACCTCTGATGCCCAGCCATCCTGCGTTGTCTTCAGCCCCAATGGCCGTCTGCTGGTGGTTTCTGAACGAACTACCAACATCCTTTCTGTCTATCTGGTCAACAGCGATGGCACCCTGGACGGACCGGTCGTCAATCCTTCCAACGGCGCGGCTCCATTTGGGGAGGTGTTTCTGAGGAAAGGATTTTTACTTGTGACTGAGGCCGGACCCAATGCCCTATCCTCCTACACGGCTGATACTAATGGCAACCTTGATGTGGTCAGTGGTTCAGTGATAAATGGGCAGGTGGCCACCTGCTGGGTAGCGGTCACCAGGCGGGAGAGATTCGCCTATACCGCCAATGCCGGCAATGGCGGAACCATAACCCGCTACCGGATCAACAGCGACGGCACTCTGTTCGTCAAAGAGACGGTTTTCAGCACCCTGTTCGGCACCGGCGCCCCCCTGGACACCGCCGTCAGTCGGGATGGACGCAATCTTTACTCATTGAATGGCAACCAGGGTTCGATCAGCGTTTTCAAGATTGGGAAATACGGACGGCTGTTCCGGGTGGAGGTTTTCGAACCGACCGGACTGCCAGAGATCGGCGCCCAGGGTCTGGCGGTCATCTAGCTCCACGCGTCGAATTGGTCGAATGGAATGAATTTATTAGGAACCACCCGGTTGGGCTGCCGGGTGGTTTTTGACGATGCAAACTCTGGATTTGTATTATCCTACTGGTGGTGATGCAATTTTGGCCTGACAACTGCGGCTAGTCGCCGCGGCGTGGATGCTTGCGGATTTATCACCAGTTGCGGTAGTTGGGTCATAGAATCTGATTATCTATAGGTACCGCGGTAAAGACGGGTAAAGATCTCCGCCCACAGGCTGTCCCGTTTGAGTTCCACGGCCTGGTGCAGACAGAGTTCGTGGCAGCACATGCACTCGATACATGTATTGTAGTCGATCTTTTTGGTCGTTTCGTCTATGGCTTGTACCGGGCAGCTCTCGACACACATGTTGCAATCCTTGCACACTCTGGCATTGATCCTGGGCCTGGTCTTGAGGAAGTCGATCAGCTTCACCAGCACCGCATGATTGCCCTTTTTGGAGCTGCGGAAACGTTTGGGGAATTTGAAATCCGTGAAACGGGGCGGCTGGTCATAATCGCCGGAGATCTTAATCTGCTCCAGATCCGATTCGCCCAAGCCCCTCTCCCGAGCACTCATCAATATCGGGATGTCCTCTATCTCCATCCCCAACATGGCGGTGGCCACCGTATCCAGAGCCAAGGGGTCGCGGCTCAGCAGTATCTTACCGGCGGGGTAGACCTCACCGGCGGTGGGTCCCTCCCCCTGCATGGCGATCACCCCATCCATTATGTGCAGCCCGACTTTGACGGCTTGGTGGATATCGGTCAGCATATGACCCAGGTCGCGGGGATTGGGGGCTAGGCGATGGTATTCGGCTTTCCTCAGCCCGGGGATGCAGCCGAACAGGTTTTTAACCGCGCCGGTATAGATGCCGGCGGAGTGGGTCTTTAATTTGGGCAAATTTATAACCTGGTCGGCTTCGAACATGGGCTTGGCCAGGTACATCCGCTCCACGTAGGGGCTATGGGGAATTACCTCTACTACCCCTTCTTTATCGAAGTTTTTCAGTACCGCCCCTTCTTCTTCGGCAACCTTCCTCAGACCCGAAATCACCAGCCCCTGGGCAGTGGGAGCTATGCCGGCTATGGCTCCGCCGGCGCTGTCCCCTATCCATACTTCACACCCCTGCTGCTTGAGCAGGCGGGTAAGGGCCCGCACGAATTCGGAATGGGTTACCGCCGCTGTCTCTGATTTCTTGGGCCCGATCAGGTTGACTTTGAGCAGGAACTTCATCCCTGGGGAGACAAATTGGTCCCACC
>CAZOMS010000092.1:2392-6095 GCA_964580805.1 uncultured Syntrophomonas sp. | reverse complement strand
GCAGGAGGTCCTGGCGATATTCAGCACATTCCTGGACAATGACTTGGGTCAACAGCTATTCTCCTTTAGTACCATAAATCCGCTGATGAATCCGCATGATAAATCAGTACAGTGAACGAGTGTGATAAATTGGATTCCATGTTTTAGGTTTGCCGATCTCAGCGCAAATTTATACTGGTGCTTCGTTCATTAACCGCAACTCCGAGACCGGGTTCAGTTTAAAACCGGCCTGATCTGCGCTCCAAAGGGTATGAGTCCCAGCATGGCCAGCTTGAAATGCTGCAATCCAAATGGGATGCCGATTATGGTAACGCAGAAAAATAACCCGGTAGCCAGGTGGGCCAGGGCGAATTCCCATCCAAAAACGAGGAGCCAGATGATGTTGAAGATCAAACCGCCGGCGCCGAAGTTGCCCAAGAGGATCTCCCGGCCGAAAGGCCACAGCACAAATCCGGCAATCTTTAAACATTGCAGCCCAAAAGGTATGCCGATGATGGTTGCACACAATAGCACACCCGCCAGGCTCCAGGCGATGGCTCCGAGAAGCCCTCCAAAGACCACCCAGATAATATTGCCGATAAATCTCATCATTCCTGTCCCCTCTCCTGCCCTATTTTCAATCCCAAAAGCGATTTATTGCAATAGCCCAAGATTTTGATGTCTTATTTATTGGAAGAAAACCGATAGCTTCAGCCATTCCCGCTTAAAAAGTGCCATAAAACAGGGGTCTGGAACTCGGCCCGGTTAAACCCCCCCCAGTTTAAACCCCCTCCAGGTTGAACGGGGGTGTGAATTCAGGAGCGGCGCTGCTGCGGTTCTGGATATAGCCATTGGTCAATCCCAAGCGGACGGCCTCATCTACTACGGAATCATATTCCCGGGAGGTTATCTTGCGGTTGATCTCTTTGAACAGGCTGCTGTTACAGGTCGGGGTATATTGGCTCATGAGGCTCAGCATGAAATCACCCCGGGGCAGATTATCGCTGAGCCAGTGCATTATTCTGATAGAGTCCTGTCTGGCCCCGGGCAAAACCAAATGCCGGATGATCACCCCTTTTTGCAGAATCCCTTCCCGATCGAACACGGGCGTCCCGCATTGAGTCACCATAGCTCGGATAGCGGCAGCGGCAACTGCAAAATAATCATGGCAGCGGGAGTAACGCCAGGAAAGTTCATCGCTGTAATATTTAAGATCGGGCAGATAAATATCCATGTAAGGCTGAAGGGCCTCGACCACCTCCACTTTTTCATAACCGCTGCAGTTGTACACCACCGGGATATGCAAGTGAGGGCGGACCCGGTCCAGGGCGGGCAGGATCCACTGCAGGTAAGGAGTGGCGGTTACCAGGTTGATATTATGTGCTCCGGCTGACTGCAGTTCCAGGCATATCTCCGCCATGCGGTCGATGGAAATCTCCCGCCCCAATCCCTGGCTGCTAATCTCGTAGTTCTGGCAGAAACAGCAGCGCAGGTTACACCCGCTGAAGAATATGGTGCCGCTGCCTCCATCCCCGCTCAGGCAGGGCTCCTCGCCAAAATGCAAGGCCCCCCGGGCCAATTTGATCTGGTCCGGACAGCCGCAGAAGCCGACCGCTTGGGAGCGATCTATCCCGCACTCGCGGGGACACCAGTTGCAGGGGCAGGCGGTCAGGTTGGCGGTATTTGGTTGCCAGCGACGGGCATTATTGATCTTGTTCATATGTTTATTTAGCTTCAACCCTTGCTCATTGTCAACCGACCCTAAGGACGGCTTCAATTCGGAAAGGTGATATAATAATATTCATTAGTATATGACCGGCAGCTGGTTATGGAGACGAAGATTTAAGGAAGGTTGGGGCGAACATGACGGAGGCAGACAGGGACCAATTGATGACCATCTTCGACAGGCTCTTCAGAGCTTATGGCTCCCGTCATTGGTGGCCGGCCCGGACCCCCTACGAGATGATGGTGGGAGCCATCCTCACTCAAAACACCGCCTGGACCAATGTGGAGAAAGCCATCCGCAATTTTGAGGAGCGATTGTCCCCGGAATTTGTGGCCACAGTAAGCCTGGAGGAATTGGCGGGGATCATCAAACCCTGTGGTTATTTCAACCAGAAGGCCGGCCACCTCAAGCACCTGACCAGTTGGTTTGAGGCTTATAATTACGACGTCAGCCGGGTCACAAGGGTGGATGGACAATGCTTGCGGCAGGAATTGCTGGCCATCAAGGGAGTGGGACCGGAAACCGCGGATTCCATACTGCTGTATGCCCTGGACCAGCCCTTTTTTGTGATCGATGCCTATACCCGGCGACTGTTGGCGCGGCTGGGTTGGGAGATACCAGTCAAGTACGATCAACTGCGGTTGATAATGGAGGCGTCACTGCCACGGGATACTCACCTGTATGGAGAATTCCACGCGTTGATCGTGGAGCATGCCAAGCGCCACTGCCGCAAGTCGCCGGCTTGCCTGGATTGTCCTCTTGAAGATCTGTGCCGGAAAAGGTTGGCCTGACTTATTTTTCGTTTACCCCTTCTGCCAGACCTGCAGATGACTCTGAATAAATTCAATCACCCGCTGATGCTCTTCTCCCCCGCTCCCCGTTATCGCCATGGGTTCCCCGAAAACCATGTGGATATCCTTTTGACGGTCGATCGGCCCGAAATCCTTGATCAGCCGCCCATTTCCCCAGAAATCGGTTTTTATGGCTACCGGTACTACCTTCACCTTGGCGGCGCGGGCCAGTTTAATGCCCAGGGTATTGAAATGCTCCGGCTTGAACCGGGTAGTCCTGGTGCTCTGCGGAAAGATGATGATTGACCATCCGGATGACAGCAGTTTTTTGCCCTTGTCCATGACGATCTTGAAATCCTCTTTGGGGTTGTCGCGGCTGACCACGATGGGATCACGGGACCGCATAATCGGCCCGAAGAAGGGATTGGTGACCAGGCTTCCCTTCACCACATAAGTTACATGCTTGTAAGGTTCGATCAGGCATGGAAAGACGAAGGTCTCCAGGGTACTCATATGATTGCTGATAAAAACTACCGGCTCGCTGCCGGCGGCAATATTGTCCAGTCCCTGCAGGTGAAACCGCCCGCCGCATCTTTCGATCAGCCGCAGGATGTTATAAGACGAGCCTACCCATTCGGAGTCGCCGTATTGGTCCCGGTTGGCTGCCCGGCGGCCCTGGTCGATGATACGCAAGGCTCCGGCCACAAAATAAGCCCGGCTGTTCAGGGCCAGACGATCCAACCAGTGGCGGGTTTGACCGGCCGGAGTATCATAACTGCTCCCCTCGATGCAAGGCAGCAACAGTAATCACTCTCCTCAAAAAGTGCTGGATAGTTCGGCTTCGAAATTATGTACTAGACGGAACGATGAACATCCAGACATGAAAATCCAATTCCTTGGGTCTTTAATCCTCCAACAGCTGGGCCCGGTAAACCGCCAGCATTTTCTTTTGGTCCTCATTCAACCGCGGGTATTCCAATTTCATCGCTTCCAGGGTATCAGCGATTATCTCCGAGATAGCCATACGGGCAAACCATTTCTTGTCGGCCGGGATTATATACCAGGGGGCATGATCGGTATCGGTGGCGTTTATGGCCTCTTCCGCATACTTATGATATGTATCCCAATGCTTTCTTTCCTCCAGGTCACCGGCGTTGAACTTCCAGTTCTTGTCGGGCTCATCCAGGCGGGCCAGCAGCCTTTCCTT
>CAZOMS010000092.1:0-2292 GCA_964580805.1 uncultured Syntrophomonas sp. | reverse complement strand
GTGTAGCGCCAGAGATAATCATGATCCAATTCCTCGGCAGAAGGGCGTTTGAAACTGTGTACCATGGTTCCCTGAGGATTGAGCCCGCTCATAACATGCTTGATGACCCCGTCTTTACCCGCTGCGTCCATGGCCTGGATGATTATCAGCAGGGCATATTTGTCCTGGGCGTAGAGGATATCCTGCATCCGCGCCATCCGGTCGATGTTTTTCTCGGTCCGCTCCCGGGCTGCTTCCTTGGAAGCATAGCCAGCGCTGTAGTCGGTGCTTTTGTCTTTGAGCTTCAATTTACTCCCGGGCCGAAAATTGTCATTATCGAACACCGATACTCGCCTCCCATTTATACGGAGTGGCAGCCTGGTTCCATCAATAAAACCCGATACCCTGGGCCGCCAGTTTTTCCGTCCACATCATCCGCAGCAGTTCCAGGTCATCGCTGTAATCATCCTTGCCTTCCTCGTAGTCGATTTGTTCCAGGACGGTGATCTCAAACCGATCGGCCCCCAATTGCTGCCAATTCTGCAGTAATTCCCGGTTGGGGTGGGCCCCCGACCTCAGCTGGAAACTGGTGCTGTTCATTTTGCCCTTGAGATTTTTGGTCTCCACCAGGAAATATTTATTGGTGTCCTTGTTGATGACCGCGAAGATGCCCATATCCGTCTTCAGCTGCTTGTATTCGGCTTGCAATTCCTTCTTCTTGTCGCTGGAAATGCTCATGTTAACCTTAAGACCTCCTTTAAAATAGTTCTGATTCAAACAGACCGGGATTGCCGGACCCCTTTCCTCCTCGGGCTTCCCGGGCCGTTTCTTAGGTATATATGAAATCACTGTCGGACCTGTGGCATGTACAGGTTATCAAGCCTATGGCCCAACTGGCGTCGGGCCTATTCTATGTGGGCCAGCAGTTCGGCGATATCGTCGATGATCAGATCGGGTTGGGATTCTAGCAGGTTTTCCTTGTCCCCCAGCCCGTAGCGGGCGGCGCAGGTCCATGTGCCGGCCCTGCGGCCGGCTTCGATATCACTGTCAGTATCACCCACCATGATAGCGCATCGGGCGGCGGTCTGGAATTCATCCAGCACCTTTATCACCCCTTCGGGATCGGGTTTCATACGCTGCACCGATTCCGGCCCCACCACCAGGTCGAAATAGGATCTCACCTCCAGGCCGGTCAGGATCAACTCGGCCAGGGGTTCTGATTTATTGGTAACCAGGGCGATTCTTTTACCTTTACCGTGCAAGGCCTTCAGGGTGGTCCTGACGTGGGGGTAGAGCCGGGTCTCATCCAGGGCATGGAGCCGGTAATATTCTCTGTACAGGGATAAGGCCCGTTCCAGTATCTCCGGGGGGCTGCCCTTGAAACTCCGCTCTATCAGCGCCCTTACCCCATCCCCAATATATTCTATAACGGTGGTACCGGGCAGGGAGGGCAGGTCAAACAAACTGCGAGTGTGATTGACAGCGGCGGTGATGTCTGCACCCGAATCTATTATCACCCCGTCGAAATCCAATATGATCAAATCTAATAAGAGCTTCAAGAATGCGTTGCCCCCTTGGCGGCATCAACTGGCGAAAGCCTATGGTTGGACAATGCCGGTTGATGATACAAATTCAATTGCGCAGATTATATGATATCACGAACGGGCGGTTGGCCTGACATACTTTCAGTGACGGTGGAAGGGCAGTACTCTATGGGAGTACGCCGGCCAGGGCTTGGGCCGGTATGGCCACAGCCAGAGGTTCTGATTTGCCGTCCACCTCTTGGTGAGTGCTGCCGTAAATGATACCGACCACCTGCGCCTGCTGGTTTATTACCGGGCTGCCGCTGTTGCCGGGATTAATCGGCAGCTGAATGGCCATGATCCGGTTGCCGGACTCATTGCTGAAATACCCGGACACCTTCCCCCGTTGGGCTATCTTCTGGAAGCCCAGGGGATTGCCGACGATGGTAACCGTATCCCCAACTTGGAGATCCTCGTCGCTGCCCAGGCTGATAGCCGGGAGGCCGGCGCTGTTCAGCCGGATTACCACCAGGTCATGACCGGGCACCTGCTGGTAGTGATTTGCGTAAAATTTTTGTCCGCTCTCAAAAGTGATGGTTATGGTACCCGACCCGGTGACGATGTGCTCATTGGTGATCACGATCCCCGCAGGGTCGACATTGAATCCAGTCCCGGTGTGGGTAGTGGTTTTGATCGGGTTGCTGGTATCGACCGCTTCGATGCTGACCACTGCCGGTTTGGCTATCTGCACGATCTGGTCGTTGCGCAGGACCCTGTTTTGTTCCAGGAA
>CAZOMS010000091.1:759-8426 GCA_964580805.1 uncultured Syntrophomonas sp. | reverse complement strand
GGAACGGTGGCCTTATTTTGCCGTATCTATGGTCTTATCCGACCGGAATATACAGCCTGAGTGGCAAAAACAAGGATGCGAATAGCGCGGATTTACAGGAATATTCCTTATGGGCATAAAAACGCTGAAATTAAAATTGGCATCGTTAATATATTTACACAACCGTTGTATTCTCTCTTGCTATGGCATATAGTACAAAGTAGGATAAGTAGGAAATATCCCGCTGGAAAGGAGTGAAATATGATGGATGTTCCCGTGATTGATAACGCAAAAATAATGTCGAAAGGGCAGGTTACGATTCCTAAGGAAATCCGAACCCTATTAAAAGTCTCCGAAGGAGACAGAGTTACTTTCATCTGTAAAGGCGATTATGCTATTGTGATGAACGCAAACCTCTATGCTATGCGCACCCTGCAAAAGGAAATGAGCGGTGAATTTGAAAAGGCAGGGATTAATAGCGAAGAAGATCTTATGAGATTAGCACGTGAGGTGAGGGCGGAGATAGAAGGTTCATGAGAGAGCGTCAAACGATAAAAGTAATGCTTGATACGAATGTTCTTATTTCTGCTGTTTATAATTCAAACAGTACAACCTTTCAGGCGTTCCGAAAAGCATCCGAACCTCCATATGCTTTGGTGCTTTAAAACATTGCCGCTTCTTCCCATAACAGTTACATAATAAAGGGTAAAAAGGATATCCAGGCCTGAGCCTGGATATTTATTGCAAACTAGTATCAGATCGTCATTCTTTTTCAATAATAATAGCTTGTCAGATATTATGGTCCTTCGGTCTACTCAGGCAGTTTGGGCTGATACCAATAAAACCAGCAGGCTGGAGTCACCCCGCTATGGGCTACTGCCAGAAGAAAGGTCGAAATAAAGCCCAACATTTTGATCTTGCGCATCTCTTGCCACCTCCTGTAATAATTTATCTTTTTATGTAAATTACAGGATAGGGGAGCCTTTGACAATTAAATCAGGCTGAATGGCACAAATTAGGATACGAATGGCACCGAAACAGATTTTTTTGGTTCACTATTTGCCCAGCAGTTTTTTAAACTGCTGGGCGCAGTTGCGGCTTAAAGGTACGTTTTCACCCGAATACAGCTTGATGTTATAGGTATAACCTGATCGCTTGATTTCCCTGACTTTGTTAACATTGACCAGGTAACTGCGGTGGCTGGGGATGATGCCAAATCGTTGCAGGCGCTGGGCCCAATCGGCCAGATTGCCTTTAAGGAGGAGTTCACAGCGGGTGGTTTTGATTAAAACATTGGTTCGCCAACTTTCGATGTACAAGATCTCGTCAGGATTTAGCAGATAGGTCCTCCCCTGACTCTGGACCGGGATGGCCTTCGTTCCGCTGGTGACTGCAGACGACCGGCCCTTCAAAGCAGAGCTGAGCTTGGTGAGGGTTTTGCGGATCCGATCCTCATCGAAGGGCTTCAGGATGTAATCGAAACTGTAGACTTCAAAAGCCTCCAGGGCATAGTTAGGATAGGCGGTTGCAAAAATCACGATGAGGTCGCTGTACAGGTCGGTCAGGGTGCGTGCCACTTCCAGCCCGCTCATCCCCGGCATGTCAATATCCAGGAAGATCACCTGGGGTTTTTGTGTCCGGGTGAAACGAATCGCTTCTTCACCGCTGGTAACCACCGCCCGGACATCGATGCCGGGAATTTTCGAGACAATATGTTTCAAATAAAGGCCAGTGGGCTGATCGTCATCTACTATAAGGACATCCATTTTCGAGCTCCCGTTACGGTATTCAGGATCCCCCGCCTAAAATTCGGTCTACCCCGTGAATGAAACGATAGCCCCATGGAGTAACCGTAAAACTCTGCTCCAGCATGCCGATCAGAATGGGGAGAACCAGTATTTTGGCTAGAGGTATCGTGATCATCGTAACCATTAATACGAAATACAGCCCGGCAATGATGAGTGACCATCTTTTAAAACGGGTTTTTTCTTCCAAGGTATTGATAGGTTTGTTGGCGGTGTCGCCGGGAGCGTAAAGGTACAACAAGGTTGCGCTGATCACGGTACCGGTGCCAACGATAAGCAGAAGATCGAGGCGGCCCAGCACGGGATATAAGAGGTGAGCAATCCCGCCCAGGACCAAAAAACAAGTGACCCCGCCGATGAGACACCGGTAGTAGGCGGTGCAGTGTTCGCCGCCCGAAGCCAAACGGAGGAAACCAGCCGTCAAGGTCACAGTCAGAACTTCCGGTAGTATACCTAATAGCAGGGAGATGATTATAACCAGGATCAGCTTGATTAGTTCGCCCAGGAATAGTTCCATCCCGAAGGCCATGCGGTTTTCCTGGATACGGTCGGCATTGAGCTCCCGGGCCAGATAGGCCGCGCAGCGTACCGACAATTCGTGAATGCTCATGAAATTTCTCCTCGCGCTGTTTTGGGCAATCCGACCGTGACCCGGGTCCCGTGGCAGGGATTACTGCTGACCACGGTAAAACCATGATAGTCTTCAGATATCTTCTTGATGGAGGCCAAGCCCAGGCCCCGATGGGTATCCCCTGGTTTGGTGGAATAACCGGGGATGAAGATACGGGCTCGCTGGTCAGGGGATATGAAACCGGGATTGCGGGTTTGGATTACAAAGAAACGGCTGTTTTCGAAGACCTTGAGCTGCACCTGGCGTTCCGCCGGGGGCAGGTTTTCCACCGCTTCCAGGGCATTGTTGATCAGGTTGCCAGCGATGGTCACCAAATCGAAAGCCCTGATGGTTAAGCCTGATAAATCCGAGTTTATCGAGATTTTGAAGGAAATGTCATTGTGCGCCGCATAGCCGGACTTGGCCAACAATAGGGCACTCAACTCCGGTACCGCGACCCTCATGGCCTCGCCGCTGAACTGTAATTCGGTATATAGTTCGGTGATAAAGGCCTGTGCTTCTTCATGCATGCCCAGTTGAATCAAGCCGTAAACTGTCTGCAGATGATTGACGAAGTCGTGTCGCTGGGTCCTGATGACCTGGTTCATCTCCCACAGTTTTTCATTCTGGTAATTCTGCGATTCCACCAGGCGGTTTTGTTCCGATATCAGCAGCAACCTATTGGTAAGTACCAGCAATAGCGATATGGCCACCAGTATTATAAACAAAAAGGTGTATACAATGAAGGGGGCGTCTATGGATACAAAGCCGTCAAGAAAGTATTGATATTGGAAACCCAGGACCACCAGTACCACTGCCAGACCTAACAAGCCAATGATTAAACTAGATAAACTGCTCTTCTTCACTGTCCAACATCTTCTCTCCAAACGCTTCCCGTATATCATAGACTACGACATTGTATCTGATCAGGGCCATGATTATTAAACCCATAAGCGCGAAATTCGGCAAAGGGTATAATGCTCTCCAGAGAGGGTTAGCCAGAACCTGCTGCACGGATATGCCGGTTAAATCAGCGATCGATATATTATAAATGGTTTCTGATACACCGAGCAAAATCAATCCCAGAAATGACGCCGCCGTCGCATACGTTAACGGCAGCGAGCAAAAATAAGCCAGCAGGCCAATCAGTATCGGCAATTGCAAGAATACGTTAACTCCGAGCGGTAACGGCAGAATCCGGACAAAATAGCTGGCCAGGGATGTAAGCGCAGCCACCAGCAGCACCCTTTGCCATGGGAGTTTTATCCCAATCAGGAGTACACCCAGGAGTACCAAAATAACGGTTTCCGGAATTGCATGTAGAAATACCAGATATAAAGGCATTGTTCCCATTTCTTAACCCCAGTCCCAAATAGCGCAATGCTTGTCTGAAATCATATCAAGTATAACATTTATCCCTGTCGAAATATGATGAATAGGAGGAATAGTCTAATTGACGGGAGCCCCGAGTGGTAAAAAGGTACTCTTTCGAGACGTCTTTTCGGAATATGTAAAATGGAACAACAATGTTGTACTAACGGCGTGTTTATAATCACGAAAATCGTTCGTTACAGTAATAATAAAGCCAATGATCCCCCTGAAACGGAACACTGGCTTTTCTGGAGGATCGCGCCGGTAGCGATGCCGCCGGCGCATTGCCTGTCATTGCTGGTCCGCTTGGCAGCAGGTTACATATCGATGTGGCAGCGGTCGACTTCGGGTTCCTTGACCAGGAATCCGCGAGAATAGGTATCGGCGCGCTGGTAGAAGGATCCCTTCAGATGCTGATCGTAGAGTTCTTCGCTTTCCCATTGGCTGATCATGTACCACAAATTCTCATTTTTGATGACCCGCCCTACATGGTACATGATGCAGCCAGGTTCCTTCCGGTATTCTTCTATGAGTTCTGCCCAGCCTTCCATAAACACTGCGTTCTTACCAGGTTTTAGAGTCAGTTTGGCTACCACAAAAATCATTTAGGTCACTTCCTTTCATATTTGACGTTAATTCAATTATAGCAGGGAAATGGGGCTGCATGTCACTATTTGGTTGTGAGTTGCGGCATCGGCTGATGAGGGTAAGGAAGCGGAGAATATGCCGGTTGCCAATGTATACAGAAAATTCATTGGCGATATGGGTACAGTAGGTTTACAATATGGAGAGCGCTGGTAAAGATCTCTCGCCCAATACGGTTCAGAGGTCTGGCTGGCATATGAACGGCAATTGGGAGGGGGAAAACAGGCATGTTTAACGTAGGACCGTGGGAGCTTTTGTTGGTTTTAGGGATAGCCCTGATAATATTCGGACCCGGCAAATTGCCTCAGTTAGGGGAATCGCTGGGGAAAGCTATCACCGGCTTTAGAAAGGCCCAGGCCGGGGAAGAGGAAGAGGTCAAGGCAGTCAAATAATCCCAAAACATTGGTGAGCAGAGGAAAGAGCCGGGTAGAATGCCCGGCTCTTTTACTGGATAGGGGAAAGACCATATCTTGGCGAACCGAGTATAAAAGACTTGGGGGTAAGACAATATGAACGCCAGAGCCTTTACATCTGTAGGTTTTGCATATGTAAGGCCAGAGTATTCTTGCACAGTACCTTTAGTTCAGTTACCTCTTTCTTGAAACTGCCTTCGTAATCGTCGGGTATTTTGCGGCAATAGTAATCGGCCATGACTGCGGCCCAATATGGGTCAGTCGCAGCTGGATTCTGGGACTCCTGGTATTGTTCCTGAGCCTCGATATAATAGCCAAGTTCTTCAGAATCCCGGTATTTGACGACCGATGGGTAAACCAGAGCCAGGCGGGCTTCGGCCCAATTCTGCTGTTGGAGCATCTGGATTCCTTTATGGTAATAGGCGTCCACCGTCTCCAAATCATCACGGGTTGGGGCTTGGGTGTCAGCGTCAGCCGGGTCCATTGCCGCATGAGTCTGGCTCGGTTGGCTCGCTTCGGAAGAGTCATTGGCCGCGAGATTATCTATTGCTTGGCCTGCTTCGGCGGGGTCCACCGCCGCATGAGTCTCGCCTGGTTGCCCCGCTTCGGCCGTTTTCACCTCATCTTGGGCGCCCCCGCCTTGATCGCCTCCACTCGGGATCCAGGTATCAGAAGTACCTATATGGTCAATAACGTCGGCCGTGGCTGCCGTATCACGGGTTGCCCCCAGGTATTTATCCTCAAATTCCCCCCCCTCATGGTGAGCAACCGTGAGGTGGTTTATTTCTGCTCCGTCCGCATCATTGTGAGTACCTTCATTGGGTTCGGCTTCTATCGAGTTCACCGCATCATTGGAATCGATCTGCAGATTGGCTGTACTGATACGGGAGCGGCGCACCAATATGGCCCCTGCCAGTACCCCTATTAGCAAGAGCGGTACCAATATGTAAAAAGTCAGTTGGGGATTTAACAGATCAATAGCAAGAGGTTTGTTATCTCCTGACGATGGAGAAGTTGGAGCGGCATTATCCGGTTTTTCCCCCGCCGAATCGGGATCTGGGCTGGAACCTGGAACTACCGGGAGGTTTGGCCCCTGGGCGGTTGGATTAGTATGAATGTTGATTTCCTGGGTTTCCGCATTCCATGCCACTGAAGCGTCAATGGCTTCAGTAACGAAACGGAGCGGCGCCATGATTTTGCCATCGATAATTCTGGGAGGGGTATCCAGATCCACTGCCTGTCCATTTACAGCTGCCGTGTTCTGACCGATGGTTAGTTTAATCTCTGTATCAGCCTGGGTAACCGCAACTGTTTGGGTGTCTTGGTCCCAAGTTGCCACGGCGCCCAGTTCCGCAAAGAACTCCCTCACCGGAACCAGGGTTCTTCCATTTTCATCGAGGGCAGGGACAGCGATTGAAAGCGGCCGCCCGTCCAGAACGATAGTCGGATAAGTGTATTCTGCCGCGGTCCCCGGGACCCAGGAGAATAACAAGGCGATCACTGCCAATATGAAGATATTCAGTTTCTTGAACATAATTACTCTCCTCCTGGTCATACTGCTGGTTACCGTGCCACGTCCCTCTCATTATATGTCAGTCTACCAAATAATCAGGGTCATTGGTGCATTAACCAAAGGCGTTTTCTATAGTATACGGAATTTTCATGCCGGTTTGCGGCAGGGTGGCCTTTTTTCCAAAAGGGGAGGCGGCGGCGGCTGTATGGGGAAGTTTCCAGCCCAGGGGCTGGAGGTTCCGGTGTAATGATGAGCAGGAGTGGTATTATGGCACGGACCGGATCGCTAAAAGTAAAGCCGGGTGCCTGGCAAAAGCCATCCAAAAAGGTGAAAAAGATATATAGCCGATAGTTATGATTACGCAGGTCTGCCGTTCTTAATTGGCCAGCAGCATCTTGTCATCGGCCATGGCGTATCCGCTGGCCTTTTTGAACATTTCCATAAGATCCGGTATACTGGTGTTCTTGCGCTGGGCATCGTTCAGATCGAGGATTATTCTGCCTTCACTCATCATAATGGTGCGGGTGCCGATACACAGGGCATCCTCCATATTATGAGTCACCATCAGGGTGGTCAGTTGGTATTTGCGGATGATCAGATCCGTCAGTTGCAGCACTTTTTCAGCGGTGTGGGGATCCAGTGAAGCAGTGTGTTCATCCAGCAGCAACAGTTTGGGTGTATTCAATGTGGCCATGAGCAGAGTCAGGGCCTGGCGCTGGCCTCCCGACAACAAACCTACCCGGGTGGTGAGCCGATCCTCCAGCCCTAAGCCTAACAGGCGCAAACGGTCTTGGAAAAATTCACGGTCTTTCTTCTTGACCCCCCGTTTCAGTTTACGCCGCAGCCCCCGTTTGGTGGCTATGGACAGGTTTTCTTCGATGGTCATGGATGCGGCCGTGCCCATCATGGGATCCTGGAAGACCCGCCCGATATAGGAGGCCCGCTTGTATTCGGGCAGTTGATTGACTTCCGCGGCGTCGATGTTTATGCTGCCGGTGTCCACCCCGTAAACCCCGGCGATGGCATTGAGCAGGGTCGATTTACCGGCCCCATTGCCGCCGATAACCGTGACCACTTCTCCCGTCTGCAGACGCAGATCAACTCCATCCAGAGCCTGACGTTCATTGACCCCGCCCGGATTGAATACCTTCGATATTCCCATTACTTGCAGCATAATCTAAGTCATCCTTTCCATGGTCTTGCCTGGCTTGAGTTTTTCGGTGATCATCGGCGAAGCCATCGCCACGATTACCAACAAAGCGGTAAATAGTTTCAAGTCGGAGGTGGGCAACCCCATCCGCATTACGGCCGCTATCACCTCGCGGTATATT
>CAZOMS010000091.1:0-749 GCA_964580805.1 uncultured Syntrophomonas sp. | reverse complement strand
GATCAGTACCGCTGCCAAGGTGCGGGCCAGGGTCCGGTTGCCGAACACCACTTCCCCCATGATTACGGATGCCAGCCCTACTACAATCATGCCGATGCCCATACCCACGTCACTGTAGGCCTGGTACTGGGCCACCATGGCCCCGGAAAGAGCCACCAGGCCATTGCCCAGGGCCAACCCCATCACCTTGGATGAATCTGTGTTCACCCCCATGCTGCGGCTCATCTGTTCGTTGTCGCCGGTAGCCCGCAGGGCCAGCCCCATCTCGGTCTGCAGAAATACATACAACAGGTAGGCGGCGGCAGCGGCCACCAATACTCCCAGCCCCAGCACCGCCCAGTCGGATGCAACCACTTTGGCAACGTCAGTATAAATGGTATCCAGGCGCAACAGAGACAACATGGCCTTGCCGCCCATTACCCGAAGATTTATGGAATAAAGGCTGATCATCATCAGGATGCCCGCCAGCAGGGGAGCGATCCGCAATCGGGTATGCAGGATACCGGTTACCAACCCCGCCCCTAAACCAAAAACCAATGCCAGCGCCGTCCCCAGCCATGGGTCCAGACCTTCCATTATAATGCGGGCGGCAATCGCCCCGCCCAGAGTGAAACTACCATCCACGGTCAGGTCCGGGAAGTCCAAAACCCGAAAGGTTATGTAGACTCCCAGCACCATGACTCCGTACAACAAGCCCTGTTCCAGGGCTCCAAACCATATACTCGATGTCAACTATATCACCTGTTACA
>CAZOMS010000090.1:1016-8677 GCA_964580805.1 uncultured Syntrophomonas sp. | reverse complement strand
TGGAGGCAGGATTGCCTACCCTCAAAGACATCGTGGAAGCCTTGCTCAGACCGGGTCGGGATCCGCGGGAAGATGTACCCCCGCCGATCTTTCGGCAGGATGTTTTGAGTATGGAAGCCATTCAGGCTGGCATGGAATTGGAAGGGGTAGTAAGAAATGTAGTGGACTTCGGGGCTTTTGTGGACATCGGGGTCAAAACCGACGGCCTGGTCCATATCTCGGAAATGGCAGCCCATCGCATAAAACACCCCCTCGAAGTAGTGTCCATCGGGGATATTGTGAAAGTGACTGTCCTCAGTATCGACCGCGACCGGCATCGCATCGCGCTGACCATGAAACCACAGAACTAGTCGGGATTGCGCCGATAGAAGCTGTGTTTGGCTAACTCGGTAACGATGATGTATAAACCCACAATGATCAGCAGGGCTATCATGATCCCCGGTGATAATGGTTGAATACTCAACAGTTGGTGGAGGGGCAAATAGGGCAGAATCAATGTAAATAGGGCTACCAAGATGGAAGAATACAGAAGTATCGGCGCCGGTTTACTCTTGTAGAAGGGCTTGCGGGTGCGCATCACCAGCAGAATAAACAACTCCGTCAATATTGAATATACAAACCAGCCGCTCTGGAAAATCCCTTCCTGTACATGAAAACCAAGAAATAAAACCGCAAAGGTCAGATAATCGAAAAACGAACTGATAAGACCAAATTCAAACATGAAATTGCGGATAAACTTGATGTCCCACCGGCGTGATTTTTCCAGCATTTCGTCATCGACCGCATCATTGGCGATGGTGATAGCAGGAAAATCGGTCAGGAAATTGATCAGCAGGATCTGTTTCGGCAGCAGGGGGAGAAAAGGCAGGAACAGCGACGCCCCGGCCATACTGAACATATTGCCGAAATTGGCACTGGTGGTAAAAAGTATGTATTTTATAGTGTTGCCAAAGGTGGTTCGGCCCAGTTCTATACCGCGATTGAGGACCTCCAGGTTTTTTTCCATCAAGACCAGGTCAGCGGATTCTTTGGCTACATCGACGGCATTATCAACCGAAATACTGACATCGGAGGCATGCAGGGCCGGGACATCGCTTATACCATCGCCCATGTAACCGACGACGTGGTTGTTTTTCTTCAAGGCCAGGATGATACGTTCCTTCTGGTTGGGATCCACTTCCGCAAACAAATTGGTGGTTTCAATCCGGTTCCATAATGATTCATCACTGAGCTTCATCAGTTCCGAACCAGTCATCAGCCCCTCTACCTTCAGCCCTACCGCTTCGGCCGTGTGCAGGGCGATTAGCTGATTATCCCCGGTAATGATCCGCAGACTGACCCCTTTGCGGTCCAGATCAGTTATGGTCTTCGATACATCCGGCTTAGGGTGATCAAATAAGAGTAGAAACCCCATGAATATCATGTCGGTCTCATCTTCGACCCTGTAGTTTTCCTGCGCCGGGACGGCCTTCTGGGCCACCCCCAGGACTCTTATCCCCTGACTGCTCCAGCCCGAATAACGCGCCTGGATGGCATCCATGATCCCGGTGTCTTTCTCTTTTATTACGCCCTGTACCTTGACCTGGCTGCAAATACTGAGGATATTGTTCAATGCCCCTTTGGTGATCATGATGGGATCTCCGTCATCCTCAACGATCACGCTCAGTCTCTCGCGGGTAAAATCGAAGGGGATCTCGCCTTGTTTTTTGACCCGGCTGGCGTCGATCTCCTTAGCCCTGATAATTGTCTCGTCCAGAGAATTGGGCATACCTGATTGCAGGCTGGCGTTGAGGAAGGCCAACCGGAACACCAGCTCGGAGTCTTCCCCTTCGACATCGACGGCGCCGTCCAGGCGAATTTGGCCTTCGGTCAAAGTGCCGGTTTTATCGGTGCATAATACATCCATGCTGCCGAAGTTCTCAATTGCCGCCAGGGTGCGGACGATGACTCCTGCATGGGCCATGATGTGCGAGCCTTTGGACAAGGTGATACTGATGATGGCCGGCAACAATTGGGGAGTTATCCCCACCGCCAGGGCTACGGAAAAAAGCAGCGAATCAATGGGCGGCCGTTTGAGAATAACATTGATGGCAAACACCGCCAGGGTGAGGATCAGCATTATTTGCGTCAACAAATAACCGAAGTGGCGAACCCCTCTTTCGAACTCGGTCTCCGGGGGGCGCAGGCGAAGCTGCGAGGCAATTCCCCCGAATTCGGTGTTCTCGCCGGTTCTGGTAATTAAAATGGCCGCATTACCGCTTTGGACATTGGACCCCATGAAAACGCAGTTGGTGCGTTCCTCGGTGGTGGCCTCTTCCGGCAGGACCGCGGGCTTTTTTTCGGTCGGCAGGGACTCACCGGTGAGTATTGATTGATTTACGAAAAAGGCCAGGCTTTCCAGGATCAAACCATCGGCGGGAACCAGGCTTCCGGTTGTCAGCTGGACGATATCGCCCGGCACCAATTCCCGGGAAGGGATCTCCTCCGTTTTCCCATCCCGCCAGACTACGGACTTGACCTGCACCTTGGCCCTCAATTCTTCGACTGCATTGCTGGCTCTATATTCCTGGAAAAAGCTTAATGTGGCGCTGGCCAAGATGATCAGCAGGATAATGGTGGCGTCGATCCACTCTCCGGTCAGGCCGGATATTATAGTGGCAATAATAAGGATGAGTATGATGGGATTGGTGAATTGACCGATAAACAGCTTCAATTGGGAGGTCTTTTTCTGGGCCCGGATGGTATTTTCGCCGTATTTACTTAACCGGGCGGCTGCTTCTGCGCTGGAAAGCCCGACCCGGGATGATTCAAAATGCTGCAGCGCGGCGTTGGCGGGCATACTCCAATAGCTGCTGCCATCCTGCCTGGCCATAACCATCCTTCCCTTTCTTAACGCATAATGCCCCTGCCCTCAAAATAACTGTCAAATATCTGGGCACCTGTCCCCAAGGTATTGGGCCGCCTTTTGATGCAGATTGCAGCCATACTTAAGAAATATCATATCTGAGTTTCTTATACAAATGACTTCCTTTAAGATTAAACATACAAAGCCGGATAAATGAATATTTACCCAGGCACACAGTGCACCGTGTTGGTGGAATCGAGGGGATGGAGTGGATGATCCCGGGACGACTAAATGCTGGGCAGAAGATAAAGGGGGGACAGGCAGGTGGATTTGCATCAAGAGGGCTTGAGGCATGAACGATGAATAAACGCCTGTCAGCTATAGTTAAGGTTTTCCGCTACCTGCTGCCGCTGCTCTGCATGGGCATATTCGCAGTCATATTTCTGCCGCGCCTCGCGCTGGAAGACGTCAAAACCGTTCTCCAGGAGATGAACCCGGTCATAGTCCTGGTGGCGGCGGCGGCCCAAACCGGCAGCTATCTGGGCAGCGGTTATATGCTCAGCACCATCATGGCCTTTGGCCATGTCCGCGTGACGGTCGGCCGGGGTGCGCTGATCACTGTGGCTGCCGCCAGTCTGGGTCTGGTAGCCGGAGGCTGGGTGAGCCAGGCAGCAGCCATCTACTACTGGATATCCAGGGACCGCAAATCCTCAGAGAACGCAGCGTTGGCGGCAGTTCTGCCCGCCTTATACAATACCTCCATGCTGCTAGCCGTCTCATTGCTGGGCGCCGCCTATCTGCTGCTGAATCATAGTCTAAGCCACGGCCAGATGGTTTTTTACGGAGCGGTCCTGGCCTTTACCACCCTATTATTCCTGATCATGCTCTTGGGCGTGGTCAATCGCCAACTGGCCCAAAACATGCTGACGCGCCTGGCGGGTCCTTTGGGTCGTCTTACTCACCAGGCCCACTTCATATCCAAGGCTTCGCAGCGGCTGGACCGTTTCTATGACGAAATTGCGCAGATGAGACACGGCCGGTGGATAAAGCCATCCCTGGGGGCAGCCGTGAATGTGGGCTTGGATATACTGACCTTGTACCTGTTCTTCGCCGCGGCCGGGTATTTTATCCGTCCCGGAGTGCTGGTAGCCGGCTATAGTATCGCCTTGCTGCTGGCCCGGAGCGCCTTCTTCATACCCGGTGGAGCCGGAGTGGTAGAAGGCGGCCTGGTGGCGGTATATGCCAACCTGGGGGTCTCGGGCCATATCGCGGTTATAGCCGTGCTGGGTTATCGCCTGCTCTCATTCTGGCTCCCCAGTCTACTCGGCTTCATCGCCATGTTCTTTTTCCAGCGGTCAGCGGCCGGGGACCGGCGCTGACCGTTTTGCTTTAACAACCAATTAGCATATACGTTGACTGAAATAAGGAGTAGGTGTTGCAGAGCAGATTTCCGGTTAAACTATTGGTCCCCTGGCAGTAAATTTTTCGCCTCCTGGCGGGGAATAATAATCCCAGCATGAGGGAGGTTGAACAATGAATTTATTGACCAGGCAAGATTTAACTGCGCTGATGGAACAACAAGATGATTGCTGCATAACCATTTATTTGCCTACCTACCGGGCTGGGGCGGAAACCCAGCAAGGGCGAATAAGGCTCAAGAATCTGTATAACCAGGCGGAAACGCATTTGTTGGAGGCGGGTTGGCGCTCACCTGAAGCCGGGGAGCTGCTGCAACCGATCGAGGATCTGATCAATGACAATAACTTCTGGCAGCACCAGCGCGATGGGCTGGCCATATTTCTGGCTGCGGATCTGTTCCATTATTATCAGGCGCCCATGGAGTTGGATGAGTTTGTCAAGGTGGGCCGAAGGTTTCATCTCAAACCCTTGCTGCCGCTTATGACTGGCGATGGGCCTTACTATGTGCTGGCTTTAAGCCTTAACGAAGTGCGCTTCCTGCAGTGTACCCGGGCCAGTGTGACCGAATTGGAAGTAGATGATATGCCGCATAGTTTGGCGGATGCGATGCAATACGACGACCCGCACCGGCAACTGCAGTATCACACCAATACCCTGAAAGGCACTGACGACCGGGAAGTAGCCATGTATCATGGCAGCGGTCTGGGAGAAGAGAATTCCAAAGAAAGCATCCTGCGTTACTTCCGTCTGGTCGATCAGGGTCTGCGCCAGCACTTGCACGATAAGAAAGCTCCGCTGGTGCTGGCCGGAGTTGAGTATCTCTTCCCCATCTACCAGGAGGTCAATTCTTACAACTACCTTACCGAGAAGGGGCTGCCCGGTAATCCGGAAGAGATCAGCAGCGAAGATCTGCAGACCCGGACCTGGCCTTTGGTGGAACACTACTTCCGCAAAGCCGAGCAGGAAGCGTTGACCTATTATGGACCGTTAACGGGAACCGGCCGGACCACCCACGATTTGGAGGAAGCGGCCCCGGCGGCCCAAAATGGGCGGGTGGAAATATTGTTCATGGCGGATGGATTTGAACAATGGGGCTGCTACGATCCCACCATAAATAAGGTCCATTTACATGACCAACCTGAACCGGGCGACGAGGAATTATATGATTTCACTGCCATGCAAACCATAGTGAACGGAGGCAGTGTCTATATCCTGGCTCAGGATAAAATTCCTGCGGGTAAACCACTCGCCGCACTGTTACGTTATTAGTGAGGCGCGGAATGCGGGGACGGTTTCACTGAAAAAGTACGTTTTGCCGATTTGAGGTATGCATGAATATACCGGCTTCCACGCTGTCGCTTAACATCCGCCAGTATACTATGCATACCTAGCGTAATTCTTCGCATTTTCAGCGGTCTGGGACGGTTCGTCTGCATTGCGTCTGCTTTTTAAGGGGCGCCCGCACCTGGATTGGTAACCCTGTGCTCGTTACTCAATTACCCTAATTACCCTCTTTCAAAAAGTTTAAAAGTAAAAATTATATAGAGAAAGTTTCTGAAATAGGGTCATTTGAGTAATTGGGTAACTCTATTCAAAGAAATTGACTGCAAAACAGCCGATCGTTCCTGTTATTATAGCACAACCTATCCGGTTCTATTAGAATCTTGCGAATGTCTGTTCGGGGCCCCGCGTCCTAGGATCATCTGCTCATTCAGGGCCTTTCCCCCACTCCTCTACTTCAATCCGTAACCGCTTTCAATTATTTTAGTCAGACGGGAGAGAGCCCTAACCGCAGGTGCCCCATCAATCACATCATGGTCAGCTAAAATGGTCAGATCCAGATACTCCCTGATCTCGATCTGATCTCGAACTACCCCCGGTTTCTTGGTGATAGATCCCACGGCCACACACAACGGATGGACACTGACCGGTATCACCCAGCCCTTGATACGCCCGGCGGTGCCAACCGAGGTAATCATCACCGTGCCCATATTCTGTTTGGTGAGATTTGGACTCCCCACTATCGCCTTCCAAATCAGTCTTCTTAAAATACCTGGAAGCAAATAGTATAACTTCATCAGGTGATCGTCCTTCTTCTCACCTAGCACATAATCGCCTTCGCCCTGTATGCTCTGCCGCTGCCCGCTCCTGATCTCTTCGGTTATCTCAGCAATGCTCTTCCGATTGGTTTGGCGAATTACGTAGGGCAGCGGTACTTTCTTGCCCCCGATCTCCCGCTCGATCATTATCGAAATGTCAACATCCTCATATATGATCGCTTTTCTTTTGCCCTTGCGCACCGCATGGAGCTCGGGGAATTCAGTAACCACCTGGGCAATGCATTTGATCAACCAGGCATTAAAGGATATGCCCCCCGATGACACCTTTCTTTTCTCCGCAATCAGCCGGCGAGCCTCGGTGACATCCAGCTCTATAAGGGCTTTCATGTGGTGCTTCCTAAGGCCTATTTGCCCGATATCAACAGTCGCCAATCGGCTAACGGGAAAAGTCACGATCTTATGATTGCCAGCGTCACCCAAATTTGAAGCCCCCTTGTCGGAGAGATATTCAATTCAAATTATAAGGCATCATACACGCAGCTGCGAGGGGTGGGACGGCTTCAGGCAATCCTCTGTAATTCATTGACTCGAGTCACCCCCACACACGTGGGGACCACAGTTATACAATTGGGCGGATATGTTTGTACTACGGTTCACCCCCACTCACGTGGGGACCACACCTCATCCGCCGGGATGGAGATGGCGCCGGTCGGTTCACCCCCACACACGTGGGGACCACTAGGGCTTGGAGAGCTCTTCACAGGCTGCCTTGCGCAGTTTCCGCCGCCAGTAGAAGTAGGCATGCCGGCTCATTCCTTTTTCCTGGCAGAATTCCTTAATGTTCAGCCCGCCGGATTGCTGTTCCTGTATCACATGCATCCACTGGGATAACCGGCACTCTGCTGCAACTTTTCGTGTATCCATACAACCACTCCACTCCTGGTTGAAAAAGTTTGCTTACTTTTTCATCTTTTTAACTCTTTCAACCTTATTTCATCGCGATTGTACTATCTTCATTACTCTTATTCCATGTGACGCTCTATTTGACGCTTACACCCCCACACACGTGGGGACCACGAGATTCAAACACCTTAAAACACCCTCCTTCTCGGTTCACCCCCACACACGTGGGGACCACGTGTTCACCGTGTTGGGGGTAATTTGCACATCCGGTTCACCCCCACACACGTGGGGACCACGGGCATGCCTACCGGCAATGGGGCTGAGGATACGGTTCACCCCCACACACGTGGGGACCACCCATTCAGTAACTTAGTATCCTCGGCTGGTAACGGTTCACCCCCACACACGTGGGGACCACTGGGGGAGTTATAAAG
>CAZOMS010000090.1:0-1006 GCA_964580805.1 uncultured Syntrophomonas sp. | reverse complement strand
CGCTTACACCCCCACACACGTGGGGACCACTGAAGAACATTGGTTTGACCACGTTGACATTGCGGTTCACCCCCACACACGTGGGGACCACGGTAGAACCCGGTTTGACCATTTCCATGCTTACGGTTCACCCCCACACACGTGGGGACCACTACACTGGGGAAACAGGTGCCACTCATACCCCCGGTTCACCCCCACACACGTGGGGACCACTGGTCGAGCAGTACGCCCAGGCTTGGATTGGCCGGTTCACCCCCACACACGTGGGGACCACCATGGTTGGGTCTTGCCCGATTATCTCCATCTCGGTTCACCCCCACACACGTGGGGACCACGATAGCCAGTACCAGGTATCCTGGACCGTTCCCGGTTCACCCCCACACACGTGGGGACCACGTCCAGGATGACTGTGTATTTGTCGATGTAACCGGTTCACCCCCACACACGTGGGGACCACCGGGGCCTCCAGTACCACCTGGGCATTGATGCCGGTTCACCCCCACACACGTGGGGACCACAGCGAGGCACAGAACCCACAGTTCAGAGCGGTTCACCCCCACACACGTGGGGACCACGCCCCAACTGCGCAGCACCCTGCTGATCCCGACGGTTCACCCCCACACACGTGGGGACCACGGATTGGGCTCCAGGGCTTTCTCTGCCTGGGTCGGTTCACCCCCACACACGTGGGGACCACGTGGTGCTGCCAAAAACCCCAATAAATCTATCCGGTTCACCCCCACACACGTGGGGACCACTGCGCCATAGGCATCTTGTAGCGCCTTTGTTACGGTTCACCCCCACACACGTGGGGACCACGGCTGGCGGAAGACATACTGATGATCATCATGCGGTTCACCCCCACACACGTGGGGACCACCTTAAAAGCCCGGTTGTCCGCCGCCGCCATCACGGTTCACCCCCACACACGTGGGGACCACTGAAGATAGTCGATGAAGTAGCCACACAGTAGCGGTTCACCCCCACACACGTGGGGACCACTATG
>CAZOMS010000089.1:4121-8698 GCA_964580805.1 uncultured Syntrophomonas sp. | reverse complement strand
TCTGGAATACTATGAGCGGCTGCTGACCGAAGTACCTCCGGGGCTGCTGGACATGTTGGCGATCCCCGGGGTGGGGCATAAGACCATCAAGATGCTGTATGAGCAATTGGGAGTGACCACCCGCGATGAACTGCTGCAAGCAGCGCAGGAAAAGCGCATCCGGTTGCTGCCGGGCATGGGCAGCAAGACCGAGTTCAGTATCATTAAAGGCATCGAGATGCTGGAACAATATAGCCAGAAAAACACCTTGGGTTTTGTCCTGCCGATGGGGCAAAAGATGCTCTCCTTTCTAAAAGGACTAGATCAGGTATCGGCTGCCTCCCTGGCTGGCAGTATCAGGCGGGGTCGGCCGCTGGTTACTGATATCGACATTGTAGTGGCGGCCGATGATGAAGCCGCCGTCCGCAGCAAGCTGGCCCATTACCGGGAGATAAAACAGGTGACCGAATCTCAGCCAGGACACATACAAGGGTTCCTGCAATTCAATATACCTTTTGAGGTAATATTACTAACCCCCGGGGAATACTGCCCGGGATTATTTTTGGCCACTGGTTCCAAGCAGCATCTGGCCCGGTTGTTTCCTGGCGGACCACTGGATTTGGAGGGATTCAGCTCTGAACCGGATATTTATGCCAGCCTGGGACTCGATTATATTCCTCCCGAACTGAGGGAGGATCAAGGTGAGGTGGAGGCGGCCGCTGCCGGCCATCTTCCGCATCTCATCCAGCGACAAGATTTACAGGGGGATCTGCACTGTCATTCCGGTTGGAGTGATGGAGCCAGCAGGTTGGCCGAGCTGGGTGAGATGGCCCGGGACATGCAATACTCCTATCTAGCCATCACCGATCATTCCCGATCGCTGGCTATCAGCGGAGGCCTGAACGAGGAACGGTTGGCGGCCCAGGGGGAGGAGATAGACCGGCTTAACCAAACTTGGGACGATTTCATGTTTCTCAAAGGAACCGAGGTGGATATCCTCCGCGACGGGAGTTTGGATTACGATGCGGCGGTCCTGGAGCAGTTGGATGTAGTAGTAGCCTCTATCCACACCAATTTCCATCTTGAGCGGGAAAAACAGACCGAGCGAATAATCCGGGCCATCAAAGACGAAAATGTGGACATCATCGGCCACCTGACCGGCAGGCTGCTCAATCGCCGTCCGGCCTATGAACTGGACCTGGAGGAAATCCTGGCCGCCGCCGCCAGCTCCAAAATCATCCTGGAGATAAACTCCCACCCTGACCGGCTCGATATCGATGCCGAACTGGCCCGCCAGGCTCGGGATATGGGCATCAAGATCGCGGTTAACAGCGATGCTCATCATAAAAATGATCTGCGCCTGGTTCACTATGGGATCATCAATGCCCGGAGAGGGTGGCTGCGTAAGGAGGATGTGGTCAATACCGGGAGCCGGGAGGCTGTAATCGCTTACTTAAAGAATAATGAATAAGGCCGCAGCGGCATAATAAGCTAGGAAGCTGTTCAAGGAGGAACGCCCAATGTTGGAGTTTGCTTTAAGAGTGGCGGGGATGTACTTTCTGGCTCTTATTATGATACGCATGCTGGGCAAACGGGCTCTGGGTGAACTGGGGCCTTTTGATTTTGTAATCATGACCGGGGTGGGGGATGTGGTCATATCTACCGCTCTCGACCGCAGCATCCCCTACTACGAAGGTATCGTCGTTTTAGCCACCCTGGCGGTGTTGGAATACGTTATGGGTTATGTGGGCCTCAAGAGCGGCCGCCTTTCCAACCTGATCACCGGAGTTCCGGTGGTCCTCATTGACGACGGCAAAATCATCAAGAAGAACCTGGCCCGGGAGAAATTCAACATCGATGACCTTATGCAGGAACTCCGCCGGCAGGGGGTCAGAAACATCAAGGACGTGGAAAAGGGTATCCTGGAGTCCTGCGGAGGCTTCAGCGTGGTCCTTAAACCTGAAAAAGAGGCAGTTTCCAAAGAGGATCTGGGCATTACCGTGCTGCCGGGCGATCATCTGATTACCACTGAACAGTTGTCCCGGGCGGAGATATTTGCCCGGTTGGACCATCCCGAAACCAACAATCCGGAACCCAACTTGACGGATCGGATCAGAAGTATCGAGCAACAACTGCAGCATATCAGCGCACTGCTGGAGAATCGCTCCGCCCCCAATGACTCCAGCCATTAACCATATGTTATAATTATATTCGTTTTTCAGGCTATTACAGAAGGCCGATAGGGAGATGACCGATACCGATGGAATTATTGGCTCCGGCCGGCAGTTGGGAAGCTTTGCTGGCTGCAGTAAACAACGGCGCCGATGCCGTTTACCTGGGCGGCCCCAGATTCAGCGCCCGTCAAGGGGCCGCGAATTTCGACCAGCCCCAGATGGGGCAGGCGATTGCCTATGCCCACGGCCATGGGTGCAAGGTTTATGTTACGGTCAATACCCTGCTCGACAACCAGGAATTCGCAGCGGGGCTGGACTATTTGTTCGGACTTGCCAGTCTGGGCGCCGATGCGGTCATTGTCCAGGACCTGGGCTTGCTCGACGCCGCTCACTCCCTTCTGCCTGGCTTGCCCATCCATGCCAGCACCCAGATGACCATTCATAACCAGGCCGGGGCGGCTTTCCTGAATGCGCAGGGGGTGGACCGAATCGTGTTGGCCCGGGAGCTGTCAGCCAGTGAAATCAATACAATCCATGATGCGGTCCCGGGGGCACAGCTGGAGGTTTTCGTGCACGGAGCGCTCTGTTTCTGTTATTCCGGTCAATGTCTGATGAGCAGCCTGATCGGGGGGAGGAGCGGCAACCGGGGGCGGTGTGCCCAACCCTGCCGGTTGCCTTACCATTTGTGCCGTGACCGCCGCCCAGTTGAATCCAATGACCGGGGCAAGTATTGGCTGAGCCCAGCCGACCTTTGTCTCATTGATTCTCTGCCCGCTTTGGCCCGGGCGGGGGTAACTGCTCTTAAGATAGAGGGCCGCATGCGGCGTCCCGAGTACGTGGCAGTGGTCACCAAAGCTTACCGGGAGGTTCTTGACCATTTGCAGGAGGATCCTGGATATATTCCTGCCTCCGAAATCAAGGAGAGGCTGTTAGGAATATTCAACCGCGGTTTCACTACCGGCTATCTGGCTGATAATGGGGACCAGTTGATGAGCATTGAATCTCCCAAAAACAGGGGAGTGCCAGTGGGGCGGGTGGAGAAACAGGACGATTCCTTCCTGACCCGGATTCGGCTTGAGTCTGCGATCCGTTTGGGCGACGGTTTGGCAGTATGGACCGGTCCGCAGCAGATCCAGGGGGTGTTGCTCCGGGAGATGAAGGTGGGGGGCGTTAAGGTAACCGAGGCCGGAACTGGACAGGTAATTGAAATAATGCTGGATGGCCCTGCCTCCGCCTCTAATCTGGTATTCAGGACCCATAACGAAAATCTGCTGAGTGAAGCCCGACGAACCATGAGCATTGAACCTGCTCCCAGGATACCAATCGATGCGGAAGTGACGCTGGAGCCAGGACGAAGAATGCAATTGGTGCTGGAGTCCCAAAACCACCGGGTAACGGCAGACACCAACCAGGTGCTCCAGCCTGCCCAGAAACAGCCTTTGACGGAGGCGGTATTAAGGCAAAAGATCGGGCGCCTGGGCGACAGCCCGTTTGTGCTGAGAGATTTGAAGGTGGTCGGCGAAGATTACAACCTTACGGTCCCCTTCAGCGATATCAATGATGTTCGCCGCCGGGCGGCGGCCTTATTGCAGGCTGCATTGCAGCCGGGGAATTCTGCCCAAGCCAGCCGGGAGGAATTTGTCCGGAACCGGGACGCCTTTATATGGAGGACTCCCAGCGCGGCCACCAGGGCATCCCGGACTCAACTGGCGGTGGCGGTCAGTACCCTGGAAATGGCAACCCAGGCGCTGAACAAGGGCGCCGACCTGGTTTACCTGAATATCAATGGATTGGGAAGCCATAAACGCCTGGACCGGAAACGCCTGAGCCGGTTCGGTGCGGGATTGGGAAAGGACGCGGAAAGAATTGTGCCATTACTGCCCCGCATCCATAAGCCGGCAGACCAGTTCGATTATCATGCCCAGGTGGGAGACGATTTTCCCAGGGTTATGATCTCCAGCTGGGCGGATTTAAGCTGGGCAGGAGATAAGGAATTCTTGATTCATACCGATTATAATATGAATGTATTCAATTCCTATACGTTACGATTCCTGGCAGACCAAGGGGTGCAGTGCATATGTCTGTCACCGGAACTGACCCTAAAACAGCTGACCGGTTTCGGGGATTTAGGTCAGGCTGAACTGCTGGTGCACGGGGAATTGATCCTCATGCAGTCCCAGTATTGCCTGATCGGACAGACCCGGGCGCCGGGACTTCCAGCTTGCTCCTTACCCTGCCGGTCCGGGGATTATTCATTGCAGGACAACCGCGGCTACATATTCCCCCTGGAGACCGACAGTGACTGCCGGCAATATGTGTTCAATTCCCGCGTCTTGTGCCTGATGGAGGATTTGGACCGCATACTGGCCCTGCAGCCGGCCAGCATAAGGATTGAAGCACTCCGGTCCGATACGGAGCGGTTGG
>CAZOMS010000089.1:0-4021 GCA_964580805.1 uncultured Syntrophomonas sp. | reverse complement strand
CTGCAGCCGGCCAGCATAAGGATTGAAGCACTCCGGTCCGATACGGAGCGGTTGGGAACCATAGTGCATCTTTATCGGGAAGTGATGGATCAAATTTCGACCGGCCGCCGGCCGGAATTGGACCGGTATCAGGACCGGCTGGCGGAGATCAGCGGGGTAGGACTCACCAAAGGACACTATTATCGCGGGGTATTATGATGATTGACAAAGCAACGTTGGAGAAACTGGAATTCAATAAGATACAACAGCAACTGGCCGCCCGAGCCTATTCCGAGGGCGGTCGGATCCGGGCCCTGGACTTGAAGCCCCTCGATAGTCTGGCCGAGGTGAATGAAGCCCTAAACCTGACCGAGGAGGCTATGGAGATCATTCGCTATGGGGAACCGGCCTTTCTGCAACTGGTCACGCCAGTGCAAAATCACCTGGGCAAGGCGGGCATTGGTGGAGTGCTGGCGGGGCCGGATTTATTGGAGGTTTACTACCTGGCCAGGGCGGTCCGCCTGGCAATCAGATATACCAGCAATTCCAAGGCGGTAAGGCTGAAAGAAATAACCGCCCGGATGAGGAGCTTTCCAGAACTGGAAAAGCAGATCCAGGGGGCCATTGATGAAGAGGGTATCATTCGCGACGATGCCACCCCGGAACTGAAGAGCATCAGGCGCCAGATCGATACCGGACGGCAGCGGATCAAGGAATACCTGCAGAATTTTATCCGTTCCAGCCACAACCAGGCACTGCTCCAGGATGCTTTGATAACGGAGCGCTCCGGCCGCTATGTAGTCCCGGTCAAACAGGAATACCGCAACGAGGTCAAAGGCATCGTTCATGACGAGTCAGCCAGCGGGGCGACCCTGTTTATCGAACCCCTGCCGGTGGTAGAGCAGAACAATCGCATCCGCAGCCTGCAGATAGAGGAGAAACGTGAAGAGGAGCGCATTCTGCGCACGCTTAGTTCTGCAGTGGCGGGAGCGGCTGTGGACCTGGCCCGGGATTATCAGATTATGTGCCAGTTGGATCTGCTGTTTGCGCGGGCGTTTTTAGCCTATGATATGGAGGCCTTCCGTCCCATTGTCAATGATCAGGGCCGGATCGATATCAGCCGGGCCAAACACCCCCTGTTGGGAGAACAAACGGTCCCCATAAACGTGAGCCTGGGAGAGCGATTCGATATCCTGGTTATCACTGGCCCCAATACCGGGGGCAAAACGGTAGTGCTGAAAACCATCGGCTTGCTCACCCTGATGGCCATGAGCGGGCTTTTTATTCCCACCCGGGAAAAAAGCCAGATCTCGGTATTCAAAAAAATCTACGCCGATATCGGCGATGAGCAGAGCATAGAACAATCCCTAAGCACCTTTTCGTCTCACCTGAAGAATATAATTCGCATATTGGGCGAGGCCGATTCCCATACCCTGGTTTTGCTCGACGAACTGGGGGCAGGTACCGATCCGGTGGAAGGGGCGGCTCTGGCCCGGGCCATATTGGAGGATTTGAAGAAAAGGGGTGCCCGGGTGGTGGTGACCACCCATCAGAGCGAATTGAAGACATTCGCCTACCAAAACGACCGGGTGGAGAATGCCTGTGTGGAATTCGACCCCTTGACCCTGAGCCCCACCTATGAATTGAGCATTGGCACCCCTGGTCAGAGCAATGCCTTTGAAATCGCAGCCCGTTTGGGTTTAAATGGATCACTGGTGGAAAAGGCACGGGAATTCGTTCCCGAGCGGGATGCCGAGATCGGCAACATGATCCGGCAGCTTAAGGAGAGCCGATACCTGTATGAAACGGGTCAGCGAGAACTTGAGACCTCCCGCCGCCAGCTCGGCCAGGAAAGAGAAGCCCTGGAGACAGAAAAAAGCAGCTTTCAAGGAGAACGGGATGCTATCCGCGAGCGGGCCAAATTTGAGGCGGACCAGTATGTAAGCCGGGTCAAACGGGATGCCAATGAGGCTATCGAGGAGATCAAGGAGCTGCTCAAGCAACGGGAACAGCCTCCCAAATGGCACGAACTGGACCAGAAGAGCCGCAAGCTTAAGAACCTTACCCTGCAGATGCCGGAACCGGAGATTCAACCGGGCAATACTGATTTCAGCCCGGGCGACTATGTTCTGGTACGCAGTGTCAACCAAACCGGTCAGGTAATGGAAGGCCCCAATGCACAGGGTGAGGTGGCAGTCCAGATCGGCGGTATCCGGTTGACGGTGCATAAGGAACAGCTGATCCGCCAAAAACCCAAAGAAGCAAAGAAGGCGATCGGCCGCACCCATACATTTCTGGAAAAGGCACAGCATATCTCCCCGGAAATTGACTTACGGGGGAAATATTCCGAAGATGCCATAACGGAGCTGGACAAGTACCTGGAGGATGCCAATCTGGTGGGCCTGGACCGGGTCCGGGTCATTCATGGCAAGGGGACGGGAGCGCTTCGGCTGGCGGTCCGGGAATACCTGCAGGGGCACCGTTTGGTGCGGGAATTCCGGGATGGTATGCGCCAGGAAGGTGGTTATGGAGTTACGGTGATTGAATTAAAGTAAAACCAGGATGCAAACCGAGCGCACCCGGGACTTATAAAATGATCCGGGTGCGCATTAATTTGGCTGCAGTTAACGCCGGTGGGAGTCAATAGGACAGGATGGCAGGGTCTGTCCGGCCGGCAAGACGATCTCATAGACGTATTTGGAGGAACACCCCGGTCGGGCCAGGTATAGTTTGCCCTGGTTGCGCGGGTCAGTGCATATTTTCACCACATTGGTAGTAGGTTTGGCCGGCACCTCGCTGGTATGAATCGGGCAGGACTCGGTGGGAATGAAGGTGGTCGGTTTGCCATCAGCATCGACTTGGACGCTGGTTATGCCGATAGGGTCAGGGCAGTACTGGGTGGCTCTTAATCCCGTTTGCCGGCAAATATTAATGGTGTGACTGCTGGTGCACACCTCGGTGGGAGCCTTGCTTTTCAAACTGTATTCGGTCACCGCCGGGCATAAGTGGCCAGGCTTCTGCCCGCTTTGGCTGCACACCGTGACCTTGTCCACTCCCGCCGGCATTGGCCAACTGCCGGCACTCACTCCCTGGTGGGCCTTCTGCATCATGGCTTTGAACATCAAAGCCGGCGCCCCGCCTCCGGCTACATTGACCATCTTATACTTCTGTTCATCGAATCCCATCCATACCGCGGCTGAAAAGCGAGGGGTGACCCCACAGAACCAGATGTCCGTAAATTCCTCGCTGGTCCCGGTTTTGCCCGCTGTGGGTACATTGGCCACTTTGGCCCGGGTGCCGGTACCGGATTCGACCACCGTCTGCAGCATATTATTCATTAGCCACGCAGTCTCCGGGCTCATTATCCGCTGGCCGGCGGGCTGGTACTCATAGATGGTGACCCCGCTCATATTCTCGATCCGATTGATGAAGTGAGGTTGGTTAAATACGCCGCCGTTGCTGAAAGCCGCATAGGCGCCCGCCATTTGCACTGGAGTGACCCCTTTGGTCAATCCGCCCAACCCCAGCGCGGCCAGGTTAAGATCATTGGTCCCCGGGGTATCGACCAGGGACAAGCCAAGTGCCCGGCCCATGTCGAAGCCATATCTGGTGCCAAGCTTGTCCTCCATTTGCACTGCATAGGTATTGACGGAATACTTGACCGCCGTGCGCATGGTGATATAGCCCCGGTATACACCGTCATAATTGGCCGGTTTCCACACCCCATTGGCGGTATTGTAAGAAACCGGCGCATCATTCAAAGCCGTATAGGGCATGTATCCCTGTTCAAGAGCAGGCGCATATACAGTCAGTGGCTTGATCGACGAACCCGGTTGGCGGTAGGCACTGGTGGCCCGGTTGAATCCGCGCACCTGCTCATATTTGCGCCCCCCCATAATGGCCATCACGCCGCCGTTGCTGCTGTCCACAAGCGCCATTCCCACCTGTACCTGCGGACCATCTTTGATGCCACTGGGGAAATTGGAAGCCTTTTTGAAGTACTCCTCGGCATAATCCTGCAGGGCTGGGTCGAGATTGGTGA
>CAZOMS010000088.1:0-8744 GCA_964580805.1 uncultured Syntrophomonas sp. | reverse complement strand
CCCTTGCCAACGATATACTTTCCAAGCGATCCAGTGACTGGGGTCAATTTGAGGCGGAAGCGGCTTTGGTAAAAGGTTACGCCAGTGATACGGCGGTGGAAGCAGCCAAATTATCAATGGACGTACACGCGTCCTACGGTCTGACCAAAGACTTCCCTATTGAAAGGGTATACCGGGACACTATTATCTGCCCACAAATAGAAGGCGTTTCCGATATGCAGAGAATAATCTTTGCCGGTTCAGTCTTGTTTTAGCCTTGAAAAAAACTATTAACCATTCATAGGTGTCCTTGGCAGACCATGCAAAAAAGGCTTGGAGCACGGCAACAGGAATGCCCGTTTAAGACATACATGAGTTCGTCGATTGAACGAGGACTCCGTATTAACCTTACTATCAGCCTTTTTTGACGGTCTGAAGTGCTGGGTTCAACACCCAGCACTTGTCTTTTGTTCAATAACTATGATGATCACAAAGCGGAACCAAGAATTATTATCATCAAGTCCACAAACATTGATCTAATTGCTTATTGCATAACCCCTCATTTTCCTGTATAAAGTGTTGCGGGAAATCCCCATTTCAGTAGCCGTCTTGCTTACGTTGCCTCCATGTTTGTCCAGAATACGCATTATCCGTTCCTTTTCCTTTTCCCCCGCTTGCGCCTTGCGGGTGCTGCGGCTGGAGAGGAGAGCCGGCGAAGGAGCAATTTCCTGGTATCCTCCCCCAAAGCCGGCATCGTATTCAACGTCCTGCGCCACCACGATTTCCCGGGGTAGGCAATCAAGGGTGATATGACCGTCCTCTGCCAACAAAAGGGTCCTCTCCACGACATTCTGCAATTCCCGGATATTGCCAGGCCAATCGTAGGCTTGCACCACATTGATAACCTCGTCGTCTATCACAGATATCCGTTTATTGATCCGCGCCGACATCTCCTTGACGAAATATTCAAACAACAACTTGATGTCAGGTCGTCTGTCCTTCAGTGCCGGAATGGAGATCTGCACCACATTGAGACGATAATAAAGGTCAGCCCGGAACCTCCCCTGCCCGACCAACTCCAGTAAATCCTGGTTGGTGGCGGCGATTATCCTCACGTCTACGTTTATCAGGGAATCGCCCCCCACCCTCAATATAGCCTTTTCCTGGATGGCCCGTAATAACATGGCCTGTTGCTCCAACGGCATATCACCGATTTCATCCAGCAGAAGTGTGCCTTTGTTAGCCAGTTCAAATTTCCCGGGCCTGCCACCCCGCCGGGCTCCGGTAAACGCGCCTTCCACATATCCAAACAGTTCACTGCCCACCAGTTCCCGGGGTAATGCCGCGCAGTTGATGGCCACGAACGGTCCGTTGCGACGCGAACTGCCATTATGGATAGCCTGGGCAAATACTTCCTTTCCAGTACCGCTGGCTGCCTGCAATAGTACCGCTGAATCATTGGCGCTGGCGATGGTGGCCAGACGAATCGAATTCTTCAAATTCTTGTCTTCACCGATTATGGAATCAAAGGTAAAAGTGGCCTGAGCACCGCTGATCTTGTTAACCAGTTCCTGTACCCGGGCTATGGGCCGGATAATAATAGTGGCACCGGTGATCTGACCCTTTTCGTCGAACCTGGGTTCTCCAGAAGCGGTACCATGGATCTTACCCCTCACCCCATCGATTATCATTTCCCGGTCTCTATATGACTCGCCGGTTTCCAGTAGTTTTATGGTGTAGGGCGCCTTGCCGCAGAATAGGTCCAGGACATGAATACCGATGATAGCCTCATCGGCATAACCGGTAATCTTTTGGGCGGCCAAGTTGGATTGGGATACCCTTCCTTCTTTGTCCAGAACTATCAAGGCATCGTTCATGGCGTTGAACACGGATGACAGTTCCATATTCATGTATTCAATCGCTTGCTGCTCGCGGCGCAGTTCTTTCTCTTGATACAAGTGACAATTCTGAGCCTTGTTCAATCCATTATAAATAGCCACGGCCATTAAATAACAGGAATTGTAACCACAAGCAGCGCAGTTTCTAAAATCTTTCTCCTCGAACTTAAGCATTTTTTCATATATATCTTTCAGCTCGGCTTCGTTGGGCATGTCGATTTCGGCCAAAGAGGACAAGTCGTCGTAGCTGGGAATCCCAAAATCATGTCGGTTAATGGTGTCGGCAAGGAATTCATTTAATCGCTGGTTAGTGCTGGGATCGTTTATACTTTGTTCCGAACGGGCCGCGACCATGTATTCCGTTTCCCAGCGGATCGAATTATGAACACATCCAACTCCAGCGTTGCAGCCCTTATCACAGCTTAGAACATCAATTATTATAGGCAGATAGGAATCCTCCCTGGTAATGGATTTCTCCAAGTTGCGCAGATAACTATCAAACACCACTGGTCCCTCTACTCGTGCTATTGAGCTGGCGGGAGTATCGGGGTAGTGGTACAAATAGGATTCCTTTAAGCCACCCGGAATGGAAAAATTGGTGGCGATCCCGGCTGGCACACAGTTATCGAACTCTCCGTCTGGCAACAGATCAAGATCGATGCCTTTTTTGTCAAAAATTTTCTGGGCCGACTGATAGAGAACATTGTATTTGACCAGATTATGCATCCTGATCTCATTGGTTTTTTCGATGCAGGGAGAGAAAAGAACCATTTCCGCTTCCGGGTGCAAGGCCTTCACATAGACAGCCAGGTTATGAACGGGACTGCCTATGGGAGCCAAGTTGCCAATCAATTGAGGGTGCATCAGTTGGATATAACGCACGATAGCCGGGCAAGCAGTGGATATCAAGGGCAGTTTCGTGCTGCCAGTCTCAACCGCCCGATGATATAGCGCCACAGTCAACTCGGCTCCCAGAGAAACATCATATACATATTTGATACCCAACTGCCTGAGGGCCGAAATCATTTTGGCCAAGTCGAAGTTGCACTGCGCCGACGGAGCTACCAGGGCCACCATGTCTTTGCGGAGCAAATCCTCCATAAATTGCCGATTGTCATCGATGGCAAACCGTGCGGCTTTATCGGTAACGCCCCGGTGACTTTTAATGCAGGTTCCCACACAACGTCCACAACCAATGCACACTTCGTTGTTAAACTTCACCACACTACCGCTGCCGTTGTTGCAGATCTTTACCGGGCAAACCGCTATGCACTGGTGGCAATTGGTGCAGTTGTTCTCATTGATGCCAATTATTCTATCTATACCAATCATGTCTCATTCTCCCCGCTTCAGATTGTATCACCATTGTACCAAATGTGTAATTGCGTTACAATCCTTCAGCAACACGATTACATTACTGTTACAGTGTCAATTTGTGGCCCACTATATATACTCCTAAGGCAATTGTATTTGGTTGCCCTCATTATGCAGGCAACGGTAGTCTACAGGAATATTTCTTGGATTTCTCCCGGTTTGGCACAATAATTGCTTAAGATAATGTTGAGATGACACACAAGATTATAAACACTACAATGCGAAACCTAATGATATTTAGATTATAACAGGAGGTGAGTACCATGACAGTCAATTATTTAAATGGAAACCCGTCTCTTCAACCCAAAGAAACCAACAACCAGAAACCGTTGGTTGGCCTGGAAAATGTCACGATAGGGATTGGCTTTGCGGGAGTTATCGCATTGCTTACTATGAGTTTAGTGGTGGTCTGCATCATGGTCTTGGTATAATTCCACCCATTAAACTCTATTCACCACAGATCCCAGCGTTCAGATTACGTTTTTCCATCGGCTGTATCACCAATACTTTTATATATATGAACCGGTCTAAATGGTTCAAGAGGAGGATGGCAAAATGTTACAATATGCACAGTTGGAGCGTTATGAAGGCAATGAGGCCCTCTTCGATCTGGTGAAAATGTCGATGGTTTCTACTATAGCCGGGGAACCACTGCATATTCACGCAGAGGGACTTCGCGGTACCGGCAAAACCACGATAATGAGAAGAGCTCAGGACATACTGCCCGAAATAGAGAGGATTAATGGGTGCATCTACAATTGCGATCCGGCTCAGCCTCATTGTCCTCACCATCAGGGATTGTCCGCCGAGGCAATCGCCGCAATAGGCACAGAATGGATTCCCATGCCTTTCTTGGAAATATCCCATTCCGCAAAGGTAGGCACAGTAGCCGGCAGTATTGACCTTGCCAAGTTAACCGATGCCAGCAACCCGGAAGCGGGCCTTCTGCCTGGTCTTATCCCCCAGGCCCACCGTGGCATTCTGTTTGTCGATGAAATCAATCGCCTGGCTGATACTGCGCCGGAGATTACTGACATACTACTGGACTTGATGGGAACCAAGCCTGGGGTGGTCCAAATCGAAGAAGCCGGATTACCAGTGGTATCGGTTAAGGTAAACGTATCGGTGTGGGCTGCTTCCAACCCGGATGAAGATCCCGGTCCCCTGGAAGAAATACGCCGTCAATTGTCCGATCGCTTCGATATGGTTTGTTACATGGGCCGGCCTACCTCAATCGATGTACTGGCCAAGATGCTAAAGGACAATTTCCACCATACCAAAGCCGGGAGCCGTACCGAAACTACTGTAGACTACCAGAAACAGCATGAGATGTATACCCAGATTATGTTACGGTGGGCAGAACGCTATCTGGAATCCGATCTCCCTGATTTTGCCCGCAACTATATCGCCAGGCTCTACATCAAACATAACCTGGAGAGCATCAGGGCCATCGAGGCCATGCAGCAAGGCGCTGTACTTTACAGTATCACTAAGGATCGGGACCAAGCCACTATCAATGATATCAACCATATCCTGCCGTTGATATTGAAACACCGTGTGGATGCCGATGCACTGGTAAAGGTGTTGAACGATGATGCCAAGCACTCTAACGTACTTAGTTCAACAGGTTAATACAGGGCATTGGTAAAGCTAATTGAAACATTGAAACCAGAGACTCTCTTATAAAGGGCATTAAGCACAAAGAACTCCCTCGTTTTTAACCGAGTAATAAAGAGCTGTCACTAGCAGCAGACAATGGTCCACACAACGCGGAAAGCCATCTTCGGATAGAAGGCGGCTTTCTCCTTTAGTGTCAGGATTATTTTTGACCGATTGTTTTGGCCTTATTGATTATACCGCGCGTGTTAACAGCCCTCACCCAACCTCATAATTTGATAAACCTTGTCCATATCCAGGTTGGCACGCACCACGTCGGCTAAACGATCATATGCAGCCTGGCGGCTATGATGAAAATTATACTGGGATTCTAGTGGAGTCCAACCTCTGGCTTCGCGCAACTGGTTCAGAAATGCGCGGCGAAATCCATCCGCATCGAACAATCCATGTACATAAGTCCCCCAAACCCGACCATCCTCACTAACTGCTCCATCCAGGACCTCCACCCCAGGCTCATGCTCCCGGAATATCTGAAAAGCCGGCTCGACTTGCGGAGCAAGCTGCGATTGCCCCATATGGATCTCATATCCGATCACTTCAGTATTGGAGCCTTCAGCAAACCTCCTTGCGCATCCCAATCCTTTGCCGCTCACCTGCCAGAGGGTCTTTTCACTGCAAAAATGGGTTGTGATATCCAGGAGGCCCAGCCCGAGTGTATCCGGGAACGGTGACTCTACGTTGTCAGTATCGATGATCTTTTTACCCAGCATCTGAAAACCACCACATATGCCTAGGACCGGAATGCCAGACGTCGCCAAGTCCACAATCTGTCGTTCCCAGTCCAGGTTTCTGATCCAGTTTAAATCGCCGATGGTGTTTTTCGAACCGGGGATTATCAGACAATCCAGTTTTCCCCATCTTTGCCCCGGTCTGATATAGTGCAGATTGACATCTGGTTCGCCCTCCAGGGGATCAAAATCGGTGAAGTTAGAGATGTGGGGCAGATAGAGAACCCCGATTTCCAAAACCTCGCCCCCGGTTGAGGCTGGGCGCAGTTCTTCGTTCACGGTATCTTCTTCCGGTACGGCGAAACCAAGGTAGGGTATGACCCCGAGAACAGGTATACCCGTCCTGGCTTCAAGAAAATCCAGGGCTGGTTGAAGCAGCTCTCGATCTCCCCTGAATTTGTTGATGACAATTCCCGCCACCATCTTCCGGTCTTCCGGAGCCAACAGTTCCAGGGTCCCCACCACAGCTGCCAGGGCACCGCCTTTATCGATATCCGCCACCAGCATTACTGGCGCTCCAGCCATGTGGGCCGCCCGCATATTAACCACGTCATTCTTCTGTAGATTGACTTCAGCGGGACTGCCGGCTCCCTCCAGAACTATTACCTGATACTTCTGCTCCAAACGTGCAAACGACTCCCGTATGGCTGGCCAGACCTGCCGAACATAATCCTTGTGGTAGTGACGGGCACCAAACGTCCCCACCGGACGACCGTGCACAATAACCTGCGAAGCGTTGTCGGCAACTGGTTTAAGCAGGACTGGATTCATATCGACATGGGGTTCTATCCCGGCTGCCTGAGCCTGTACCACTTGGGCCCGGCCCATCTCACCGCCATCGATGGTGACAAATGAGTTCAGAGCCATGTTTTGCGCTTTAAACGGCGCCACCTTATACCCATCCTGCCGGAAGATGCGACACAAAGCCGCGGCCAGAACGCTTTTGCCTACATGTGAACCCGTTCCCTGGACCATTATGGTACGGGTATTTTGCATTTCATATCATCTCCGCTCACATCTATGTGAAAACAAAATTTCAACTATCGATTTCCCAGAATTCTATAAGTCGATCCGCTATTGATCAGAACCACCGGTTCCCCATGTCCGATATGAAATTCCCATTGCCGGGATAAATATATACCCGTTAAATGACACAATAACATCCGCAGCGGGCCGGCATGGGCCACAATCACTACCGTCTGCCCCGTATTGGCTTCATGGAGTATTCTATTCCAGGCCATGATAACCCGCTGGCCCAGTTCCCCAGCCGTCTCACCCCCGGGTGCCCGCAGGGAAAAAGGATCTTTCAGCCATTCCTGCAATACTTCCGGATATTGGGCCTGGATTTCTCTGAACGTCAGACCCTCCCAAGCGCCAAAATTAATTTCCCGCAGCAATGGTTCCATTTGGAGCGGAATCCCATGAACTGCCCCGATATGACGGCCAGTTTCCACTGCCCTGGCCAAATCACTGGTGAATATAGCGGCGCCTTCTTCACCCGCTAATAAAGCTGCGACTGCCACCGCCTGTAATTCTCCATTCGCATTCAAGCCTGGGTCGGCATGACCCTGGAACCGACCTGCCAAGTTCCAATTAGTCTCGCCGTGCCTAACCAAGATCACCCGACGGGGAGGCATGTTAACCTCCTCCTGCTGACAAAGCTGACAAGCATTCCCGGACAATCTGAATAAACCGTTCATTATCCGGATTGGCCCTAACCGTAATGCGGACATGATTGCCCCCCATGCCACGGAAGGACGTGCAGTTACGAATAAGGATTCCCCGAGTGGCCATAGCCTTTTGCAGGGTGCCGGCGCTAATACCAGCCGGCCCTGTATCGACCAGCATAAAATTGGCGGTGGGGCGCACCGGTTCAATGCCAGTAATTTTACCTAGTTCCTCATACAAATACTGCCGCTCCTCTTGCACTAATTCCTGCAACCTGGATAAATAATCCGACTCCTGGAACGCAGCGGTCCCGGCCTCTTGGGCCAGAACGTTTACGCTCCAGGGATCACGCAACATCGCCATGGCCTGAATTAGTCTACTGGAACCCAACGCGTAACCGATACGAAGACCAGGAATTGAATACACCTTGGTTAATGATTTTAGTATTAGCAGATTGTCGTAATCGGTCAACTTGCCCACCAATGAATATGCAGCACCGTTGTCAACCAGTTCCAAATAGGCTTCATCAATGACAATCATGCAATGGTTAACCCGCCCGACCTCGACAATCTCGATCAAATCATCCCGCGTCCACAGTGTCCCGGTAGGATTGTTGGGATTACATATGAAAGCCAGGTCATTGCCGGCAATGGATTGGACAAAACTCCTTTTGTTTATTACGAAATGTTCCCCTTGCCGTTCAAAACATGGGCTTATTATCTCTGCCCCGACTGATTCTACTGCATACGCATATTCCGAAAAGGTTGGAATGGGTATCAGCACCCGGCGCGGTCTTACCATATGTACGATCAGGTAGATGATCTCGGCAGCCCCATTGCCGGGCAAGATATTTTGACGACTTACCCCATGATATTCAGCCGCCGCCTCGCAAAAGCTGGTGCATTCCGGATCGGGGTAATGCCTAATGGCCGCCAGGGCAGCCTCGATCGCTGCCATCACCTTTTCAGGCACGCCCAGGGGACTAATGCTGGCACTGAAATCAAGGATGTTCTCAGGAGCAAGGTTATACCGCTTGGCCATTTCATATATATTGCCCCCGTGGATTCTTTTCTGCATGGCTCCAAAGACCTCCCTTAAAAGTGCACCCAGCAGCTAAACGGCCTGTCAATTCCCAGGCTGAGATTCTGGCTGGCTACCAGCCACAGTAGGATAAATATAATTTCGGCGACCTCATTCAACGCACCATACACATCACCGGTCAAGCCGCCTAACCGATGTGCTGCCCACAGAGCGATCAACAGGGAGGCAATTCCGGCCAAGCCAACTATCCCCAAACCACCAACCCCGCTCAAAAAATACACCATCAGTAAAGCCAATCCGGTACTGAGGATGATATTCAGCCTTTTCTTGTGCTGATTGAAGCCCTGCCCTAGGCCCCCCTCTTTTCGGGCATAGGGGA
>CAZOMS010000087.1:0-8897 GCA_964580805.1 uncultured Syntrophomonas sp. | reverse complement strand
GCGTTCCATTCATGACTGTCGTAGCTGTTGTTGCGGTTGTCGCCCAACACCAGCAGAGCACCATCGGGGACCACCACCGGGCCGTAATCATACTCCAGCGGCTCGGCCACATAGGGCTCATCCAGAGCTCGTTCGTTTATATATACCTTACCGTCCTTCATCTCTACCGTTTCGCCCGGTAACCCAATCACCCTCTTAAGGTAAGGAGTAGTAGAATGGACGGTCTCTGGAGGCTGGAACATGACGACATCACCCCGGACCGGTTCTTTAAAACGATAAATGAAGCGGTTGACCCATACCCGGTCCTGCAGCTGCACCGTCGGCAGCATGGAACCGGTCGGAATCTCCCTTCCCTCGATGACGAAGTTACGTAAAATGGCTGCCAGAATAAAAGCGATGATGATTACACTAACAGTATCTTTGATAAATTCCTTGGTTTCCTTGCTCATTTGCCACCTCAAATCAGGCTGGATTTCAAATCTCGTAAATAGAAATGGTCATCTGCCCCTTTTCGCGGTCCTTGCTTACCCCGAACATGACCTTCCGGTTTTTCAGATTCTTGTTAAGAAAATCCACTACTTTCACCAAATCATTATTGGCGGGAAAATTCTGGCGGGCGATGAGTTCCAGTTTTCCACAGTCTTTATCGGCCAAGGTGCTTCTCCTTTCCACATCTATATATTCTAAATTAAGCTCCCGCCTTTGACAAGATATGCTGGCCGACCGCGCCCGCGAGCCATTGGGTCCGGCTTTGCGCCTATATATCAGACACGATCCCCCGCGCCTTGCAGCGAGCCTCGTAGATGCGCTCCAACTCCATCTTATAGCGCAGCATCACATTCTGGGCGAAAGCGGCCAGATCGGTCACGCCCAGTTCATTGAGCCCGATGGTTTTGACCGGAGTGCCTTGGGTTTCGACATTGAGACCGGTATGGATCAAGGTGGAGACCACCGTACTGGTAGCTATCGATACCGACAGCTTGGCCCGGTCCTGATACAGGTCATCGCCGATGCGCTGCAGCTGGATCTCAAGATTCTCCAGTTCTTCCTTGATGGCCATGGTGAGGATAAATTGGCGGTAGATGGCCTTTTCCAGGTCGGTATCGAAATGCTCGGCAATAAAACTCAGCATCCGCGGGGAATAGATGATCTCCTTTTCCCGGATATCCTTCAGATCCATCATCTTCTCCGTCTCCACCTGGACCGGTCCGAAAAAGGCTACGATAGCGTCGCCTAAAAGTCCGTGGTGGCGATAAATCCAATGGGGCCGCAATTGCGACACGTCGTACTTGATCTCTTCCTTTACCAGCAATGTCTTCAACATCACTTGCCCTCGCTTTCTGTGCCGTTGTAGATTGTGTGAACCAGTATCTTCCTTCATATTATAATAGCATTAATCCCGCCTCATTATTAACCTTGAAAGCCCGGAACGGATTGTTTTTGCCCTGCCATTAACATCTCCACTGGAGCAGTCTTCTAACCTCCCGCCCCTGATCACAACAAAAGCGCCGTAAATATGCGGCGCCTTCATTTCCTCTGATCTATCCAATTACCGCCCGATCCCGGCGGGCCGGACTACTTGGCCAATTCCTCGGCCAGGGCCCGGCTCTTCTCCGAAAGATCCATCGCTAAAGCGGCGGCATCTTTGTTCTTCCCCAGGATCAAAGTAGAGGCAAGATCGGCAAATATCTTCTTCAAATCCATTAACAATGCGGTAACCATGAGTCATCCCCCCGTTATATGTCAATGAGGCCGGAGAAATGGATAATAAAAAGTATTCTAATAAAGAATACGCATGACTCCGCTCCTTAATTAGATTATAGTTAAGAAATCGTGAATAGGTCAATGTTAGATTTGTACGTTCGAATTATTTTCTCTATGCCTGTTCATGGAGGAGTGTATTTATGGAGCAGTAATTTATGAGGCGGCCTTTTATAGACCGCCCCGATGCCTTTGACATTCCAGGAACAAAGCTTCTGCAGATCAGGGCAGCTTATCCATGATCCGGGCTACTATCTTGTCGACCTCGGCAGAATGGTATTCGGTTATTTTGCCTTGATCGATCAGCTGGTTCAGTTTCATATCCCAGGGCAGGCCCCCGAGAAAGTCGATGCCGGAATCAGCTGCTACCTGGGCCCCCTGGCTCTGGCCGAATATCTCTAGTTTTTCGTCGCAATGGGTACACACTGCGTAACTCATATTCTCAACCAGCCCCAGGATAGGAATATCCATCTTGCGGGCCATCTTGATGGTCTTCTTTACTACCATGGCCACCAACTCCTGCGGCGAGGAGACGATGACAATGCCTTTGACCGGCAGGGACTGCATCACCGTCAACGGTACGTCGCCGGTCCCGGGCGGCAGGTCCACGATCATGTAATCCAGTTCACCCCAGTCGGCCTCACCCCAGAATTGATTCACCGCTCCGGCCAGCATCGGCCCGCGCCAGACCACCGGGTCATCCTCGTTGGGCAGGAAGAAATTAACCGACAGGATCTTGATCCCCAGGGGACCGCTGGGCGGGATTATCCCGTAATCGGAAGCTTTCATGGGCACCGGTCCGGTCAACCCGAAGGCCCGTGGCTGGCTGGGACCGGTGATGTCGGCGTCCAGGACCCCCACCTTTTTGCCCTGTTTGGCCAGCGCCGCGGCCAGCAATCCAGTCACGGAGGATTTGCCCACCCCGCCTTTGCCGCTCATGACCACGATCAGGTTGCGAATATTATTGCGTTTGCCCAGCAGGCTGGGTTCGATCTCCACTCCGCAGGATTCGGGTTCTACACCACAGGTACCGCTGGAGGGACAGGTATTACATTTGTCAGACATTAATACAAGCTCCTTTCATTTATCGAAGGTTTTAGGGCTTATTTCCCATTGTGCCCCAAAGCCCGGATTTCACTATCTCTGGTCCGCTTAAGCTATATTATTCTAACCCTTTTCGTAACCATCCGGCCAGTGATTATTTTCCAGGATGATCCTCTTCAGACTTCTGGTGAAGCAAGCGTCATCGGGCTTGGTACGTTTGCGCGGACCCTTGATCCTCTTCCCCGCCTGGCGGGCCTTCTGGTTGAGGAAGCGGCTCATCAGCAGCCCGTCGATGTTATCGTCACTGTAAATCCTCCCCGATGGATCCAGGGCGAAACTGCCCTTGGCTATCACCATGGAGGCCAGTCCATAGTCCTGGGTTACTACTATATCTCCGGGGCAGGCCATGTTCATTATGGCCAGGTCGGCCGCCTGGGAAGCGTCATCCACCATTACGATCGATGCATATTGGCTTTGCAAATGGTGATGGATATTCGATACCAGCACAACCTCAAGTTGGCAGCGCTGGGCCACCTTCTCTATGATATCCTGGACCGGACAAGCATCTGCATCCACCACTATTTTCATGACTAACCCCCACCTGACCGGATCGGAAGGCCTTTTCCGTTCGTCCCCATACTGAATTTTCATTAACGAAGTATACAATTCGTGCTATCATTATTAAGTAATTACCAGTGCAAGTTACTAGAGACGCCATCCGTATATAGAATAGAGGGAACGGAGGATCACACTGTGCCGACCGACGAGACGCTGACCGCCAGAACTCTACGTGGTGATACATCCGCTTTCGAGCAACTGATAAACCGTTACAAGAATTCGGTGTTTACTATTATATACCGTATGACCGGCCAATACCAAGAAGCCGAGGATATCTGCCAGGATGTGTTCATCACCGTTTACCAGAAGATGTATCAATATGACCGCAGTAAAAGATTCGCGCCCTGGATTCACAGGATAGCAATCAATACTACTATTAGCGCGTTACGTAAAAAGAATAAAATGATTACCTTGAATTTTGATGAATCCTACAATCAGCCGGAATCCGAAAACCATTTTGATTATGGCAATCCCCAGCTGTTTCTGGAACGCAATGAGATGAAGGCGGAGATCAAGAAGGCCTTCGCCTCACTCCCCGAAAACTACCAGGTGGTGCTGGCCTTGCGTTACCAGTTGGACTTGGATAACCAGGAAATTGCCGAGGCGCTGGGAATTACCAAAGAAAATGTGGAAGTCAAGGTACACCGGGCCCGTAAGTCGATGCGAAAAGCGATATTGAAAAATAGGGATGAAAGGGGGAAGCAAGATGGATTGTCGGGAGTTAAATAACCAGATCGATGACTATTGCGACGATTCAGTTTCCCCCCAAACATACCTCAAAATCAGCAAGCATCTTAAGGAATGCCCGGCCTGCCAGCAGCTCTACCAGCTGACCCGGCTGGAAAACGAGGTATTACGGGATACTTCCGATATACCGGACCTATCCCCCGATTTCACTGCCCGAGTCATGGAATCGATCGGCTCGGTACGCCGGAAACCGGGGATATTCTACAACCGCAAGGCTTGGTACAGCGGCATGGCCGCCGCAGCAGTGGTGGCTCTGATCCTGTTTGTCCCGCAAATGCTGAAGAATCCGGCGACAGTCAATATAGCTGACAATTCCGGGTACAGCAACGACAGCGTCGCCCCTTTGGTAGTTTCGACTCCTGCCAACGGCGGGACCACGGAGATATTGGCAGATAAGCAGGGCTCTCAAGATATGACCGCCTCGCCGCGCCCTGGTGACGAGGCAGAGACTCCCAGTACGTCCATCCTGTTTGACGCTCCTGCCGAAACCCCATCCCTGACTTCAGTCCTTGGTACCAAACAAACTTCCGATGCGGACGCGATCCCTGAAGGGGGCGTTCCCAGTCAGAAATCCATTGCTTCCCAACCCGAACCGGTGGAAGGATTTATATCAAGAGCTCCGGACACTCCGATTTCCGCCCCGATGGCAGCGGTCAACCGAGCGGCAACGGCAGTGGAAGACATCGAGCCGGTCCTTACCCCGGTGAATATCCCCCCTAACCTGCAGCTGCTGCAGGTGGATATCAGCACCAGCAGCCGCACCGTCTATGATTACGCCAGTCAAGACGGCCTGACCAAGGTGCAGATAACGGTAGACCCCTACATCGAACCCGAGGTGCAGTTACAGACCCTTAACAAGGCCAGCACTGAAGGCATAAATGCCCTTTCCCGCTGGGTCAAGCTGAATGGCGATATGGTCACGGTCACCTATTCCGGTAATGTCCCGGTGGAGGAACTCACCAGCCTGGCCAACACAGTAAGATTCCAGTAGCCGTTGCCAAGCCAAATAAGCCTGCCTGGTCCCAGCCAAGATTCAATATGAAAGCAATTACAGACTAAGCATTAAAGGCCCGCCGACAACAGCGGGCCTCACTTTGTCATAGGCATCTGCATCTTGATAGAGCGAGTAAAAAGAGCCCGCTAATTCTGCGGACTCTTTTGGCTCGGTCGTTACCTATTTATTATTTCAAATGAGGAGCTAGAAATCGACTAATTGATTATCGAATTCGCACCATCCTCAGGATAGGCTTAAACATGCCTCCCGATTAAGATGCGATATTCCTCTCCTCATAATGGGAGAATTCCATTGAAAATCCAGCCCTTCCCTGGGTGCTGGAGCGCAGCACGGTGGAATAGCCGAACATCTCGGCCAGGGGGACATAACCGCGGATTATCTGGGTGCTGTTGTGCATCTCCATCGAATCCAGTTTGCCGCGGCGATTGCTGATGTTGTTAATAATATTGCCGGTAAATTCCTCCGGCGAGGTCACTTCCAGCCGCATGACCGGTTCCATCAGGAGCGGGCCGGCCTTCTTGAGGCATTCCCGGGTGGCCATCATGGCTGCCGTACGGAAGGCCATCTCGGAGGAGTCCACCTCATGGAAGGACCCATCCAGCAGGCTGGCTTTGATGTTGACCACCGGATATCCCTTCAGGACGCCTTCCTCCAAAGCCTGTCTGACTCCCGACTCCACCGCCGGTATATATTCCCGCGGGACCGCCCCGCCTACGATCTTGCTCACGAATTCGAAATCTTCCGCCGGTTCCAGCCTCAGCACCAGGTGGGCAAATTGGCCCCGGCCGCCGGTCTGCTTGACAAAGCGGGTCTCATGCTCAGCGCTGCGGGTGATGGTCTCTTTATAAGCTACCTCCGGCTGGCCGACATTTATGCCGACATGGAATTCCTTGGCCAGGCGCTCGGTAATGATCTCCAGGTGCAGCTCACCCATCCCCGACAGCAGGGTCTGCCCGGTCTCCTTATTGTAGGTCATCCGGAAGGTCGGGTCTTCCGCTGATATCTTGGCCAGGGATTCGGAAATCCTGCCCTGGTCGGACTGGGTGCAAGGCTCGATGGCGATCTGGATGACTGGTTCAGGGAACTCTATCGATTCCAGCAGCATCGGCATGGTTTCATCGCAGATGGTATCCCCGGTGCCCACATCCTTAAGCCCGATAAGAGCGGCAATGTCGCCCGCCTTCACCTCTTCGATCTCCTCGCGGTGGTTGGCGTGCATTTTAACTATCCGCCCTACCCGCTCCTTTTTGCCCTTGGTGCTGTTGAATACGTAAGATCCGGCCTTGATAGAACCCGAGTAGATCCGGGTGAAAGCCAGCTTGCCCACGTGACGGTCGCTGACTATCTTGAATATCAGGGCCGCCATGACATCATCCTGGGGGTGGATCTCTGTCTTGTTGCCAGTGTCCACCTCAACTGCTTTGATGGCCTCCACATCCAGGGGCGAAGGCAGGTAATTGACTACCGTGTCCAACAGGGTCTGCACCCCGATGTTACGGTAGGAACTGCCGCAAATGACCGGGACCACACTGGCCTTGATGACGTTGGCGCGGATCGCGGCCACCAGCTGGTGGTCGGCTATGGGCTGATTATTATAATAAAGATCGAGTAATTCCTCGCTGGTCTCGGCCATCTTTTCAACCAATTCCAGGCGCCATCGCTCGGCTTCCTCGAGGTATTGCTCGGGAATGGCGGTCTCTTTGACATCATTGCCCAGACTGCCGGCAAAGGTCTGGTAATTCATTTTAATCAAGTCAATAATACCGGTGAACACCTCGTCCTCGAAAACCGGCAGAGTCAAAATCAATGGATTGCCCCCCAGGCGCTGTTTTATCTGCCCCACTACCCGGTGGAAGTCGGCCCCGATGGCATCCATTTTGTTTACGTAGGCGATACGCGGCACCCGGTACTTGTCAGCCTGGCGCCAGACCGTCTCCGACTGGGGTTCCACCCCGCCTTTGCCGCAGAATATGACCACTGCTCCGTCCAGGATACGCAGGCTGCGTTCCACTTCGGCGGTGAAATCCACATGCCCGGGGGTATCGATAATGTTGATGCTGACCCCTTTCCAGGCGCACTTGGTAGCGGCCGAGGTTACGGTAATGCCGCGTTCCTTCTCCACATCCAGGTAGTCCATGACACTGGCCCCGTCGTGGGTCTCCCCGACTTTGTGGGTCAGGCCGGTGTAATAGAGGATACGCTCGGTGGTGGTGGTTTTGCCAGCATCGATGTGAGCTATAATACCTATATTTCTAAAGTTCTCGAGCATGGGAATCTGTCACTCCTTAAATAAACAAAAATTTAACGGCATTACTTATCGTAGTGCCGCATATAACGCAGGTCCTTAGTATTCCTTGGTTCGTCTCATTAATGCGCCCAAGGTTATATTTTATGGGGTGGGGCCGCAATTGTCAAGAAAAATTCCTTTATTTCACCAAGGGGGAAATGGCCTTAAACTCCGGTGTGCCCGAAATCCCCATCAAATCAAAGACTACCGTCTCGGCATTGGTGATGACTGCTCCCGCCCCCTTCATCAAATCCAGGCCATTCTTGAAATTATTCTTGAAACGCGAACAGACCGCATCTTTAACCACATGTACGGTATACCCGGCCTCTATCAGGTCGCAGGTGGTCTGAAACACACAAACGTGAGTCTCGCTGCCGGTCATGAGGACGGTCTTGCGGTTAGTGGCTGCTATTACATCCTTCATGTCATCGAAAGCCGAGAACTTGATTTTCTCTATACACGTATATTCGGCCAGGCCGGACTTGACCTCATCGACAGTAGGTCCCAGGCCGCGGGGGTATTGCTCGGTGACGATGACCGGGATACCCATGTGGTCAGCTGCCGCTGCCAAGAGGCGGGTGTTGCTGTAAACCTGCTCCCGGTGTTTCATGGCCGCCATCAGTTTCTCCTGCAGGTCAACAATGACCAGAACCGTATCATTTCTATCCAGTCGGTAAAGATTGGCCATACTGTTCCCTCCATCCATATATTTGACCGGTATTTAAAACCGGTATAACTCATTTTATCCAATCCCTATAGGGGCGGGCAAGCCCAATCCCTGACCGGCGCATATGCTTGGCGGCGCCATCCCGTGGCGATGCCATACTTGACCAGCATACCATTTCTGCAACCCACCCTTCTCCCAACCCTTGTTTGCGGTTCCACCTCTTGTCATCGCGGAAACTCTCCCCCGTCAGCTGGATGAGTTATAATAATAGAGGCTAAATGCCCGGACTCACAAAAACCGCGATCATACTGCCTATTGTCAGGAGGGACTCTCATTTGCGCAAGCTCCTACCCGCGTCCATAATTCTGCTCTTGCTGCTGGGCCTGGCCTGGTTCAAGCTCTATCCCCTCTACCAGCAGGAGGGCGATTTACTGCCCCATGCTGCGGCAGCCTGGCAATTAGAAACCGGTTCAGCCAATATCGCCGCGGTACCGGGTGAGACCGAGAAATACCTGGCTCGCAGTTCTGATGGTATGCAGTCCCTGATCGACATGATGGCATCCCGGGGCTGGAGCTACAAAGAGCAAATGGGAGCGGGCATTATATTTGTCAAGAACGGCGCCCTGGCTACGGTCAGCAGCCGTATGTACTCCGGCCGCTATATGATATTTTCCATCCCCGAACCCGATCAGAAAACGGTTCTGGCCGACGCCGCTACTATCAACCTGGTGGCTACCGGCGATATCCTCATGCACAAT
>CAZOMS010000086.1:0-8977 GCA_964580805.1 uncultured Syntrophomonas sp. | reverse complement strand
TTTATGGCGACTGCAATATCGACATGCTGGCCGGTCCCAGCGAGATCCTGATCGTCGCCGACCGCGAGGCTGATCCGGTCTATGTCGCCGCAGACATGATGTCCCAGGCCGAACATGATGTGCTGGCCCGCAGCATACTGGTCACCGATGACTTTGAGCTGATCGATGCGGTAGAAAAGGAGATCGAGCGCCAGGTAAAACACCTCTCCCGCCCGGAGATCATTGAGAAATCACTGGCCGAACACGGTGCTATGATCAAGGTGGCCAGCCTTAAGGAAGCCTGCGCGGTGGCCAATATGGTTGCCCCCGAGCATCTGGAACTGATGGTCGATAAACCATTTGAGATCCTCAGCCTGATCAAGAATGCCGGGGCTATTTTCCTGGGCCGCAACACTCCCGAACCAGTGGGGGATTATATCGCCGGACCCAACCACATCCTGCCCACCGGCGGAACCGCCCGTTTTTATTCTCCGGTCACGGTAGACACCTTCAGGAAGGCTTCCAGCATCATTTATTATTCCCAGGCGGGGATGGAAGAGGACGCCGATGATATAATCAAACTGGCCCAGGTCGAAGGCCTGACTGCCCATGCCAATTGCCTGCAAGTAAGGAAGGAGAGTTGATATGGCGGAAGAAAGAAGAATTGGTGAGATCAAAAGAAAGACCCGCGAAACCGAAGTCTTTGTGGAATTGAACCTGGATGGCAGTGGACTGCACCAAATTGACACCGAGATAACCTTCCTGAGCCATATGCTGACCCTGTTTGCAGTGCACAGCCTCTGCGACCTGAAGCTGGCGGCCCGCGGCGATATGGAGGTGGATGACCATCATACCGTCGAGGATATCGGTATCTGCCTGGGTGAAGCGATCAGAATGGCGCTGGGGGAAAAGAAAGGCATCACCCGTTACGGTTCAGCCATCATCCCCATGGATGAGGCCCTGGCCCGGGTGGTCATTGATCTGTCCAATCGGCCTTATTTGGTCTACGACGTTCAGGTGCCGGCCGAGCGGCTGGGGGTGTTGAGTACGGAAAATATCAAGGAATTTTTCCAGGCGGTGGTCAGCCATGCCGGAATTACCATGCATGTTGATCTCTTGAAGGGAGAAAATTCACACCATATCATAGAAGCTGTGTTCAAAGCATTTGCCCGGGCCTTCAAAGAGGCGATAGCTATCGACCCTGATATGGAGGGTGTCGTATGGTCCTCTAAAGGCCGGCTTTAGGAGGCATAACCCGGTTTGATCGCGATAATCGACTATGGGATGGGCAATCTGGCCAGCGTCCAGAATGCCTTCCTCAAGGTGGGCTTCCCCGCCATGATCACCTCCCGCCCGGAAGAGTTACTCCGGGCTGACAAAGTAGTGCTGCCCGGGGTGGGGGCATTTGGTGACGCTATCGGAAACCTCCGGCGCCGGGGCATCGACCAAACCATATATGAACTGGTGCAGCGGCAGACTCCGCTGCTGGGGATCTGCCTGGGACTGCAGCTGCTATTTACTGAAAGCGAGGAAAACGGCTTGCACCAGGGTTTGGACATCATCCCCGGCCGGGTACGGCGTTTCCGGCTGCCGGCTGATCACAAGGTTCCCCAAATAGGCTGGAACAGCGTCCAGGTCGAGCCTTCCAGCTGCATGCTGGCGGGGATCCCTTCCGGCAGCTATTTTTATTTCGTTCATTCCTATTATGTAGTGCCCGAGGATGAAACGGTGGTGGCGGCCCGCACCGATTACGGGGTGAACTTCGTATCCGCCATCGAGCAAGGGGCCATTATGGCGGCTCAATTCCATCCGGAGAAATCCAGCCGGCTGGGTCTGCAAATATTGAAGAATTTCGGGGAGATGAAGCAATGATCATATTTCCGGCCATAGATCTTAAAGAAGGACAGTGTGTACGCCTGGTGCAGGGACGCCGGGAGGACAAGACGGTCTATTCCAACTCCCCCGGTGAGATGGCCCGCTCATTTGAACAACAAGGGGCTAGGTATCTTCATGTGGTGGATCTGGACGGGGCCTTCGAGGGAGAGCCCCGCAACCTCCAAGCGATAACCGAGATCGCCGGGGCAATCAAGATCCCCTTCCAGGTGGGCGGGGGTCTCCGGACCCGGGCGGATGTAACGCGACTGCTGGAATTGGGGGCCAGCCGGGTGATTATCGGCACCCGAGCGGTCCAAAATCCGCTTTTTATGCAGGAACTGCTGCAGGAATACGGACCCGAAAGAATTCTGCTGGGCATAGATGCCCATAACGGGATGGTGGCCATGGAAGGGTGGGTGGAGAAATCGGCCCTGGACGCCTTCAAGTTCGGGCGGACCATGAGCAATTTGGGGGTAAAGACCGCCATTTACACCGACATCGCTCGCGACGGCCTGCTGCAGGGACCCAACCTGCCGTCCATCGAAAATATGGTACGCCACAGCGGACTCAACATAATCGCCTCCGGGGGAGTTTCGACCGGAGAAAATATCACTGCCTTAAAAGAGCTGGAGCCGCTGGGACTGGTGGGAGCCATAGTAGGCAAGGCCCTCTATGAGGGTAAAATCAGCCTGGCTGACGCTCTGGCGGCAGCCCGATAAACCGGGGAGTAAAGGAAATGCTGGCTAAAAGGATTATTCCCTGCCTGGACGTTCATGCCGGGCGGGTTGTCAAAGGGATCAATTTTCTGGACCTGCGGGATGCCGGAGACCCGGTGGAACAGGCCGCCTTTTACGACCAGGAGGGAGCGGATGAGCTGGTCTTCCTGGATATCACCGCTTCTTCGGAAGGACGCCAGACTATGCTGGAGGTGGTCCGCAATACCGCCCGGGAGGTTTTCATCCCCTTTTCAGTGGGGGGCGGGATACGTACCATCGAGGACATCCGGGATACCCTCAACGCCGGCGCCGACAAGGTTTCGGTCAATACCGCCGCGGTCCAGAAGCCAGAGCTGATAACCGAAGGCGCTATGAAGTTCGGCAGCCAGTGTATAATTATTGCCATCGACGCCCGCCGCCGCCCCGGAGGGGGCTGGGAGGTATACATCCACGGGGGCCGCACCCCCACCGGCATCGACGTGTTGGAGTGGGCCCAGCGGGCGCAGAGCCTGGGAGCAGGCGAAATACTCCTGACCAGCATGGATAAGGATGGCACCAGGGAGGGTTACGATATCCCCTTAACGGCAGCGGTGGCGGCAGCCACTTCCATACCCGTGATCGCCTCGGGGGGAGCGGGAACGCTGGAGCATTTGTATGCGGCTTGTGCGGATGGCAGAGCCGATGCAGTGTTGTGCGCTTCCATCTTTCACTACCGCGAATATACGATCGGCCAGGCCAAAGAGTACCTGGCGGGAAAAGGAGTAACGATTAGACTATGATCGAGCAAGTCAAATTCGACGAACGGGGCCTGGTGCCGGCTATCATCCAGGACAGCCAGAGCGGCCGGGTCTTGATGATGGCCTACATGAATGCTGAATCGCTGGGCAAGACCATCGAGAGCGGCCACACCTGGTTTTATTCCCGCAGCCGGGAGCAGTTGTGGATGAAGGGCGAGACCTCCGGACACGTGCAGCAGGTCCGGGACATTTTCTACGACTGCGATGGAGACTGCCTCCTGATCCAGGTGGAGCAAACCGGGGCCGCCTGTCATACCGGTCATTATTCTTGCTTTTACCGCAATGCGGCCGGTGAAGAGATCGAGCCAGCTGTGTTCGATCCCGATCAGGTGTACAACCCCCAGGCCAGTGCCGCCATACTGTACGAACTTTACGATGTCATTTGCGACCGCCGCCTGAAGATGCCGGCCGGTTCTTATACCACCTATCTGTTTGAAAAGGGAATCGACAAGATTTTGAAAAAGGTAGGGGAGGAAAACGCCGAGGTGATCATTGCTGCCAAGAACCGCAGCCGGGAGGAATTGGTTTACGAGGCTTCGGACCTTTTGTACCACCTCTTGGTGCTGCTGGTGGAACAGGATGTATCCCTGGAGAATATTTTTTCCGAACTGAAATCCCGCCGCTAAGGGTCGGCCTGGAAAAACTTGCAACCAACGTTCACCAGTCGTCAAGCCCGCGTCCGCAGATCTGGAGGCGGGTTGTCTTTTGCCTGGATCGTTCAGGCTGCCTTATCAGGCACGCTCGGCCACAGGCCGGCCGAGCGAACCGTCCGAGAACACCGAAAACGTCAAGAATTACTATAGGTATGTATAAATATTTTTGGCGGACGTTAAGCGGCAGCGTGGCAGCCAGGATATTTATACATACCGCATATTGGCGGACCTTAAGCGGCAGCGTGGCAGCCAGTATGTTTATACATACCGCATATTGGCGGACCTTAAGCGGCAGCGTGGCAGCCAGTATGTTTATACATACCGCATGTTGGCGAACGTTAAGCGACTGCGTGGAAACCAGGATATTTATACATACTGCATATTGGCGGACGTTAAGCGACTGCGTGGAAACCAATATATTGATGCATACCTCATATCGGAACCAGGGGCTTTTTCAGTGGTCTCCAACTGTCCCTTTAATCGGCCAAACTCTTCCGACCCTTAAATCCGGGCCCCTCTTTGTGGTATCATTAAAACAGACAGCAAAAGACAAATGCGTTCTTCGTACAAGAAAGCAGGTAAGCAAATGCAGGATATAACAACTGGATTAAATGACCGTCAACAGGAAGCGGTCTTTCATTTTGACGGGCCTTGTATGGTCCTGGCCGGAGCCGGCAGCGGCAAGACCCGGGTTTTGACCAGCCGCATCGGCTGCCTGATCGACAGCGGGGTGTGGCCTGATTCCATTCTGGCCATAACCTTCACCAACAAGGCCGCCAAGGAAATGAGGGACCGGGTGGCCCGGCTCATTCCTGATTACAGTGGGCACTGGATCCAGACTTTCCATGCCGCCTGTTACAAAATCCTGCGCATGGAAATTCATCATCTGGGCTATGACCGCAGTTTTGCCATCCTGGGAGAGAGCGAGAGCAAGTCCCTGGTCAAAGAGATCCTCAAGGAAGAAAACGATTACGAGACCAAAGCCGACGAGGTCATGTACATAATCAAACAAGCCAAGAACAGCATGGTTAAGGCCGAAAAATATTATCAGGAACTGCCGCGGCCTACTTGGGTGCGGGACAAGTATCTGCGTGTCCACCGCCTTTATAATGCCCGCCTGAAGGAGTATAATGCCCTGGACTTTGAAGACCTCATTATCCTGTGCATTCGCTTGTTCAGGGAGTATCCGGAGGTGCTGCAGAAGTACCAGGAACGTTTCCATTATGTGATGGTGGACGAGTACCAGGACACCAACAAAGCCCAGTACGATTTGGCCAATTTGCTGGCCGCCCGGCACCGCAACCTATTTGTGGTGGGGGATCCCGACCAGTCCATATACAGCTGGCGGGGAGCGGATCCAGGCAACGTCAAGCGTTTCCTGCACGATTATCCCGATGCCCGCCTGGTCAAGCTGGAGAAGAATTACCGTTCCAGCCGCCACATCATCGCCGCTGCCAACGCGGTCATCTGCCACAACCGGGACCGCGAGGAAAAGCAACTCCATACCGACAATCCCGAGGGCGGCAAGATCATCTACTTTTGTGCCGGGGACAGTTTTCAGGAGGCCCAGTTTATCGCCAACGCCGTCACCGATTTGGTCGACCGGGAGGGCCGGCACTACGGGGAGTGTTCCATCTTCTACCGCACTCATGCCCAGTCCCGTATTATTGAGGAGGCCTTGCTGAGCAAATATATTCCCTACCGCATCATCGGCGCCCGGAAGTTCTACGAGCGCAAAGAGATCCGGGACATGGTGGCCTATTTGAAATTGATTTGCAATAAAAACGACCGACTCAGTTTTCGCCGGGTGATCAACGTCCCGCGGCGGGGGATCGGCGAGAAGACGGTTGAAAAACTGGAGGAGGCCGCTGTCCGGGAGGGATTGGCGGTACTGGAGACACTGCCCCGGGCAGCTGAGATCAACGGCATCAGCAAAAAGATGGCATCAGTGCTGACCGACTTTTTTGGTATGATGAGCTATTTCGCCAGCCTCAACGAGTCCGGGGCTTCTGTGCGGGAGATCCTGGACCAGGTGATGGAGATGAGTGGCTATATAGATGACCTGAAGAAGACCACTGGCGCCGAGGCCCAGGCCCGCATCGACAACCTGCTGGAATTGCGGTCTCTGACGGTGGAATTCGAAAACGAGGGAATGGAGGGTCTGGAGGATTTCCTGGCCCGCATCGCCCTGGTACAGGATACCGATGAGATCGATCACAAAGACACGGTAGTGATGATGACCTACCACGGGGCCAAGGGCCTGGAGTTCCCGACTGTATTCATGACTGGGATGGAGGAAGGGGTTTTTCCTTCCTACCGGGTCGAGTCAACGGAGGAGATGGAAGAGGAACGGCGGCTCTGTTATGTGGGCATCACCAGGGCCCGGGAACGCCTGTACCTTACCAACGCGGTATCACGCCTGCTCTACGGATATGAGAGAAACAATCCTCCCTCACGGTTCCTGCAGGAGATACCCCAAGACCTGCTGGAAGCTCCTCCGGAAAAGAAGAGGGTGGGAGGCCCCCTGTTTGAGGGCGACACCGTCATCCACAAGAAGTTCGGAGTTGGCCTGGTGCTGAAACTGACCGAGGACGAGATTGCGGTGGTCGACTTTGAAAGGGCCGGCACCCGTATGCTGCGTTTAGATATGGCTCCTTTGGAAAAGATAGTATAGAAAAGGAAGCAAGAGGTCCGTCCGATATCACTGAAAATGTAAAGATTGCTTTAGGGTATGCATAATACACTGGCGGACGTTAAGCGATAGCGTGGAAGCCAGTATATGTATGCATGCCGCATATCAGAAATTTAGACTTAAGTAGTGGTCTTGGCCCGTCCCCATGCTTCCGAGATCGCGTTAGGAGGCTGGCGTTTGAGCGATGTAAAGGCTCGCCTGGAAGAACTGCGGGAGGTTATCCGCAAACATGAATACCAATACTACGTACTGGATGAGCCCCTGATAAGCGACCCCGAGTTCGATAAACTGATGCGGGAACTGCTGCATTTGGAGGATTTGTACCCGGAGCTGATCACCCCTGATTCCCCCTCGCAGCGAGTCGGCGGGGAAGCCCGGGTTGGTTTGTCCACCGTCGTGCATCGCGCCCCTTTGCTGAGTTTGGACAACGCTTTTTCGCTGGCTGATCTGCAAGGCTTCGACCGGCGCATCAGCAAAGCGGTGGTCCCTTCCTACATGGCTGAACTTAAGATTGACGGGGTCTCCATAGCCCTGGTCTATGACAGCGGGATGCTGCTCAGCGCCGCCACCCGCGGGGATGGACTGTTGGGCGAGGACGTCACCCTCAACGTGCGCACCATCAAGTCCATTCCCCTGCAGCTGCGCTCCCCAGTGGCCCGTCTGGAAGTGCGGGGCGAGATATTCATGCCCAAGAGCGAATTCGTGCGGTTGAACCGGGAACGGGAGGAGAGGGGAGAGAGGATTTTTGCCAATCCCCGCAACGCTGCCGCCGGGTCCCTGCGTCAATTGGACCCCAAAATAACCGCTAACCGGGCTTTGTCCGCCTACATATATGACATAACCCATATCGAAGGAGATAACATTGAGACCCAAGAGCAAGCCCTGGCCTTCCTGCAGGAGCAGAGCATTCCGGTCAATCCCGCCTATCGTCTCTGCAACAGTATCGACGAGGTTTTTGATTATTGCCGGCAATATGAAGAGGAGCGCCACAGCCTGCCCTACGAGATAGATGGAGCAGTAGTCAAGCTCAATCCGTTCGGTCCCCGCCAGGAGCTGGGCCAGACCGCCAAGAGTCCGCGCTGGGCTATCGCCTATAAGTTCCTGGCCGAGGAAAAGGAGACCATTGTCAAAGGGTGTGAACTCAATGTGGGCCGGACCGGTATCATCGCTCCCACCGCCCTGCTGGAACCGGTCTCCCTGGCCGGCACCACGGTCAGCCGGGCCAGCCTGCACAATTTCGATTTGGTGAGGGATAAAGACATCCGCATCGGTGATACGGTGCTGGTCCACAAGGCCGGCGACATCATCCCGGAAGTGATCCGGCCGATAGTGGAGAAGCGCACCGGCGACGAAGCGGTGATCCTTCCCCCCGTTCAATGCCCCAGCTGCGGCAGCCGGGCGATCAGACCGGAGGGCGAGGTGGCCTGGCGCTGCGAGAACCTGAACTGCCCGGCCCGCTTGATTGAGAGCCTGGTGTTCTTCGCTTCCCGCGATGCAATGGATATTGACGGGATGGGTCCGGCCCTGATAGAGCAGCTGGTGGCCCACGGATTGGTAGCCAACATCGCCGATCTCTATGACTTGAACCCGGACACCATCGCCGGGTTGGAGCGCATGGGGGCCAAATCGGCGGCCAACCTGATAAAGGCCATCGAGACCAGCAAGAGCCGCCCCCTGCACCGGTTGATAACCGCCCTGGGGATAAGGCATATCGGCCTGAAGACGGCCCGCACCTTGACCACGGTGATCAGGGATATAGAGCAATTTAAAACCATCACCGCCGCTGAACTGGTCCAGATACCCGAAATAGGACCGAAAATGGCGGAAAGCCTGGTCAGTTTCTTTCACGAGTCCCATAACCTGGCCATGTTGGAGAGGCTGGCGGCCGCGGGTCTCAACCTGCAGGAACCGGAAAGCGCAGCGGGCGGGGGACGCCTGGCCGGACAGACCTTTGTCCTGACCGGCACCCTGGAAGCGCTGAGCCGCAGCCAGGCCGGCGAAATGATCGTGGCCCTGGGGGGCAAGACCAGTTCCAGCGTGAGCAAGATCACCGACTACCTGGTGGTGGGCTCCGAACCGGGCAGCAAATATGACAAGGCCCGGCAGTTGGGTGTGAAGATATTGAGCGAGGATGAATTCCTGGCCCTGCTGGATTAGAGCCTGACGAAACCAGTCGATGTATGCAAGTTTCCTGCTTGTCATCACCATACAGTTGCAATAAAATATATACTAGTTTTCAAGCCATCCCCATGCCTGAGCCGGGGA
>CAZOMS010000085.1:0-9029 GCA_964580805.1 uncultured Syntrophomonas sp. | reverse complement strand
TGCCTTCCTTTAATATATTAATATACATGGTTTCACCGGGATAGACAACAACCTTCACCGCATTGGTCAGCTCGTTTATGTTCAATACCTTGATACCGTGTAATTCTGCGACTTTGTTGAGATTAAAGTCGTTGGTTATAATACTGGCATGCAGCCTCTTGCATAACCTCACCAGTTTCATGTCTACTTCTTTCTCTTCACTGACTTCAATGTCGATAATACGAATATTGATGGCGGGATCCTTCTGCATCTTAGATAGAAGGTCAAGGCCACGACGCCCTTTGCTGCGGCGCAGATTATCAGATGAGTCCGCAATATGCTGCAGTTCTTCAATAACAAACACCGGCACCATCAACGTTCCTTCCAGGAACTTACTTTGGCATACATCATAGATACGTCCATCGATGATGGCGCTGGTATCCAATACTTTGTTTAAATAGTCATGTTTTTCTGCGCCGCGGTCCGGCCCGGTCAGCTGCCGGGGCAACATTTTCCAAACATCCGCAGCCCTCCGGCTGCCGATCTTCATTCCCAAGTAACCGCATAAAACAAAGGTGATAATGGTTAAATAATTGCCTGCACCGCGTATTACGGAAAGAGGGTAAGCGGTTAGTAATCCCACCAGGGCTCCAATGATCAATCCTGCACTGCCGCACAACAACACCTCGATAGAGGTATTATCCAGCCAGCGGTTAAGAATTGCCGTGCCTCGCGCCAACAAATCCAAGACCAGCTTCCCGGAAAGATAGAACAGCACACCGATAAGCACTCCGGCCCCAATCTGCCAGACAACTCCCAAATCCCAATACATCATCAACGAATGACTACCCCATAAACCTGCCAGAATTCCGATTAGTATCAACTGCCATGAAATGAATCTATTCTTCATGCAGAAATCACCTCCTGATAATATCATTCTAGAAAATGGCAATTATTATACTGCAGCAGAAAAATTATGGTAGTTGGACCATTAAGTTCTGTATGCTTACCCCTCGGAAAATGCCGCAATATGTTAGCAAACGAAACGCTGGCATAATTGACAAGGCATTTGGGCTAAGACTATAATTATCTTTAGCTGAATGGCGTAGACACGGGAGGGAGTAAGCGTTTTATGAAAGACCTGATATGTGACGAGTTTCAAAATACAGTCGGAGACCTCCTAATAAGACACCATAGTCTAATCGATGTTCTCAGTAAGCTGTCCGAATCCAATAGCCGGGTAAATCGATCGGTAATCAAAGCCGTGACTGATTGCGGATGTGTTTGTATTGAAGCCAAAAAAGTGGATATACCAGAGCACTTGGAGTCCGTGGCCGAGTTGAGGGCCTGTTTGGACAGCCATCTGCGCGGGGACTTGTGCCCCAAATGCAATGAAGTGATCATGTGCGAAATGGGCAAACTGCTGTTCTATACCGCTGCTCTGTGTAATATCCTGGATATAAATCTCTATGACGTGTTTATCAAGGAAAATAAAAAAGCCCATGCACTGGGCTATTTTAATATGACCTGATATTCATCTGGTCTTTTTAAACCGCCCGGGGCGGTTTTTTTATTTGCCGGGTCGGGGCAGCAACACTTATCGACGCCGATTCATCTTGACCACCGCAGCCCAGTTTAAAATATGAAGCCCATTGGTGACATCTCCATCAGGGTTGGTTAAACCATATACTCCAATAGAAACTGTTCCCGCATTCTCATCAGGCCGTTTTTGATGGACCGGGCCCGAACCTCGCCTATCCCCTCCACTGCATCAAGTTCCTCCATTGTAGCCCGTAGGATCCGGCTTAGGATCTTGAAGCGGTCCACCAGATTTTCTATTATGGCCGGGGGAATGCGCGGGATCTTGTTTAGCATGCGGTACCCGTGCGGGGCGGTTTGTTGCTCGAGATGGGCACTGGTTGTACCCAGGCCCAGACTCTTCATTAAGAATAGGGAATCGGATATATCATCTTCATAGGCTCGGCGCACTCCGCTTAAAATCTCGGCCGGGGTTTTCTCTTTAGTGTTGCAATAATCCTTAATGATTAAGGTTGCTTCTTCCTGGACATTGGCAACCATCTCCTCCAACTGCATCTTGACCAGACGACCTTCGCTGCCTAATTCGCTTATGTAATTCTCAATCTCAGCAGAGATATTCAAGACTTTTATACAACGGTGGAGCACGCTGCAAACCTCTCCGGTGGTGACCAATTCTTCAAATTCCAGTCCCCCGAGATGCTGCAAATCACGACTCAAAACATTGCGGTATTTTTCCAGGGTTTGCAGCGCCTGGTTGGCTTGTACCAAAATGGTGGCGATATCTCGCAGCCTAAAACTTGAATTCCCTTGGAATAGGGTCACCACTTGGCGGCGTTGGGATATAGCCACTACCAGTTCCCCGGTCTGGATGGCTACTCTCTCCGCGGTGCGGTGGCGAATACCGGTTTCTTGGGAGGGAAGATTGGGATTGGGATCCAACTGAGCGTTGACCCTTAGTATTCGGCTGGCATCATGGTTGGTAATAATAGCGCCGTCCATTTTTGCCAACTCGTACAGGCGGGCCGGAGTGAACTCGCAATCAATGTGGAATCCGCCGCTGGCCATCTGCATGACCTCAGGTGAGTCCCCCACCACAATAAGGGCCCCGGTCTTGGCCTGGATAACGTTCTCGATGCCCTGGCGAAAATCAGTCCCTGGCGCCAGCATCTGCAGGGATCTGCGGAATCGCACCCTGAAAATATCTTCTACCACCATCAGCCCTCCATAACCAATTGAATAAAATCGTCCAGATTCTTTACTTCTGTTATCACCAGCGGTCTTAAACCAGCTTCATCATACTTGCCTCCCGCCGGAACGGCTACCCTTTTATAGCCCAGCCTTTCAATTTCCTTAAGGCGGGCATCCAGGAACGGCACGGCCCGTATCTCACCGGAGAGAGCCAATTCCCCCAAATAAACCATATCCAGGGGCAGCGGCCGCTCCCGGTGACTGGATAGGATAGCGGCTGCAATTCCCAGGTCTATGGCGGGATCACGCAGAAATACTCCTCCAGTTATCTTGAGGTAGACATCGCATGTCGATAGGTTTATCCCCCGCCTTTTTTCCAGAACCGCAATGATCAGGGCTAATCGATTCTGATCTATTCCCGAGGCCATCCGCCGCGGATAGCCGGGATTACCCGACACTACCAAGGCTTGTATCTCAATGAGCAGGGGGCGGCTCCCTTCAAAAGCAGCTACCACAGCACTGCCACTGACTGTAGGGTCTTTGCAGCTGAGAAATACCGAAGAGGGATCCGCTACCTCACGAAGCCCCAATCCGCTCATTTCCAGCAATCCAATCTCATCCGTGGCGCCAAAGCGGTTTTTCACGCCTCGCAGCAACCGGAAGGGAAAATGCTTTTCTCCCTCAAAATATATCACCACATCCACCATATGCTCCAGGACTTTAGGCCCTGCCAAGGCGCCGTCCTTTGTCACATGGCCGACCACAAAAAAGACCCGCTCGCTTTTCTTGGCCATATCGGTGATCTTGGCAGTACACTCACGCAATTGCGAAACACTCCCGGGGATAGAGGACACGTTATCCGAATAAACGGTTTGGATAGAATCTATAATAACCAGATCAGTGGGCAGCTCGGCCAGATAGGTGCCGAGATTGTCAATATTCTGGTCATTCAAAAAATATATAGCGGAGTTCTCTATTTCCAATCGGCTCGCCCGGAGTTTGATTTGTCCGGCTGACTCTTCCCCTGACAGATACAGCACCTTTCTGCCCTGCCGTCCAATCTGGTCGGCCACCTGCAGGAGAAGCGTCGATTTGCCAATCCCCGGATCTCCCCCCAACAAAACGATGGATCCGGGGACCATTCCTCCGCCCAAAACCCGGTCGAATTCACCGATTCCACTGCGGAAACGATGCATCTGCACCTGAGAGATCTCGGTTAGGGCAGTAGGGCTGGCTGTCGCTCTATCCTTGGCGCGGGGTGATTGCCGGGCTGATAGGGTTTCCTCGGTCAAGCTGTTCCATTTCCCACATCCCGGGCATCTGCCCACCCATTTGAGAGATTCATATCCACACTCGCCGCAGATGAACCTGGAATTGTTTTTAGCCATAGTTTTCCCTCACAAAGACAATTAATAATTAAGCTTTTTTACTCAGCCGGCGAGGCTTTTCAAGCAACCGGTAATTCCTGCTGCCTGACTACAATCTTGCCGTTCTCGGCATCTACCAGAATTGTATCCCCAGGCTGAACCGTCTTCTTGAGGATCTCTTCCGACAGAGCGTCTTCCACCATTTTCTGAATAGCTCTCTTTAGAGGACGAGCACCGAAATTCGGATCGTAACCTTCCTTCATGATCAATTGTTTGGCGGCTGTGGTTATTTCCATGCCGAAACCGTTTTCCTTAATACGCTGGGACAACTCCTGGAGCAGAAGATCGATTATCTTCTCCATTTCTGCATCGGTGAGACTGTGGAAAACGATGATCTCATCTATTCGGTTAAGAAACTCGGGTCGGAAAGTATGCTTCATCTGCTCCATCACCCGGTCTTTCATCTTCTCGTAATTGTCTGCCTCATCCGCTGCCCGCTGGAATCCGAGGGTCAGGTTTTTGAACAAGCTCTCGGCCCCCACATTGGAAGTCATAATGATGATGGTATTGCGGAAATCAACCGTCCGTCCCTGGCCATCCGTCAGCCTCCCATCTTCCAGAACCTGGAGGAGAATGTTATATACATCTGGATGGGCCTTTTCTATCTCATCCAGCAGGATAACTGAATATGGTTTCCGCCTTACCTTTTCCGTCAATTGTCCGCCTTCATCGTAACCTACATAACCGGGAGGTGAGCCGATCATCCGCGCAACCGCATGTTTTTCCATATATTCCGACATATCCAACCGGATCACCGATTCTTCATTGGCAAACATGGCTTCCGCCAAGGCCCGAGCCAGCTCCGTCTTGCCTACCCCGGTGGGCCCCAGGAAGACAAACGATCCTATCGGCCGGTGGGGATTTTTCAATCCAGCCCGGGCCCGGCGCACTGCCTTGGCCACCGCCTCGACCGCCTCATCCTGCCCCACAACCCGATTGTGCAGCACTTCTTCCAGACGAAGCAGCCGTTCTCCTTCTTCGAGTGCTATCTTGCTTACCGTTATCCCTGTCCATTGCGAAATGATTTCCGCTATCTCCTCTTCCCCCACTATACCTGCCTGGGTGCTGCGCTTGCTCATCCACTCCCGGCGTTGCGTCTCGATGGTATCCTTTAGAGTCTGTTCCTGATCCCTTAATTGGGCAGCCTTTTCGTATTCCTGGGCATTGATGGCCTCTTCCTTTTCATTGACGATCTCGACCAATTTGGCTTCCAATTCCTTCACATCACCAGGCAGGACATAGTTGGCCAGGCGAACCCGGGAACCCGCCTCATCAATGAGGTCAATAGCCTTGTCGGGCAGGAAGCGATCGGTTATATAACGGGCTGACAGCCGAACCGCACTCTCCAACGCCTGATCGTTGATTTTAACCATGTGATGGGCTTCATAACGGTCGCGCAATCCTCTCAGGATCTCAATGCTCTCCTCGATAGTGGGCTCATCGACCTGGATAGGTTGAAACCTTCTCTCCAAGGCAGCATCCTTCTCCATATACTTCCTATACTCATTCAGGGTGGTAGCCCCTACACACTGAAATTCCCCCCGCGCCAGAGAGGGTTTCAAAATGTTGGCGGCATCGATGGCACCTTCGGCTGCACCTGCTCCAACCAGGGTATGCAGCTCGTCTATAAAAATGACTACGTCTCCGGCATTTTTTATCTCATTAACTATCTTGGTCAGCCGATCCTCAAATTCACCTCGGTATTTGGTCCCTGCGATCATGGAGGATAAATCCAGGGAAATCACGCGCTTATGGCTCAGGGTCTCGGGAACCTTGTTTTCAAATATTATCTGGGCTAATCCCTCCACTATCGCTGTTTTGCCCACCCCTGGATCTCCTATCAGGACCGGATTGTTCTTGGTGCGGCGTGATAATATCTGCACTACCCGATCAATTTCCTTTTCCCGGCCGATGACCGGATCAAGGCGGCCTTCCCCAGCCTCTTTGGTTAGATCCCGGCTGTAGGCGTCCAGAGTAGGTGTCTTGCTGCGAGGCTTGCGGCTCTTTTGGTTGAACGGTGCCTGGCTCCCGGGAGAGTCAGATGTGGATTCGGAAGATCCCGTGCCTGAGGCGTCGCCGCCCAGCAATAACATAACCTGTTGCCGCAAGGCGTCCAATTTCACTCCCATTGATAAAAGCACCTGGCTGGCCAGCCCCTCTTCTTCCCGCAGGAGTGCCAGGAGGATATGCTCTGTCCCAACATAATTGACACCCTGCAGACGCGCCTCGTCGAAAGACAGATTAAACACCTTTTTTACCCTGGGGGTTATTGGTAAGTCGCCCGCCGGGCCTTCTGCGGCGTTCTCCTCCCGGCCGATGAATCGTTTCACTTCTTCACGTACATTGGCCAGATCAATGCCCAGGTTTATCAACGCTCGGGCGCCTACTCCTTCGCCCTCTCGCAGCAGACCCAGCAAGATGTGTTCGGTACCGATAGCTGGATGGCCCATTTCCCTTGCTTCTTCCTGGGCATGAATGACGGTATTGCGGGCACGTTGGGTAAACTTTCTAAACATCTAATCTGCCTCCTTACGTGTTAGTTTCTGCTTGATTACCTCTGCTCTTAAGACGTCGCGCTGCAGGGCCTCCATCGGATGCCCTCCTATCTTCTGCAGGTGGGCGGGCCGGATGACCACCATTAATTGATTTAAGGCAAAAATACTGATTCCCTTGATAATGTCCAAATCGATTCCCAATCTTACTAGGGAAAGCATTCGCATGGCCTCGTCAGAACCGATCAGACGGGCATTACTTAAAATGCCGTAAGCCCTCCCGATTTTATCTTCCAATTGGTAGGGCATTTCTGCCATCAGCCTCTCTCTGAGCAGGCTTTCCTGTTCCACTATTTGCTCAACGATTGTCTGCAGGTAATTATATATATCTTCCTCGGTCTGCCCTAAAGTGATTTGATTGGATATCTGATAAAAGTTTCCCACCGGTTCGCTCCCCTCGCCATACAGGCCTCGAACCGCCAAACCCAGTTGACTTACATTCTGCAGCAGTTGATTGATCGTACCAGTCATCTGCGCCGCCGGCAAATGCAGCATCACCGAGGCCCGCATGCCGGTCCCCACATTGGTTGGACAGGCAGTCAGATACCCTCTGGTCTCGTCGAATGCATAGTCCAGTGTCTGTTCCAATTCATCATCCAACTGTTGAGCCAAATCATGACATTCCTTTAGAGCCAACCCAGGCAACAGGCATTGAATGCGGAGGTGATCTTCTTCATTGATCATAACCGCCAACGATCCGTCTCCATTCAGCATTATGCCGCGATGACCTTCCCCCGAGGCAATATGCTCGGGGCTGCAGAGATGTTTCTCGGTCAATGTCTGTCTGTCCAGAATATCCAGTTGGTCGAAGGTGAACAAGTGCATGAACCTCAGAATCAATCCATCCGTTCCCATATGAGCGGCTTTCACCTGCTCCATGATCTCCATGCCTTTGGCTGTATCCAAAAGGTGGGGGAAAGGTATACCGGATATATTGCGAGCCAGGCGAACCCGGCAGGAAATCGCGATATCCCGGCCGTCTGCCGGCATATTCATCCAATAAACGCTGTTACCGCCCAACAAGTCGCCCAGGCTCATATCGGCAAACCTCCTTATGAGATCTTTTTCTCCAAATCGATAACCTGATCCCGTATCTGGGCTGCCAATTCATATTTTTCTTCTCTAACCGCCGCTTGGATCTGGTCTTTCAATGATTCAATCTGTTTTTTAATAACTACCTTATGTCCACCCCGCACCGGTATCTTGCCTGAATGCCTGCTGTTACCATGGATGCGGCGCAGGGAAGCATCCATCTCCTGCGCATAAACACGATAACACTCACTGCAGCCGAGTTTCCCCAACCGTTTTATATCCAAGATAGTCATCCCGCATTGGGGACACTGGATCCTGGTGTCGGGTACATTTTCCTGTTTATATATAGAGCTGAACATGCCGCCCAGAAAATTGGGCAGGGAAAACTGGTTGTTGACATCAAACAGGAGACTGCTCTTGTTGTAGGCGCATTGCTCACACAAATGGCTCTCGACCTTCTCACCGTTGAATACCTGAGTTAAATGTACCGCAGCAGCCCTTTCTTGGCATTCTTCACATAACATATTAAAGCCTCCTGTTTTGATCAGATGGGTGCTCGCGTTTCAATCCAGAATCTGTTCCAAAGCCTTGGTGATACTGTGGAGGAAATTCGTAATCTGCTGGGGAGGCAGTTCCATTATCCCCCATCGGGAAATGTATCTTAACATCTCAGACTCCCTGGGGGTCAGGATACCATCCCGCTCCAGTCTATCAATGTATTCGCGCAACGCCCCATATGAAAATCCTATCTCGGCGGGATGAAAACGGGTTATGCGTATATAACCCTGGCCGCCGCGCCGACTTTCGATTATATAGCCATCTGCTTCCCGGAAACGGGTGCTAATCACATAATTGACTTGTGAGGGTGCGCAATTAAACGTCCGGGCCAACTCAGCCCGCTGTATCTCGATAGCTTGCCCGGCACTGCGGCCTATCAACGTTCTGATATATTGAGCTATAGATTCAGAAATATTCTTCTTCATAACGGTTACCCTGTTTGACTATTGTTGACCTTCATAATATCTCACCATGGCCTTAGATGCAATAACTATGCCTGCTTCTATTATGACACTGGCTGGGATCCTATAATCCATCTCAATAAAAAAAAACACCTGCCTAAGGCAGGTGCAGGAGTTAGTTGCTCCGAACTACATGCAGAACGGTTTTTACCGGTTATCAATTATGTTTTAGTACCATTTTTGCTTTTGTATATAAGCAGCACGAATTTGGGTAATGCCAACTGGCGGCGCCATCGGCTCGGTTCAGCCAGCAAGCGGTAAAGCCACTCCAGGTTCGTTTTTATCATCCAGCC
>CAZOMS010000084.1:0-9037 GCA_964580805.1 uncultured Syntrophomonas sp. | reverse complement strand
GATACTGGTCAACCAGGCCAATGCCAAACAGATCGACCTGGCCACCATGGCTATGGGGCAGGCCAACGCCGTGACTGCCATACAGTTGACTAACGCTGTAGCGGCAGTCGCCAATGGTGGTAAACTCATGAAACCACATCTGTTGAAACAGGTTCTGGACGCTGATGGTAATGTGATAAAGACCCTTGAGCTGGAGGTAGTCCGCCAAGTCATATCCGAATCTACCGCCAAGGAGTTGTGTGCCATTCTCGAAGGAGAGGTGACCAACGGTACCGGTCGTAATGCCTATATTGAAGGCTATCACGTGGGAGGCAAAACCGGTACTGCTCAAAAAATCGCTCCCGGCGGGGGCTACCTGGCCAACGAATATGTGGCATCCTTCATTGGATTGGCCCCTTCAGATGACCCCCGGTTGGTGGTTATGGTAGTAGTTGATGCACCCCAGGGATATCCGTATTATGGCGGATGGGTGGCTGCCCCGGCGGCCCGGGAGATCATCAGCGATTCGCTGCGTTACCTTGGCGTGCCGCTGCGGACCGCTGACGGCAAGATAGCTGCCCAGCAGGATGAACAGGTAATAACCCCAAATGTTGTCAATCTTCCTTTGGCGGAGGCCAAATCATTGATAGCGGGTCGGGGGTTGGCAGCCAAGGTGGTTGGCGAGGGTAATATTGTCTGGCAGCAAACGCCCCGCGCGGGGAGTAAATTAACCAGGGGTTCGCAGGTAATAATAAGCATGTCGCCATATGATAAAAATGGTGCCGGCGGTGAGATCACCGTCCCTGACCTGAGCGGCAAATCCATGAAGGAGGTAGCCCGGATCCTGTCAGATTTGGGGCTGCACCTGGTTCCGGAAGGTCATGGTTTATCCAGTGATCAATCCCCGGCGGCGGGCAAAGTGGTAACCAGCGGCTCGACCATAAAGGTAAAGTTCGAACCCCTGGAGTGAGTTATTGACAGCAGCCAATTGAAATGAGAGGGGGGCGTGGCCTTGAAGTTGGAAAAGGTGCTCCAAGGATTGGATTATCATTTATTGAGCGGATCCTTGGACCAGGAGATTGAAGGAATCAGTTTTGATTCCAGGAAGACCAGACCGGGTGATCTATTTATTTGCATTCGGGGATTAAAGACGGATGGCCATGACTATATTGAACAGGCGGCCGGCCGTGGCGCGGTGGCCTTGCTGGTCGAAAAGCAAGTCGATGCTCCCCCCGGTATGGCGGTCGTACAGGTGGGCGACAGCCGCGGGGCGATGTCGGCAGCGGCCGCCAATTACTACGGCCAACCATCCCGTCATTTCAAACTGATAGGAGTAACCGGGACCAACGGTAAAACCACCACCACCCACCTGATTAAAGTCATTCTGGAGGAGTGGGGCTGCAAAGCAGGAATAATGGGAACCCTATATTCACGTCTGGGAGATTATGAAAAGATATTGAGCAATACCACCCCTGAATCGGTAGACATCGAGGAATTTCTGGATTTGGTGCGGCGCGAATCCGGTCAATACGTGGTAATGGAGGTTTCCTCCCATGCCTTGGATTTGGGCCGGGTGGATCAGCTGCAGTTTTACTGCGCGGTTTTCACCAATTTGACCCAGGATCATCTTGATTATCACGGCAGCATGGAGAGCTACCAGAAATCCAAAATGAAGCTGTTTAGCAAGCTTGAATCCGGCCTGGGACATTTCGCGGTGATCAACGCCGATGATCCCGCTGCCAGCGATTTTATCCGGGCCAGCACCGGAGACTGGATTACTTATGGCATCGACCAGGAGGCCATGGTCCAAGCAGTCGATATAAGGTTCAGTTTAAAAGGCAGTCATTTTTCGGTACTATACCAGGGGGACCGGTTTGACATCGATATGAAGCTGATTGGCCGGTTCAGCATATACAACGCTTTAGCTGCCATTGCCTTCGCCTTGAAAGAGGGTATAGGCCGGGATGTGATTGCCGCTGCTCTGGAGAAAGTCACCGGAGTTGCCGGGCGCTTTGAACAGGTTGACTGTGGTCAGGATTTTACGGTTATTGTAGACTATGCCCATACCCCGGATGGCCTGGAAAACATACTCAAGACAGCCCGGGAGATACTTCAGAAACGTCTGATAACCGTGTTTGGCTGTGGTGGTGACCGCGACCGAACCAAACGGCCGCAGATGGGCAGGATAGCCGCCCAATACAGCGATTTTTGTATCGTTACCTCGGATAATCCGCGCAGTGAGGAGCCGGAAGCCATTATCGATGATATCATTCCCGGCCTGGAGGAAGTGGAGAACTCCCATTACGCCAAGATTATTGATCGCCGCGAAGCCATTCATCAAGCCATCTGCCTGGCCAAGAAGGGAGATCTGGTTATCATTGCCGGCAAAGGGCATGAAACTTACCAGCTGGTCAAGGACCAGGTGCTTGATTTCGATGACCGTCTGATAGCGGCCGAATTTCTGAAAGGGAAAATGAATGAATGCGGTTAAGCCTGAAATTTATCCTGGAAAGCGTCCGAGGTACCCTGTTATCCGGTAACATGAACGCCTGGGTGGAAGGTATCAGCACTGATTCCCGCCGTTATGCCCCGGGACAGGTGTTTTTTGCGCTTGAAGGCGAAAACTTTGATGGCCATGATTTCGTCAATAAGCTGATTGAAAATGGCGCTGCCGCAGTGGTCGTCTCCAAATTCGACCAAATATCATCATATGGGAGCACCGCCGTGATAGCAGTCCATGATACGTTAGAAGCCCTGCAAGGTCTGGCTGCTGATGTCCGGCTCCGGTTTGACATTCCCATTGTGGCTGTCACCGGCAGCGTAGGGAAGACTACCACCAAAGACATGCTGGCCGCCTGCCTGGCGCCAATCTATAACACCCTGAAAACCCCGGGCAACTTCAATAACGAAATCGGTTTGCCCCTGACCCTGCTAAGCCTGAATGCGGGCCATCAGGCTGCGGTAGTAGAACTGGCCATGCGGGCCAGCGGAGAGATTGCCCGTCTGTCTGCTATTCTAAAACCCACTCACGCTATCATAACCAATGTGGAAGCTGTGCATTTAGAGACCATGGGGCGCCTGGAGAACATAGCCGCAGCCAAGTGTGAAGTGCTGGAATTCGTAGCTCCGGATAAATTTGTATTGATAAACGGCGATAATCATTATCTGCTGGCCGCTGCTGAGAAATATTCCTGTATCAAGCACACCTTTGGTTATAATGATGGTTGTGACATACGCATAATCCAGGTCGATAAATCGGGGTCGGGTATCAAGGTGGCACTCAGTTTATGGGGACAGAACCATGATTTTTGTTTCCCCCTGCCAGCCCCGCAATTGGCTCCCAATCTGGCCGCCGCGGTCGGGTGTGCCTTTTTGCTGGGGGTCAGTCCGGCCATCATCGCTGAGGGCCTGAATTCCTGCCAGACCGCCGAAAACCGGCTCAATATTGTCGATTTGCCTGAAGGCGGGGCGTTCATCAACGATACCTACAATGCCAATCCGGTATCTATGACCACAGCCATCGAGGTCTGCCGGGATATTAGCGGGGGGCGTCGTGCAGTGGCAACACTGGGGGATATGCTGGAACTGGGAGATTTTGAGAGGGAAGGCCATTTGTTGGTAGGGCGCCGGGCCGCCCAGCTAAATATGGATTTGGTGGTAACCCTTGGGGAGCGGGCTGCATATATTGCTCAGGGCGCCATTGAGGCCGGGCTCCCCCCGGAACGAGTGGTGAGCTTTAGCGGGCGGGATGAAGCCCTGGAATGGCTGCGAGAAAACGTGAGTCGGCGCGATGTGGTTTTATTCAAGGGTTCACGCGGCATGCGCCTGGAAGAAATATTACAGGGATGGCTGATCCCTGCCTGATTCGGAGGCAATAGATGCACGACTACATAATCAATGCGGGTTGGGCCGCTATTGTGGCCATCGCCATTTCCCTGGCGATGGGCCCTTTCATGATCCCCTTTCTCAGACGCTTGAAAGTGGGACAGAGCATCAGGGAAGAGGGACCCCGCAATCACTATGTCAAGGCAGGTACCCCTACCATGGGGGGGATAATTATCATTACCGCGGTAATGGTGGCCAGCTTTCTCTTCGCGGGCAGCAGCCGCGAAGTCCTCACGGCAGTGCTTATAACCTTATGCTTTGGCGGTATCGGTTTTTGGGATGACTACATTAAAGTAGTGCTGAAAAGATCATTGGGGCTGAGGGCTCGTGAAAAGCTGGGCCTGCAGATTCTGATCAGTATCATATTCGGCCTGCTGTTGATGTTCGTATTGGGACGGGGTACGGAAATAGTGATCCCGTTTGCGGGAATAGTACTGGATATAGGCTGGTTATACCTCCCATTTGTGGTATTAGTGCTCATATCATCTGCCAATGGCGCCAACTTGACCGACGGACTAGATGGTCTGGCGACCGGGGTCACATTTTTCATTGTCCTGGGGTTGGGATCTATCTGCATAATGTCCAATCATGGCAATCTCTTGATTTATTGTGGCGCGCTGGCCGGAGCCTGCCTGGGATTCTTGCTTTTCAACCGTCACCCGGCGCGGGTATTTATGGGCGACACCGGTTCAATGGCCTTAGGCGCCGGGGTAGCAGCGGTTGCGGCTATGACTCGCAGTGAGATCGCGCTGATTATTCTGGCTGGTGTATATGTGATCGAGACTTTGAGCGTGATCATCCAGGTAATATCTTTTCAGGCCACCCGGCGGCGGGTCTTTCTAATGGCGCCTTTGCACCACCATTTCGAATTGAAAGGCATGCCAGAGCCCAGGGTGGTACATCTGTTTTATATCTTATCGGCAGCATTTGTAACGGTAGGCCTATTGGGATTTAGGAATATAGGATAGGGGAAAAACGATGTCGTTTACAGGAAAAAGGATTTTGATTGTCGGCGTAGCCCGCAGCGGCCTGGCTGCGGCCGCGGCTTTACACAGACGCGGGGCGATCCTGGGGGCTTACGACGCCAAGGAACGGACTATGATTCAAACCGAGGCGGAGCAACTGGAAAGATTAGATATACCCGTGTATTCCGGTGGATTTCCGCCTTTGGGCAAGCAGAACTGGGATTTGATCGTGGTAAGTCCAGGGGTCCCGATGGATACTGAAATTGTCCAGCAGGCCCGGTCGGTTGGCATACCCATAATAGGTGAGCTGGAGCTGGCTTTCCAACTTAAGTCGCGTGAGGTTGAGGTATATGCCATCACCGGGACCAACGGCAAAACCACCACCACCGCTTTGCTCCATTTCATCCTGGAGCAGGATGGCAGAAAATCGGCGGCAGGGGGAAACATCGGGACCGCATTGTGCAGTTTGGTCGATGATATGCCGTCGGGCGAACTAGTGGTAGAGGTCTCCAGTTTTCAGTTGGAGACCGTTGATACCTTCAAACCTCATATTGCCGGGATATTGAACCTTACTCCCGATCATCTGGACCGGCACAAATCAATGGCGGAGTATGCCAGGATCAAAAGCATGACCTTCCGACAGCAGGACAGCAACGATTATCTTATTCTCAATTATGAAGATGAAACCGTCCGTTCCTACAGTCTAGCCGCTAACTCCCGTACCGTATTCTTTTCAGCCGACCGGGCGTTGACTGAGGGCTTCTTTGTAGAGGAGGGCAAGGTATTTCTGGCTGGCAATGGAGCCAGACAGATGATCACTTCATTGGCCGGTGTTGGCTTAAGGGGCAAACACAACCTGGAAAACATTCTCTGTGCAGTGGCCATGGCCTGGTCGGCGGGAGTTCGGGAAGATTCGATCAGCCGATCACTGAACCGGTTTACCGGGGTCAGACACCGGTTGGAGCAAGTTGCCGCGCATGAAGGCGTCCTTTACATCAATGATTCCAAAGGAACCAATCCGGATTCCACCATAAAAGCGCTGGAAGCATTTGCGGAGCCTATTGTGCTTATCGCCGGGGGGCGGTCCAAAGGTGGGGATTATTCGGGAGTTGCCAGGCTGATGGCGTCCCGGATCAAAGCCCTGGTGTTGCTGGGCGAAGCCAAAGGCATGATAAAAACTGCGGTAATGGAACAGGGCTTTAGGAATATATATGAGGTAGATGATTTAGTAGCGGCTGTGGAAAAGGCCTGCCAGTTAGCCGTTCCCGGGGATGTGGTTCTGCTTTCCCCGGCCTGTGCGAGTTGGGATATGTTTGCCAGCTATGAACACAGGGGAGACCTCTTCTGTCAGGAAGTTGCCAGATTGATTGAGAGAGAAACAGGGCATGATTCCAAAGGGGGCTAAACAATGAGGTTGAAAAAGGGGCCGCCCGATTTTATCTTGTTTATCTCGGCCTTGACTCTGTTGGGAATTGGACTGGTAATGGTTTTCAGTTCCAGTGCGGTGACCGCCAGCGTGAATTATGGGGATTCCTACTATTTTTTTAAAAAGCAGCTCCTATGGGCAGCCATCGGCATTGCAGCTATGGTCATCACTATAAAAATTAATTTTTCCAGATTACGTGATTTTGCTGTCCCATTGGTGGTTTTGGCTTTGGTGTTATTGATCTTGGTTGTGACCCCTTTGGGGATTGAAGTAAAAGGGTCCAGCCGTTCGTTTGATTTGGGCTTTATGCGTTTTTCCCCGTCCGAATTGGCCAAGGTCGCCTTGGTCATGTTCCTGGCCAAGGCCATGGAAATCAAACTGGACAAGATCTCTTCCTTCACCGCCGGGGTTTTGCCTTTCCTGGTCATGGTCGTTTTCATATCCGGCTTGATAATGCTCCAGCCTGACCTGGGGACTGCCTTTACCATTGCGGCTACCGTGTTCTTCATGTTACTGGTGGCCGGGGCGCAATGGTCACATCTGGGGGGAATAATGTTGTCAGGGCTGGGCGCAGTAGGTGCTGCCATCGCCGTGGCACCTTACCGTATGGAAAGGGTAGTGGCTTTCCTGAACCCTTGGAAATATGCCAGCGATGAGGGATTCCAGACGATTCAATCCCTGTACGCGTTGGGTTCCGGCGGATTGTTCGGCATGGGTTTGGGCCGAAGCCGGCAGAAGTTCTTCTACCTGCCTGAGCAGCATACCGATTTTATCTTCGCCATCCTGGGAGAAGAACTTGGTTTTATCGGCTGCAGCGTGGTGGTGACCCTGTTTTTGCTTTTTGCATGGCGAGGGTATAAAATTGCAATAAATGCACCGGATAATTTCTCCAGACTACTGGCAGCGGGGCTTACGACCATAATCGTGTTTCAGGCTATAGTCAATATAGCGGTAGTTTCCGGAGCTTTACCGGTAACCGGTATTACCCTGCCGTTTTTAAGCTATGGGGGCACATCCCTGTTGTTTACCATGATCATGGTAGGTTTGCTGCTCAATATCTCGCGCTACAGTTCGCAGACTTAGGGAGGAATCGAGTATGAAAGTTATCCTGACCGGCGGAGGGACCGGTGGTCATATTTATCCAGCCCTGGCCATCGCCAGCGAATTGAAAAACAGGCTTCCCGACCTGCAGCTACTCTATGTAGGAACCGCCAAAGGGCTGGAGAACCGAATAGTGCCTCGCAGCGGGATCCCTTTCAAAACCATTGACATTACTGGTATCGACCGCTCCTCGATGCTCAAATCGGGTAAAACCCTCCTCAAGTTCCCGGCCAGTTTTCTTCAAGCCCGCGAGATAATCAAAGACTTCCACCCCGATATTATCGTAGGCACCGGTGGGTATGTATCCTTCCCGGTGGTTTTTTCGGGGTCGTTTATGGATGTGCGGACGGTGATCCATGAGCAAAACGCTATCCCCGGGCTGGCCAACCGCAACCTGGCCAAGAGGGTAGACCGGGTATTGCTCACATTTCCGGAGGCCAGCCAGTATCTGGACAGTTCCAATATAAAAGTGACTGGCTTGCCGGTGCGCCCCGAGATATTGTCGCTGTACGGCAAGGTTTCACGCCCCGCTGGCCGGTTCACCCTTCTGGCTTTTGGAGGCAGTCTGGGATCTAACAGTATCAACCAGGCCATGATCCCGGTGATCGATCGTTATCGGAATACGGATATGAATTTTATTTGGATTACCGGTGAAGCAGGCTATGAAGAAATGAAACAGGCCCTGGAAAAAAGGGTCGATGTGAAAGCGCTGAAGTGCGGTTTGGAAATGGTCCCTTATAAATTCGACATGGAGAAGGCCCTGGCGGCCGCTCATTTGGCAGTATGCCGGGCCGGGGCCAGTACGGTCTGCGAATTGGAACTGCTGGGTCTGCCGGCCATCTTTATCCCATATCCATATGCGGCTGAAAACCATCAGGAGAAGAACGCCCGGGCCCTGGTGGAGAAAAAGGCGGCCGAAATGATAATTGACGAGTTCCTGGATGGTGACAGCCTGTACAAGATCGTGGAGAGGCTGAGAAAGGAACCGGGTCGATTGACAGAGATGGGGCAGAATATGCTTAAAGAAGCCCGGCCTCGTGCGCTTAAAGACATTGCTGACGAGATCCTGTCTTTATAACGGCCTAATTTATGCTGTCTTATATGGCAAGTTTTGGGACAAGCTAGTTGTGCGGGATGTAACCACTTCTATTAATTGTGCATACTATAAAGTGAATCATGAGACGTTTTATGATCGAAGGAGATGAGTTGATGACCACGGAATCCGGGTCCTGGGTGCATATGGTTGGGGTAGGAGGTGCGGGCATGAGTGGGATTGCCCGTGTACTTAGGGAACAGGGGGTCCGGGTAAGCGGCTCGGATCTGAACACCAGCAGCATTACCACCCAGTTAGAAAAGGTCGGCGTAACCATATACCAGGGCCACTCCGCTGCCAATCTGCAGGAAGGGATAGATCTGGTGGTCATCTCCTCGGCTATCCCGGTGGACAATGTGGAAGTAACTACTGCTCAGGCCATGAATATACCGGTAATCAAGAGAGGGCAGATGTTGGCCCGCATGGTCAACCAGCACTTGGGCTTGGCCGTAGCCGGCGCCCATGGCAAGACCACCACCACTTCCATGTTGTATTCCGCGCTGGCGGGCTGCGGCCTTGATCCCACCATGATCGTGGGCGGGGAGATACAGGGCACCCAATTACACGCCCGACTGGGTGCCAACGACT
>CAZOMS010000083.1:0-9078 GCA_964580805.1 uncultured Syntrophomonas sp. | reverse complement strand
CGTATACCAGCGACGAATCATTCAATTTCAATTTTTCCAGGGCATCGCGCAGCCGCTCAAAATCACTATTCTCTAAAGGATACAAACCGCAGAAGACCACCGGTTTAACCTCCTGGTAACCCTCCAGCGGCTGGCGGGCCGGCTTCGCGGCGCTGGTAATGGTATCGCCCACCATAGTGTCGGTCACATTCTTGATGGCCGCCGCCAGGTAACCTACCTCCCCGGCCTTCAAGCTCTCTACCGTAGTCATGAAGGGTGACAACACCCCGATCTCGGTAACCTCAAAATCTTTCCCGCTGGACATCATCCGGATCATATCACCCTTGTGCAATTCTCCGGAATCCACCCGGATATAGGAAATAGCCCCTTTATAGGCGTCAAAATAGGAATCGAATATCAAGGCCCGCAGCTCCCCTTGCAGATCACCCTTGGGAGGCGGTATTTTTTCTACGATGGCCTCGAGCACATCTTCGATCCCGATACCGAGTTTGGCCGATATGGATAAGATCTCGGCCTGGTCCAATCCCAGCACATTCTCCATCTCTTGTTTGACCGTTTCGGGTTCAGCCCCGGGCAGGTCGATCTTGTTGACCACCCCAATTATCTCCAGGTTCATATCCATGGCCATGTAGACATTGGCCAGGGTTTGGGCTTCTATGCCCTGGGAAGCATCCACCACCAGCAAGGCGCCTTCACAAGCCGCCAGGCTCCTGGACACCTCATAGGCAAAATCAACGTGTCCGGGAGTATCGATCAGATTAAGGATGTAAGTCTGTCCGTTGCGGGCCTTATAGTTAAGACGCACCGGTTGTAGTTTGATGGTGATACCCTTCTCCCGCTCCAGATCCATCTTATCCAGAAACTGTTCCCGCATCTCCCGGGCGGTTAAGGCGCCGGTAATCTGCAGCAGGCGATCGGCCAAGGTCGATTTGCCGTGGTCGATGTGGGCAATAATACTGAAATTTCTTATCCGGTCCTGCAAATAAGCAACCTCCATCAGACTTGCATAAGTCCAGAGTAACGCCCTTCATTATACCCTATCAACGGCATCGTCTACAATCAACCGGTGTGCGGATTTTTCATTTGCCCTGTCTTCTGCTATCATGGACGGAAAGAAAGTGGAGGTGGTATTAGGATATGTCCGATATTTTGCTGACTTTCCTGCTGCCCACGGTTCTGGTGGGCTTTTATATATGGCTCAACTGGCCGGTTTTTAAGGACAGCCGCATTCAGCAGTTGGTGGTTGGCCTCGGGGTACTGCTCTACTTTACCGGACTGGGGTTGGTTAACTTGAATCCGGCGGTAGGATCACTGCTGAAACTGGCCGGCGCTCTCATCTTCCTGGCCCTGGTCCTGTACCAGGCCCTAAAAACGCGCAATAAATATCCGACCGGCTGACCGATCGGATCAGTGGGAGGATTGGCCGGGCTTTAATATACCAGCCGGGTATACTCAGTCAGGGCCTGTCCCATTTGTCGCAACACCCACCAGGCTTGACTCTGCAGCGTTTGGCCCAGCCCCTGTTCTGTTTCCTGAAGGTTTTGCCCGCTTATGCTGAAGCTTTCTCCCAGGGCTTGCACGATGATAACATCATCGGCAGCTTGTACCATCATCAAGGGTGGCTGGTTCAATGTCAGGCTGTTTATACCCCGAGCTGATAATGTAAGGCCCAAACCAGCCAGAGCTACGATAACCAGCACCAGCGAAGCCCGACCCAATTTCACCCACATTCCTAATCGACCTCCTTTAATACTTCCACCAATATTTCCGCGAACAATTTCGTACTCCGGCTAACCTCGTCCAGGTTGTTGGAATCACTGCCAAACTCCAGCAGCAAAGCACGGGGGTGGTATTCCTGGTGGTAGGTTCCGGACTTGGTGACGACTCCTTTGATAAGTCCGGGATACAGCTCCTCCCCCACCTTGTAGATCTTTTCGGCGAAGGCGTAATTCTCCTTCCAATTAGGATGCGGCTTACGTTCGTTGGTCCCCACCACGATCAAGATACGGGCACATTTCTTGCCATCGACAGTTACGGTCGAAGCCTTGCCTTCCCCAGGTATGCTGTCACGATGAATATCGAAAAGACCTATTATATTCTTATTGGCGTTTACTATTTTGGTTACCGTCTGGCGGGACTCGGTATAGCTCTTGTTGTAATCGGTATCGTGGAGGGTATCGACGAACTGGGCCGGCAACCCGGTTTCCTGCAATTCTGTCTCCAGAGTGGCGGCCACCTGGTTTATCAGGCCGCGTTTACCATCCAAACGTGCCTTGCCACTATTGGGGATGTAGGTTTCACCGCCATGAGTACAATACAGGAAGACCTGGCCTTTCTGCAAACGCGCCATCGCTTCGGGATTAAGCACTGCCGTTTCCTCAACTGCTTCTGTCTCTTCCCGCGGCAGACTCAGATCCTCCTCCGGATCAACCGCGCCATCGGACGGGGAATTTTCCGCGAACGCCAAAGCCTGTATATGTGCGCCGAGCATTTTTTCCGGGGCAGTGGGGGCACTGTAACCCTCGTCCAGCATCCGGCCGGGAGCGTTGTCCACGCCGGCCATCAGAACGTTGTTCTCCTGCAGCAGCAATTCAGCTTGTCTTTCCGTTATCTGCACCCCGGAAAACGGCCACAGAAGACGCTCGAAGCTCAATAACTGCACCCCTTCCGCATACTTGCGGTTGATGTCCATGCTCAAACCTACTATTATGACTACCAGAAAAATCTGTATGAACAGAATCCCTTTAAGAAAAGAAAGGAAATTTCGTCTGCGCAATGTTCTCACCTCGCTGCCCAGTGCTGATAAATTCTATTCCAGTCAACCGCAAATAGAACTAAAAAGTAGGACAAGGCAAGAACATTCTCTAACTAGTTTATCGCCAGCAAAAAAAAGCTATACCTTGAGCATTGCAAATTATAATCCGGAGTGATATAGTATCTCTGTTAGCTTTAAATATCCAAGGAGGTGAAAGAGTGGCAAAAAGCAAGACTCCTGCTAAAAGAGCCCGAAATGCAGAGAAAGCCAGGGTCAGAAACAAGGCCTACAAGAGTTCTTTGAAGACCAGTATCAAGGGATTCGAACTGTCGTTGGCGGGCGATGACATGGATACCAGCAGGGAAAAACTGTTGCAGGCAACCTCCCTGATAGATAAAAGCGTGTCCAAGGGAATATTGCACAAAAACAACGCCGCCCGGAAAAAATCGCGGCTGACCAAGAAATTCAACGCGCTGGCAAAATAAGAGCTTCAGAATGAAACCCGCTCAACCGAGCGGGTTTTTGTGTGTGAACGAAGCCGATATATACCTTGGCAGACCGGGGATTTTTTTATGCTTCCTATTTAGTGTGTTATTTACGGCTGCAGATGGCCACCAACAGAGTTTCCATAACCACGCGGGGATCCTTGCTGGCGCTCTTGAAGGTAGTATCAGCTTCCAAGAGCATTTCGAAAATCCTGCGGACCTCCTCATTGCTGAATTGGGAGGATTTGTCCCGCATCTTGCGGATGGAAAAATCCTTGAATCCAGTGGCTTCAGCTATCCCGGGGCTGTCGCAGCCAGCCTCGATATAGAACTTCACCTTGCTGAAAGTGACAAACTGCTGGATAATCATGGCCAATATCAGCAGATGGGATTGCCCTTGCTCCATCAATTGGCTGAAAACGTCCAGCGAAGCTCGGATATTGCGATTTAGCAAGGCATCGGTAAGTTTAAAAACACTTATCTCCTGGCGGCTGTCCAGATGCGCTTCGATTTCCGCTACTCCCCATAATTCTTCCCGGTTCAACAGTGACAGCTTGTCAAACATATTCTCAAGGTAATACATATCCTGGCCGCTGCCTGAAATCCGAGTCAGGGCGGCGGGGGCAACCCTTACTCCACGCTTTTGCAGCTCCGCCAGGCTCCACTTTTCCAGATCCCTGGCCGCCAGGGGCTTGATGTTGATGACCCGGGCTTGTTTCTGCAGTAATTTGGTTATCGGATTGGCGCTGTTGTTTTCTTCAGCGGTCAAGACCAGAATCTGGCCCTGGTAGTCCCGTTGGAAGTAATCCTCGAATACCTGCCGGTACCTCTCAATCTTTTTGGCGCTGCGGGGTGACTTCCCCAGCCAATTCGGATTTTTGATAATTACCACCCGGGACATGGCAAACAGTGGACTGAACTCCAGTATCTGCCCCAATTCCGGCGGGGATGATTCATCCCCATCCACGTACAGCACCTCGGGCGGTTCTCCGACGGCGGACATTCCCGCCACAATCTCCTCGATTTTTTGGTTGATCAGGTAACGCTCCGTTCCCCATAACAGATAAGCCGTATTGCCCTTCATACTTCCTGCACCTCGCCTGCGCCAATTGGATTGCCCATTATTAATCTATTATACAGGTTAACCTGCGGATAGGTACAAGCGGGGCTTCGAAGTCGATTCGGAGTCCTCATATCCGATGGCCGGGCCCGGCATCCATAACCAATCACCATTTCAGCCAGGCAGTCATTCGGTCCAGCCAATTACCAGGCATCAGCAACCGAAAACCCGTACGCCGGGGCGGGTAAAGGCCTTGCCAGAGGCGCATAAAAAATACCAGGGCCAGTAGGGCTGATAACAATTCGGCCACTGAAAAAGCCAGCCATAGGCCACTTATGCCCCACCAGTGCGACAGCACCAGTATTGAGGGGATGAAAAATACGGCTTGCCGGATCACGGATAGTGCCATGGCGCTGAATCCCCGCCCCATGGCCTGCAACACACTGCCCAGGATTATGATGGGCCCCATCACCGGCAGGCAAAGGGTAGCCAGCCGCATGCAAGAGATACCGGCAGCGATCAACTCCGGGTCGGAGGTAAACCGTTCCATCAGCCATTGAGAATTGAACTGCATAGCCAGCCACCCGGCAGTGACAAAGACCAGGGAAACGATGGTCGACTTGATTATGGTCTCCTTGACCCGGTCATGATGGCCGGCGCCATAGGCAAAACCTATTATGGGCATGGATCCCTGGGTCAACCCGTACACGGGGGTATAAAACAGCGACCGTATTCTCGAAAAGATTCCCATCACCGCCACGGCCACACTGCCGAATGACATCAAAATTTTATTAAAGAATACCAATAGTCCCACACTGAACAATTCCATCAGCAGGGTTGGCAATCCGACCCGGTAGATTTCGACCAAGACCAGAATATCCGGGCGGAAATGGCTGCTGGACCAGGATAGGTAGACCCGGGACCGATACATGGCGGCCAAAGCGATTACCGAGCAAAATGCCTGGGCAGCTACATCAGCCCAAGCCGCACCCGCCAGACCCTTTGGCGGCAGCGGGCCCCAACCGAAGATAAACAGCGGGTCAAGAATGACGTTGACGATTATGGCGACTAGCGAGGTGAACATGGGTAGGAGGGTGTTCCCCTCCCCTTGCAATATGTTCCCACAAGTCATGGGAATAAAAGTGAACAGGCTGCCCAGCAGAATAATGCTGAGATACTCACGGCACAATTCCTGCAGTTCCGGGGCGCAACCAAACAGCAGCAACAGGCGGTCAACGTTTACCACCCCCAGCCAGGAAAATAAGATCCCATAAAACAGGCAGATGATCAGTCCGTGCCAGGCTATATTGTCCGCCTCGGGATAATTCTCCTGGCCCAGGGTGCGTGACAATAGAGAAGTAATCCCTACTCCGGTAGCAGATCCTAGCGAAATCATCAGTATTCTAATCGGCACGCACAGGGTGATAGCAGCCAGCGCCTGTATTCCCAACTGAGCCACGAAAAAGGTGTCGACCAGGCTGAACAGGGAAAATATGATCATGCCGGATATGGCAGGCAGGGATAGCCTGACCATCAACCTGCCGACTTTTTCTCCCCGTAAAAAGTTATTGGTTGTCATTTCACCCTCCTAACTAATGGTATGAAGATAGCAGGGTGATTAGTATGCAGGCTATAAACTAGGGCTGAGCCAAAATATGAGTCTGGATTTGATAATCATGGCCGTTGCTCCTTATGGTTATGGCGCCCTGCAGATCAGTGCGCAGAATCCGGGCCCCCGATTCCCGGACCGCGGCAATCACCTGTGGGTGAGGATGCCCGAAGGGGTTGTCAGCCCCCGCCGAAACGACGGCCCAGGCCGGGGCAGCCTTCTGATAGAAATCCCGGGCCAGGGATCCTTTGCTGCCATGGTGGGGAAGTTTGAGGATGGTAAGCGGAGGGCTGACCCGGTCACCTGCCGCTACCAGTTCTTCGGCTGGCACATCACCGGTCAACAAGGCCGTAAATCTCTGATAACTGAGAAGGAGTACCAAGGAATTTCGGTTGGAGTCTTCGCTGACCTTCTCCTTCCCCGGGTGTATGACATCCATGCGAAAGCCTTCCTCCAGTTGGAGTGATTGTCCCGCATATAGATAAACAAGGGGGATTTGCTGCTTGGCTGCCGTATCGCAAAGGGTCTGGTAGTCCTCAGCATCCGCCAGAGAGGCCGGCAATCCCAGGCAGGTTACCGGCATCTCGGCGATTACTTTGGTCAAACCCTCAACATGGTCAATATCAGGATGGGTGCTGATGACCATGTCCAGATTACGGATGCCGCGGTGACGCAGGTAAGGCAGTACTACATCAGCTCCCACATCGAAGAATTGACTGCCGCCCCCATCGACCAGAATAAACCTTCCGCCTGGGCTCTTGATCAAGATGGAGTCCCCCTGGCCAACGTCTATGAAGACCACCTCCGCTTGGCCCCGACTGAATAATTGGGCCGGCAGGGCCAGTACCATCAACCAGAGCAGGCACAACCCCACCGCTGGCCTGAACATTACCCGCCAGGTTTCGATTCGCAGCGAGATAAACGCCAAGGCCATGATTGCGTAATACAGACTTACCCCCAACACGGTAGGAGTAGCTACATAAAGATAGGCGCCCGGCAGAGCCTTGACCCCCGCGACGATAGCCAGAATCAATTGTATGAACATCCCGGCGGGATGCAAAAACAGGGCCGCCAGCGGGGCGGATACACCAGACAGGAGACTGGCGATGAAGCCCAGGATGACCGCTGCCCCAGAAAGGTAGGTAGTCCCGATATTGGTTATGATGGAACCGGGTGTCAGGATATTGAAATGGTAAGCGACCAAGGGTATGATGGCCAGCTCAGCGCTTATAGGAATCAGCGCTAAGTCTATCAACAAATACCTCCGGGGGAATAAAGCCCGCATTTGGGGAAACAGGCAGACAATACCGCCGGTAGCCAGCATGGTCAACTGAAAACTCAGGTTGAATAACAGCGCCGGATCTGCCAGCAGGATGATCACCCCGGATAAGGACAAGGCATTGAGCAGCCCATTCTCCCGTCCGCTTAAATAGGCCAGCAGCCCCAGAATCCCCATTAAGACGGCGCGCATGACCGGGGGCGGCCACCCCACCATGGTGCCATAGAGCAGCAATCCAGATACACCCGCTATGAACCGGCCCCGGGGGCCTGCCCCGGCCAGGGAGGCCAACCAATTGATCAGGACCAGTAAAAAACCGACGTGCAGGCCTCCTACCGAAAACAGGTGGACTATGCCGGTCTTTTGGAAATCCTCGTATTGCCGATCGTCTATACCGGTCCGACCACCCCAGATCATTCCCAGGAGAATGGCAGCCTCCTCGGCCGGCAGCACCTGCCGGGTCAGCTTTTCAGCGCAGCTGCGCCGGGAATCGATCCAGTTTATCAGCCGGGGTGCGGCACTAAGCAAGCGGGCACTTGTGTCTTCCTTTATATTAAGGTTGTAGTATATCCCCTGGTTGGCCAGATAAGACTGGAAATCAAATTGGCCGGGATTGCCCGGCGACCGGGGCGGCTTGAGCTGGCCCTCCAAGTGAATCCGGTCCCCGCGGTGGAAATCAACCGGAAACAGGCACACCACCCTTAGCCGGCGTTTATAGGGTGAGCTATCATCGGTATCCAAAAGGAAGACCGTCTTTTCCCCATCATAGTTTGGAATACCAACTATCCGGCCGCTGGCTTCAAAGCGGGGTTGCTCCTCCAAATCAAGGGGAAAAGGCGGAACGGTCCAGCTATAGATCAAGATACCGACCACAGCGGCGGCTGAACCCGCTATCAATTGCGGTCGACATTGACTCCGGACCGACCCCACCGCGGCCGCAACCGCCGCCAGCACCGCGGTCAAAAACCAAGCCTGAAAATGAGCCGCCAATATCCCGCTGCCCAAACACATCAATACCGCCGACCACGAAAATAACATGGCAGTCTACCTAACCGTTACCAGGTCCTGCAGTTCAGCATATTTTTTATCGCCAATGCCGCTGACCTCCTTTAATTCCTCCGCATGGGAAAAGCGGCCGTGCAGGGTGCGATAGTCTATAATCCGTTGGGCCAGGGCGGGGCCGATACCGGGCAACCGGTCATCAAGCTCCTGAACGGTGGCATTATTTATGTTTACCTTGCTGGCGGAAGCCGCTGCAGGGACACCCACTAGTCCTGTCATAGCGGTGCCTAGGGCGGTGGGGTCGGATTCCTCCCCCTGGCGCGGCACCAAAACAGCATCACCGTCCTCTATCCTTTGAGCCAGGTTTATCTTTTCCAGGTCAGCCTCGGGCAAAGCCCGGGCCATTTCGACTGCCTCCAATATACGGGCATCTGGCGGCAGTTTATATACACCGGGATTGGCTACCGCACCAATGACATAAACCTGGATCACCTCCTCTGGCTGGCTGTCCGCCACCGGGAGCGATTCTTCCAGAACTATAGACTTTTGCGGTGGTTGGTCCCGATACTGGGCATATTTCATACCCCCGCTAAAGACCAAAACCATGATCAAAACCCCCGCCGCGATCAGATATTTTTTGTCCAGATCCAACATATTACTCACCGCCCCAATTGGTTATTCGACATCTCCCTGTTATTCCCTTTTATTGTAATCCATTCCGGGTTGAACCCGATCCGGAGAGGTTGGTTGGGCCGGAAATAGCTCCGTTTCCTGGGTGGGCAGAATTGGTTTGACTTTGCCGTTCAGTTATTTTATAATGGCTAATGTCAAAAGAAGAGAGAATATGCGATGAATCGGAGTAGTAGGCAATCCTTAGACAGAGAGTCA
>CAZOMS010000082.1:0-9214 GCA_964580805.1 uncultured Syntrophomonas sp. | reverse complement strand
AGGATTTCGAGATCTGCAAGGCTTGCGTGGATGGCGGCTTCACCTCGGTGATGATCGACGGTTCCAAGTACTCGTTCGAAGAGAACATCGCTCTGACCAGGGAGGTAGTCGAATATGCCCATGACCGCGGGGTGGTGGTGGAAGCTGAACTGGGCCGGCTGGCTGGAGTGGAGGACGCAATTAATGTCAGCGCCGCCGACAGCAGCTACACCGACCCCGAGCAGGCGGCCGAATTTGTTCAGAAGACCGGCTGCGACTCCCTGGCGGTAGCTATCGGCACCAGTCATGGGGCCTATAAGTTCAAGGGTGAAGCCAATCTGGATTTTGAACGCCTGGAGAAGATTACGGCGCTGCTGCCTGGTTATCCGCTGGTCCTGCATGGGGCGTCCACGGTGCTGCCGGAATTTGTGGCCAAATGCAACCAGTACGGAGGCGAGATCAAGAACGCCATGGGGGTGCCGGAAGAAATGCTGCGTCGGGCCGGCACTATGGGGGTCTGCAAGATAAATATCGATACCGACCTGCGCCTGGCCATGACCGCGTCAGTACGCGAATATCTGGCCTTGCACCCGGCCGATTTCGACCCGCGCCAGTACCTGCGCCCAGCCCGGGAGGCCATCAAGGACATGGTCCAGCATAAGATTAAAAACGTCCTGAACTGCAGCAATCAGCTTTAGGCTTGGTTTAGAAGCGAATAGCGGCGTTACATCACAAAGCCCGCTCAATCGACGTACTATCAGGTACGCCTCGATCGCGGGCTTTATTTGTGCCTTACTCTTCGTTCCTGATCCGCCGCCTGGTTCGTGGTTCGGGGTTATCCTTAAATCACGGCCAAGTGACAGCTCTCAGGTTAGCAGTACCACACTACCCGTCTTTTGTCATGCCGATGTGAGAAACAGGTGTCAAGAGAACCGTCGCGGACCACTGAAATCGTTAAGAATTGCTCCAGGGGCATGCATAATATACCGGCGGACGTTAAGCAGCAGCGTGGAAACCAGAATTATATGCATACCCCATGTCAGCAAAATGGGCTTTTTCGGTGGTCTCGACCGTCTCCGTGACATTAGAGCAGGTAGGGCAGGAAGAGGCGGGCCAGCCCCAGGAAGGCGAAAAAGCCAAAGACGTCAGTGGCGGTGGTGACGAAGATGGAGGACGCTACCGCCGGATCGATGTTCAGCTGGCGCAGGATCAAGGGGACCAGGTAGCCGAACAGACCAGCGATGATCAGATTTCCCACCATGGCCGCCACGATTATCAGCCCCAGATAAACATTGCCGTATTTGAGGTAGAGGATTACTCCCGCCACGATCCCCACCGACAGACCATGGATCAGACCCAGCACCAGCTCTTTGATGACCAGATGCCATCCGGTTTTTAAATTCACCTCGCCCAGCGCTATGCTGCGGATCACTACCGACAGGGTCTGGAAACCGGCGTTGCCGCCCAACCCGGCCACAATCGGCATGGCAACCGCCAAGGCCACCACTTGGGCTATCACGTCTTCGAACAGCGCTACCGTAAAGGAGGCCAGCAGAACTGCGGCCAGATTGACATAGAGCCACGGCAGGCGGCGCCGGATGGATTCCGGCAAGGTGCTGTGAATAGTCTCGTCTTTGCTTACCCCTGATACCATCAAAAAGTCTTCAGTGTACTCTTCCACGATGATGTCGATGATATCATCGACGGTAATTATGCCCAGGATGGCATTCCGATGATTGATCACCGGAATGGCCTTAAGGTCGTATTTGGAAACCAACTGCGAGACCTCCTCCTGGTCGGTTTCCGGATAAACCGCGATCAAATTTTTGTCGGTGATTTGATCGAGCTCGGCGTCACCGGTTGTGGTCAGGATATCACGCAGATCGGCAGTGCCGATCAATTCATTGGAATCGTTTACCACAAACAGGACTTCAATGACTTCCGTCTTGGGTCCTATCATCTTGATCTTATTCAGGGCCTCACCGATTTTAAGAGAGTTGCGAAGGGCGATGTATTCGGTGGTCATATTGCCGCCGGCCGTATCCGGTCCGTAGCCCAGCAGGTTTTCGATAGTCTGGGAGTCACTGCTTCTCATCATGCGCAGCAGTTTTTTGCGCTGGTCCAGCGGCATTTCCCCGACGATATCGGCTATATCGTCACTGGACATATACGTGAAGACAGATACTATCCGCTCCGCATCGATCAGATCGACGATGCGTTTTCTGAGCATGAGGCTGCCTTCTTCCAGCACCCTTGCCAGCTGTTCATTTCCAACCAACCGGCAAAAGCCCTCCAGATCCTGATCATCCAGTGTCTGTAAGGCCAGCGCAATGTCGATGGCATAGTGCGCTTCGAAGAGAACTCCGATCTCGCGGCTGTTGTGACCGCTTATGTATTCGAGCAGGTTCTCGTTGAGATTATTCATGGGTACACCTCCATATGGGGACTGGTACACTGGTACCGAGCCGACCACGGGAACCGGCAATATTGTCCGCCGCCTTTAATAGTTTACTCCTTATCATTAAAACTAACTATCACCGGGCATCCTCTGCATACGATAAACTGCCCATCGCAAGGTTCGGTCCTCTGATGCTTCTCGATCCCGCCCTTTGTCGCGATGGCAAGTTTCTGCAAATGTCTTACTGAGTTTATCGTCAACACACCCACACCACATTAAACCACCATACCGCCGGGGGGACGTCTCCCTAGCTTATTCTGGTGGTTGAATGCGCTATACAAAAGTCAGTTATGGTAAAAAACGCCCGGTGGGATATGGCCCTGGGGGATTACTTTCTTACTGAGCCTTGGCAGCCCAGGCGTCGGGTACGAAATAGATTTCCACCCGCCGGTTTTTGGCCCGCCCCTCCGGGGTGGAGTTATCTGCGATGGGATATCGGTTCCCATAGGCTTTTACATCGAATCTGACGTTATCCGGGACACCTCTGGACCTGAAGAATTCCACCATGGCTTCAGCCCGCCGTTCGGACAACCATTGCCCGGTAGTCGGACCATCGTCATCGGTATAGGCGCTCATCTTCAAGAGACCGGGATTGTCCCTGATCAGCGCTGCCAATTCCTCCAGCGTAGGCAACTCGTCAGGCCTGATGGCATAACTGTCGGGGTCATAGTTGACCACTATATTGACCGGAGTCGGAACCTCCTTGGTTGGCGGCGGTGCCGGCGGCTCCGGGATGGGTTCGGTGACCGGGACCGGTGGTTGTTCCGGGGTTTCTACTGGAGTCTGGACTACCGGTATAGAATTGAGGCCGGGCAGGTTTTTCCCATAGAACGCGTAAAATCCCCCTGCTCCTCCCACCAGGAGCACCACCAACAGCAGCCATACCGGAATTTTGGGACGTTGGCGCTTGGGCGCTCTGGGAACGTCCTCTTCCAGCAGTTCAAATGTATCGTCCAGTTTGCTCACCCTAAGTGGCCTCCTCTAAAGTAGCTTAAATCGGGTGCCTGCCGCCTGAGGGGCAGGCCTGTTTCTTCCTGCCGCAACCTTGCCCTGCGGGCATGCGACACCAAAGACCCGACCTCGGTTCCTTCCTCATATTATACATAAACTGATGACCCAATCCTGAAAAATATATAACTGACAGCGGCTGGAAAATTCCGGCGGAAGACGTGCGGCCACCGCCGGGGCAGTCAGAGCGAAGACGTCGACATAAACCGTTACGGTTTCAGAAATGACCACCATCTTCACCACCAGCCGCATCTTCTGCTTGTCGATCTCAATCTCGCGATTATCGACGATCTGGGGGATAAGCATATAATTGACTTCGGTCACCGCCTGGCCGTTCAAGCCCACCAGCCATTCCCGGATGTGTTTCTCTACCGACAGCTCGATGGTGCTCTTGGTAAAACTATCCCAATCAGTAGCATCGACGAAATTGACTTTGGTGTTGATCCGGCTGATGACCCGCTTCTTAGGGGTCTGCTGTAATTGCTGGACCTGGGCTTCCATAGCCGCCAGATTGGCCTGCAGGGACAGGTTTTGCATGTGCAGGTCATCCAGATGGGCGCCGACCAGCACGGCAGTCGAGGCGGCGCCTAGAAGTATACCGAGAAGGACAAGGGCTGCCCAGAAAAACAAACGTTTCATCGGCCTCGCCCGGAAATGATGAGGATAAAATAGTAACCGGCCTGGGTACCCAGCAGGGCAGAAAAAATATAAGCCAGCTGTTTTACCAGCGGCCGCAATTCACCCTTGAAGAGCCCGGATTCGATGATTTCGAAGGTGGAGAAGGTTCCGCCGATGGCGGCCACTATCGCCCAGATCTTGATTTCCCGGGCCAGGTGCAGCATGGTCGCAATGGGCGGTTCCTTTACCAACACCGCGGCCAGGGTCCCCAACAATGAAGACCCCAGGACGATCCCCAGGGCCGTGAAAAATATCAGTATGGATTTGTGGGTGAAAATCTCCATGCCTAATACCAACCTGATGCCTTTGTCTCAAGTATATTCATTTACTCCAATATCATTACCACTTCCTTGATTGCACCAGAATAACCAGCATCGGTAATCAATCTTCCATTTGAATCGCCGCTGGCAGGATCACCTCCACTGCCGCCCCGCCCGCGGCTGCATTGTATATCCTGATGGCGCCGCTGTGTTCGTGCACGATCCTTTGCGCGATAGGCAGGCCCAGCCCGGAACCAGCTGGATTGCGGCTATAAAAGTATTCGAAAGCATGGGCCAGGTCCTCTGGGGTGAAGCCGGGCCCATCATCTTCCACCTCTATCCTGACTTTGGGCCCGCCCTGCATCCGAGCGGCACTGACGGTCACCCTGCTGCCGGCATTGCGTATACCGTTGGATAGCAGATTGACCAGCAGACTGTATAAATGATCCCAGTCGCCGATCACCAGCGTTTGCGGGGGTATTTTAGTTTCGATCTGTACCCTTCGGTCCAGGGCGTACCCCCCCACCGCATCCATAACTGATTCGGCGATGAACCTCAGGTCATGGGGAAGAAAATAGCCCAGCTGGGGTTGGTCCAGGATGGTCAGGTCGATTATATTTTCAACCGCGTCGCGCAGCCGCAGGCTCTCTTTATGGATTATCTCGATGGCCTTGTCCGCCTCGGGACCGGTAAACACTCCATCTCGAATGCCTTCGGCATAACCGTTGATGCTCATCAAGGGCGTTTTCAGTTCATGGGAGGCATTTTGGAAAAAGACCCGCATGCTCTCATCATAACTTTTCAGCTGGTCGGACATCTGGTTGAAGGCGGAAGCCAGCTGGGACAGTTCGTTGCTGGAGCTAACCTCGAGTCGCTGGTCGAATTGCCGGTTGCCCACCGCCTGGGCGAATTCTTCCAGGGAACGCAGCGGTTTTATCAAATACCGAACAAAGGAAAAAGCGATCAACACAGCTGCCATCAAGGCTATTACCAGGCTGCCCAGGACGGTTAACAGGATTTCCTGATAGAGGCTCTGCAGATCAGCCAGCGACACATAGGTCAACACCGTGCCCCCGTCGATCCCTGGCACTTCGACCGTCAAATACCGGTCGCTCTCGAATATATTGGCCTGGCCCCGGTCGAAGGACACATCCGGCCACAGTGATACCGGCAGCCGGTCCAGCAACCGCCCGGTGGGATACTGCTGCGGGTCGGTGCTGTATATGATTACATCCAGGGAGCTTACCCACAGGAAATGACTCTCCACCGAACGCCCCAACAGGGGAATGGTTAAAGGCGAACTGTGAATCCCGGACAGCGGAGTGCCCGATCTAATGGCGTAGGCAATCTCCCAGGCTTGTTTTTCCAGTCCGATCTCTGCGCGCCTTTCCAGAACCCCCACCAGGATGGGGTAAAAAGCCAGGGCCGTCACCAGGAAGGTGAAAGCTACCACCGCCAGATAACTGGTTATAATTTTAGTAGATATACTTCTCCACTTGACCATCTAGACGATACCCATATCCCCATATAGTCTGAATGTTGGTTTCCGAGTTGTGTTCATTGAGCTTGCGCCGCAAGCGCTTGATCAGGTCATCGACCGCCCGTTCGCTGCCATCATAATCATAGCCCCAGATGCGGTCCAGCAGTTCCTGGCGGTTGAAAGTGCGCTGGGGGTACATGATGAGCAGTGCCAGGAGATCGTATTCCTTGGCGGAAAGGCCCAGTTCTTCGCCATCGACCAGTACCAGGCGATCACCCGGGAGAAGCTTCAGATTCCCCGCCAAGAGGTATTTCTGGCGATCAGGCGGAACCACGGTACGGCGGAATACCGTTCGTACCCGGGCCACCAGTTCCCGGGGGCTGAAGGGTTTGGGCAGGTAATCATCACCGCCGATTTCCAAGCCCATGATCCGGTCCAGGGCTTTACGCCGGGCGGATATGAAAATTACCGGGATGCTGCTGTGCTGGCGCAGGTCACGGCAGAATTCCAGGCCATCCTGCCCGGGCAGCATTATATCCAGGATCAGCATATCAGGATATCCGTTCTCCAGGCGGTGGGCCATTTCTTCCACACTGTCGAACGACTCTACCGTATAACCTTCTTTTTGCAGGTATTGGCTGATTAACAGGCGGATGTTTTCCTGGTCATCAACCACAAAGATGGTGCTCAATGACTTCGCTCCTTTAACTCGAGTTACTGAACTGACTCCTTTCTGAGTAGCATAAGCAACAATTGTGGCGCAAATATGTCACCGGACCAAAGGCTGCTGTTGCGGGGCTGGGAACTATTTCTGCCCTGAAACGGGCCTGATTGCCTTAATTCTGCCACAAGTTATTTGTAAGCTATTGGTAAACATCTGAAAGTGTCGGGTGCATTGATACAATCATCGAAGGATCAGAAAACGGGGAGTATCAAGCCTATTTTAGCATGAAATGGCTGCAATCCTGAAAGACAGCGGAATCCGTCCTGTCCGTTCCATCCTTCCCGCCGCCCATACTGCTGCGTGAGACCATCCAATAATTCGAGCAAGAAATGGCTCGCGCCGCCTGGTGGCTTGGATTTGCACGGCACTCCCAGAGATGACTTATTTGTTGATAACCTGATTCATAAAAGCATCGGGTAACTTGTCAGCATATCCTGGTATTAAGCAAAGCTGTCTCCAATTAGCAAAGGTGGTGGTCGTTACCAGCCGACCGTCGGATCAGGACCGAGTCCGACACGAAAAACATTACTGCCAATCGCGCCGAATCTCTGAGAACTGAGAGCGGGGGAACCAAATTCCGGGGTGAATCCGCAAGGTAGGGAATCCCTTGTCCCGAACCCGTCAGCTAACCCCGTAAGCGCTTATGAGGGAATCCGAGGTTAATAAGTGACATGTAGAACCAAAGGAAGGCCTTTGGTTTTCTGTTTTTTGTGGCCTGGCCCTTGCTGTCATACAAATTCGGAACGTTTGAATAAGGAGGAGGATTAATTGATAGAGCGTGGCAAATTGAACAACACCTTGATTTCTCAGGTAAGAAGTGGCCGCTTGAAACAAGACGCTCTTCCGTACCTGGAAGCAATCAAGGAGATGCCCGGCCAGTCTGAACTGGCGGCTGCCGCTGCCCATAGTAAAGCGAGGATCCTGGAGATCTTGGGGGGCAGCGAGGACGACTGGCAAGATTGGAAATGGCAGCTTAGGAATAGGATCAAAGACAGCCATACCCTGGCATTGATACTGGGTCTGGGCCAGCTGGACAAAAAGCGCATTGATCGGGTCAGCAAGGTTTACCGCTGGGCCATCTCCCCATATTATCTGAGTCTGATCGGAATAGATTATGAAAACAGCCCCATCTATCGGCAGGCGGTACCAGATATCCGCGAACTCACCCCGGGCGGCAGCCTGGACCCGATGAACGAGGCCCAGTCCTCGCCCGCCCCCTGTGTGACCCGGCGTTATCCGGACCGCATGATCATCAATGTGACCAACCAGTGCGCCATGTACTGCCGCCATTGCCAGCGGCGGCGCAATATCGGGGAGAACGATCACCATGCCAATCTTCAAGACATCGCGGCCGCCTTGAAATATGCAGACTGTAACCGTGAGATCCGCGATGTCCTCATAACCGGCGGGGATGCCCTGATGCTTAACAACCGTGTATTGAAATCCATTTTGGAGGAACTGCACAGCATTCCCCATGTTGAGATCAAACGGCTGGGCACCCGGGTGCCGGTGACATTGCCGCAAAGGATCACTCCCGAGCTCTGTGATATCCTGAGCCGTTATCCGCCCATCTATATAAATACCCAGTTCAACCATCCCCGCGAAGTGACCGCGGAAGCCAAGCTGGCCTGTGACCGCTTGATTTCCGCCGGGGCGGTGTTGGGCAACCAGGCGGTCCTGCTCAAGGGGGTCAACGACGATCCCTTCGTGATGCGCAAACTGAACCACGAACTGCTCAAGATAAGGGTGCGGCCCTACTATATATTCCACGCCAAGGACGTTCAGGGCACCCGGCATTTTCAGACCAGTGTCGATACCGGGCTGGATATAATGAAGTCGCTGCGCGGTCACACTTCAGGATTTGCGGTTCCCACCTACATCGTCAATGCCCCGGGCGGCTTAGGCAAAATCCCCTTGATGCCCAACCATATAGTCGCGCATCTCCCGGAGAAAGTCGTCTTGCGCACCTGGGAAGGGGAATTGGTGGAGATCGAAAACCAGAAGCCATCATAATGATCCGTGCCCGCCCCGAATTGACGCCATGATTCCGGAATCCGTTTCCATACCACCTTGAGTGCGTCGGCAGGCCCATTTAGGTATATAATTATGGGAAGGTTGGATGGGGCGCCCGCATAGGGTGTTGCCAATAAGGGGGCTTGATCATGAAAGAATGGTTGTTTCCCAGGATCACTGATTACTTTGACAATCAGAACCGCAACAATATATTCGAATACTCGCAGATGATCGGCTTTTCCCCACAGGAGAAAAAAGAGCTGGCCCTGCTGGAAATAAAAAAGGCCATGTTCGACCATACCGCCATCTTGAACGATGAGCAGTTGACCTATGCGGCCTTCATCATCGCCGATGACATCTACAAGTCGGCCAACGAGATCAGCCTGTTCAATCTCTATATATCGGAATACCTGGAGGCCAGCGCCGGTACCTTCTACCAGATATTGAGCCAGCGGGGCTTCGTCCTGCATTACCTGGCCAATAACCTCTACGCAGGCGCCGCCGGCGCGGGCATGATCCGGCCGCTGCAGTTTTTTCGTTATTTCTTCCTGCCCGCCGGGATCAAATACATCTGCCCCCACGAGATCGCTTTGGAGTTGATGAAACGCGACGGG
>CAZOMS010000081.1:0-9412 GCA_964580805.1 uncultured Syntrophomonas sp. | reverse complement strand
GATGTCTTTTTCAATAACGAATTTTTCCGTGACTTCTTCGGCAATGACGGCCGGGTTCCCCAACCCAATGTGCAGACCGGAGTGGGGACCGGTTTCCTGATCAGTTCGGACGGATATATTTTGACCAACCAGCATGTAATAGATGGCGCCTCCCAAATCATAGTGCGCATGAGTGACGTGGACAAGGGTTATGAAGCCACCGTAGTAGGCCAGGACTATGAACTTGACCTGGCCATAATAAAGGTGCAGGCAGACAAGGCCTTTACAACTCTTAGTATGGGAGACTCCGACCGCATACGGGTCGGGGACTGGGTGGTGGCCATCGGTAATCCTTACGGATTGGACCATACGGTCACGGTAGGGGTAATAAGTGCCAAAGGCCGGCCTATCAGCATCGAGGACCGGGTATACCGAAACCTCATCCAGACTGATGCTGCTATTAATCCCGGCAACAGCGGCGGTCCCCTCCTCAATACTAACGGCGAAGTGGTAGGGATCAATACCGCTGTAAATTATGAAGCGCAGGGCATAGGGTTTGCGATTTCAATCAACACCGCCAAAGAGATCATTGACGAGCTGATCCGCACCGGCAAGGTGGTCCGGCCTTATATCGGAGTTTGGCTGGAACCGATGAACGAGACTCTGGCCGCCCGTTTCAATATTGACAATTCCGGGGTATTGGTAGCCAACGTGATCCCGGGCGGTCCGGCGGAAAAAGCCGGATTGCGGGTGAATGACGTCATAGTCAGTTTGAACGATACCTCCATCAAGGATTATGAAGGCCTGCAGGATTTTCTCCGAACCAGGGAGGTAGGGGAAACTATCACAGTGAAGGTTATTCGCAGCGGCAGCACCCTGTCTGTTCCGGTAACCCTGGCCGAGAAACCACAGGGCAGTTCCCGGTAATCATCAGTGCCAATGGCGGCATACCATCCAACCAACTTGGTCAGCAACTATGACTAGGGCAGGAATGATAAGAATAATATATAATATATAGATTATATTCAGCAGGGGGTCTTGGGGTGGAAAAACATAACCGAATAGGCGTGCTTACCGGCGGGGGTGATTGCCCGGGATTGAATTCGGTCATTCGCGCCGTGACCAAAGCCGCCATAAAAAAGTATGGTATGGAGGTTGTCGGTTTCCTGGACGGGTTTAAGGGCCTGGTGGAAAACGACTATATGGCTCTGGACCTAAAAGCAGTCTCCGGCATAGGATACCGGGGCGGCACTATTCTAGGCAGCAGCAACCGTGACAATCCTTTTGAGTATTACTCCAGCCACGATGGCCGGCGGGTGGCTACCGACCAATCAGACCGGGCTCTTGCCAATCTGGAGAATCTGGGATTGGACGGATTGATCGTCATCGGCGGCGATGGCAGCCTTCATATTGCCCAGCGGATGTTTGAAAAGGGACTGGCAGTGGTGGGGGTTCCCAAGACCATTGACAACGATCTTTCGGCTACGGATATCACATTCGGATTCAATACCGCCGTAGATACGGCCTCGTCAGCCCTGGATCGCCTTCATACCACCGCTGAAGCCCACCACCGGGTTATGATTCTGGAAGTCATGGGGCGTTATGCCGGTTGGATTGCCCTGCATGCGGGAATATCCGGAGGGGCCCACCTGATATTGATACCAGAGATACCCTACCAGCTTGAACATATCATAGCCAAGATCCGCAAACGTCAGTGGCACGGTAAGAAATTCAGTATCATCGTGGTGGCTGAAGGGGCAGCTCCGTTAGGCGGAGAACAGGTGGTCCAAAAGATGGTGGCCGAAAGCCATGACCCGATTCGACTGGGGGGTATAGGCCAGCGCCTGGCCCAGGAGATAGAGGAACTGACCAAAATAGAGACCCGGGTCACCGTGCTGGGGCATTTGCAGCGGGGGGGTTCCCCTATACCTTACGACCGCATATTGTCGGCCCGTTACGGGGTAGCCGCGGTGGATGCATTTGCGTCCGGACAGGTCGGCGCCATGGTAAGCCTCAAGGGTCAGGATATCATAACGGTTCCGATCAAGGAGGCTATTAAAGAGTTGAAAAAAGTAAATCCCGAGGGTACTATGGTAGAAGCGGCCCGGGCTATAGACATAGGGTTCGGCGACCGTTAAGAAGTTAATATCCCTGGCGGGGACAGGGATATTAACTATAAAGTGGAGAGGGGATAATAATTATGGTTTACAAGCCCAAAAAATCTAATGGCGGGTTATTAGGGCTGTTGGTGGGTGTTGTGGTGTTCGGATTTGCCATTTGGGGTATAAATTTTAGCCTGGGGGGAGCATCAGACCGGGCTCTCAAGTGGATGTTGCTGGCACCTACCTATATCTTCCTCATTGGCTATGTTTATCTGCTTCTGGGCGCATTTATTATGAGCTACAAGGTTGACGACAATGCAGTTACCTTGGTTTGGGGGCTACACAGAAAGAGGATCCCCCTGGCGGCTATAGATGAGATCATCGACGTCAAGGGCCGGGCCAACCTTTTCCCGTTCCTGGCTACCGCCTGGAAGGGTTACATGTTCGGCCTATTCTCGGGCCGGGGATTGGGATCTCTGAAGATGTACGCCACGGTTCCCGAGGATGGGTTTGTGGTGCTCAAGACCAAGCAAGGATTGTTCGGTGTCACGCCAGCTGACAGCGCTGGCTTCATCAAGGATGTGGCCGGCAAAGCCGGCAAGGGTCCCCAGACCCTGGATATGGACCAGATGGACCCTGAGGTTTACGGCAAAGCGATTCACAAAGACGAACATTTCTCCCTTTTTATGCGCTTGAATCAAATCTTCCTGGTCATCCTGGCAATACTGATAGCCGTTTTTTTCCCGAATTCGGGAGCACCACCTATGATTGTGCTGTTGCTGGTATTGGCCTTGGCCTTGTATGCGTTCAACGCCGGCAACGCCAAACGGCTTTACCAATTCAGCCCCTCCGGAGCTGATATTACGCTTCTGATAGCTCTGATGGTAAATGGAATATTCATTATCCTGACCGTGGTCGGGATATGGTTCGTTTAGTATTTATCGAGGGATAACGTAATCATAATTATGTAAACTTACAGAAACGACGCAGCAAAGGACAGTAACAATATTATGCAATTAGGAATTATCGGCATGCCCTTGGTAGGCAAGTCCACACTATTTGAACTTCTCACTGGCAGCAAAGATAAAGGCAGTCAAGGCAAAGCCCATACTGCCATTGCCCGCATACCGGACACGAGGATCGACTACCTTTCCGGGGTCTTTAAGCCCAAGAAGACAACCTATGCCCAACTGGAGGTAATAGACATCCCCGGTTTGACCCCGGGCGGCGAAAAAAATACCGTCCTTTTCCTGGACTCAGTGCGCCGGGCCGATGCTTTGCTGCATGTGGTCAGATTGTTTGACGATGAAGCGGTGCCTTTCATATATGACAGCATCGATCCCTTCCGGGATATAGAAACCATAAGCTATGAATTGTTGCTGTCAGATCTGGACCTGATCGAAAAACGGATCGATCGCATCAACAGCAATAAGAAGCGCAGCCAGATGTTGAAGGAACTCGCGTTATTGGAACGACTGCGGGATGCTTTAAGCGAAGAGAAACCGATATCATCGGTGACAATCAATGATGATGAGCAGGAGATCATGTCAACTTATCAGTTTTTGACCAACAAACCGATCTTGATTTGCCTGAATATCAGTGAAAATGACATCAGCCAACCGGATTATCCCCAGCAGGAGAAGATAATGGAATACTCCCGGCAGACCAACATACCGGTGGTAGTGGTTTCGGCTGATATCGAGAGACAGATAGCCGAACTGGAGCCGGAAGAGAAGGAAATGTTCATGCAGGATATGGGCATAACCGAAACCGGATTGGCCAAAATAAGCCGTTCCATGTACCAGAGACTGGGCTTGATATCCTTCTTTACGGTTGGGGAAGACGAAGTCAAGGCCTGGACTATTGAAGCCGGCACCAGCGCGCGTAAGGCGGCGGGCAAGATCCATTCCGACATTGAGAGAGGTTTCATTAGGGCTGAAGTGGTTGATTACCAGGTGTTCAAGGATTTGGGCAGCATGGCGGCAGTCAAGGAAAAGGGATTGTTCCGATTGGAGGGCAAGGAGTATATAGTCAAGGACGGGGAAATCGTGCATTTTCGATTCAACGTCTAAATATTAGAACGACAAAAAGGCCAGGACAGGTGCCAGCACTGTCCTGGCCCTTTTGTTTGCCGGCAATCAACATCTTGGTCGGGCCGTTTCAGGCACTAACCATATCCCCGATTCATATCATGGACTATGAGAAAGAAAACCGATGAACTGATCAATTACATCAAAGCCATGCGCCTTGGGTCTGGGAAGCCAATCTGTCCCCGTGAGAAGGTAATGGTGGGAGTACTCACCACTCCTCGTAAAGGCCGTGCCTACCCGCTCCCGGCCGGCAAAGATTCACGGTTGAAGCGGGAGATGACGGAGATGGCCCGGACCCATGGCATATTTGTATTCTTCTTCTATGCCGAGGGCTTCGAAATGAACACCGACACGGTAATCGGTCACTGCTTCGTGAGCAGGAAGGGGAAACAGGGCAAATGGATCACGGCTGTCTTCAGCCGCCCGCAGATAGTTTACAACCGCCTAAGTTACCGCAAGGATGAGGCCCAGAAAGAGGTTCAGCAGCTGTTGGCTTACCTGCAAACACATCCCGCAATTAAACTATTCAATCCACGCTTTCTCGATAAGTGGGAAGTGTACAAAAGTCTGGCCGGCAACAGCCGAACCCGGGAAATGACTCCGGAAACTCATCTTTTTAACCGGAACAACCTGGGACTAATGCTGCAGATGTATCCGGAATTGTTCATTAAACCCATCGATAACAGCGTCGGCAAGGGAATCATCATCGTCAGGCGAAAAGCGGATGAGAGAAGTTATGAATCCAAATCAGCCTGTTCCAACCGTGACTGGCTGAGATGCCGATTAGCGCAGGATTTATATGCCAATCTAAAAAGGGGCATGGGCCCCGGGCGCAAATATCTTATCCAGAGAGGACTGCAACTGGTCCAAATAGATGGCAGGGTATTCGATTTGCGCGTTCAGGTGCAAAAGGACGGCAATGGCCAATGGGTAATGACCGGCATAGGGGTGAGGGTGGCAGCTCCCAACAAACATGTCACCCACGTTCCCAACGGCGGGTCCAGAGCCGATTATTATGCGGTGATGAAGCGGGTATGCGGTGGCTCCGCCCAGCGATTAAGGATGGTGGAAGACCAATTGAGGCACATTTGCGAGACGGTACCAGGCGTTTTGGAGAAAAGCCTCGAGATGAACCTGGGCATTTTATCGTTGGATATCGGGTTGGAACAAAACGGGGTGCTGCAAATCATTGAAGCCAACTCCAAACCGTCCAGTTTCGATGAAATCCATATCCGCCGCCGTCACCTGGAATATTTGAACCAATACTTTATCTATCTGAGCAGATTATAATTTTGGCTGATAAAGGGGATTTACCATGCTGTTAGGATTTACATACCGGGATAACAAAACCGGTGCCAACGTCAAAGCCTATCTTTCATCCATAGGTCACATTTCCGCTCAGCGGGAAGTGACCATCGATGGTCAGGTCTATCAAAGGATGTTGATCAAGAGCGGACCCTCCGACGTCCGTTACCTGATAAACTCCATCCAGGCGGTGCAGATCAGTCAGAACTCGAATGCCGCCTGGAACATCCTCGATATAAACGGGATCCCCTTTGACCCTAACCTGGATGACGACTATATCCGCAGTTACAATATTCTGATCTTCGATTGGCAATGTATATCCATCCGGCAGAATCCAGGCAGCCGCGGGGGCAAGCCCAAGTATATGGAAGAAGAACAGCTGAGAAAAGGAGCCGAAATGGCCAAGCGAGCCTTGTATGTTCTGGGGCTGGATTATGGCATGGTGAAAGTGGCTGTGACTGCAGGTAAAAGGCTATGTGTGGTCAGGGTGGACAGTTCACCGGTCATCCGGGATAAAGACCTGTCCGTTTTGCTCCATAAACTGGAGCGGGTAATGGATGCAGCCAATCGGGCAAGCAGCGGAGAAGTAAAGATGGGGGCCGATCCAGAGTTCATGTTGTACAACATCAAAAACGGTAAAATGACCCCCGCCTCGCAATTCTTTCCCCGTGATGGAGTTGTAGGCTGTGACGCTCTGCGTACCCCCAACCGCCAATCACGGCCCATAGCTGAATTGCGGCCTCGGCCTGCCAGTTCTCCCCACAGACTGCTGGCCAACCTGGAGGATGCAATGCACATCGCCTACCGCCTGGCGCCCTACAAGAATATCAAATGGCTGGCCGGCAGCCGGCCCTTTCAGGGATACTCTATCGGCGGGCACCTCCACTTCAGTAATGTGGAGATGAACAACCATATTTTACGGGCTCTGGACAGCTATTTGGGGCTGCCGGTGTTCCTTTTGGAGAACCAGTCAACTGCGGTAAAAAGACGTTTAAAATATGGGTTTTTGGCGGATTTTCGTTTTAAGGACTACGGGGGTTTCGAATACCGGACCCTGGCCAGTTGGTTGGTATCGCCGCAGATCGCAGCGGCGGTTTTGTGCCTGGCCAAGGTAGTGGCCAGCAACTATTTGTATCTGACTCGCAATTGCTTCTCCGGCATAGAGGCCCAGCGCGCTTTTTATGAAGGTAATCAGGAGTATTTGCGGCAGATGTTCAATGATATTTGGTCCGACATCAAGAAATTGGATATGTATAATACTTACCAGCAGGAACTTCAAATCATCCCGGACATGGTTAATTCCAACACCATTTGGGATGAGCAAGAGGATATACGAAAATCCTGGGGGATAACCATAACAGCCGTAAAAAAAAACGAACTTCTTCTCCTTCAAGTACCAGAAGAAGGCGACTTGCCCGGCTATAGAGAGCCTGAGCGGCCCGCCGTCAGCCGCCGCTCTCGAAGCGTTTACCATGAGCGCACCATACCCCTGGGTAACACTTACTGGGACCGGAATGACCGGTACAACCAGTACGCTTCCGGCCCAGTCTATATAAATACTCAAAGTCATTTCTATTAGTAACGGGTCATTAGATTCGCGGTGGAGTAGTTCCACATAACAAAGCTTAAGTGATGGGGATTAAGCCCCCTCATGGGTGCTGGCTCCTATTTCATGCCCAGGTGACCCAACAGTATATTGGCGGCTTTAACCTGGCGATTGACACGGGTGGTAAGCGGATCCCGGGAACAGGTTTCGAAGATGAAGGTATTACTTCCGCAGACAATCGCGGCCGCCCGGGACAAGCTGCCACTGACCGGATAGCGAAGCAGCGAAAATTTCTTATATGAGGTACCTATATTAGCGTTCATGGAGTTGATGATCTTTTGTCCAACTACCTTGGTCTGGGTGTCAGGATAATAGATCAGTGACTGTCCAACTGAGGAGGATGAAGTCAGCTTCTGATAATTAGCCCCTTCATGCATGTCCATCAACCAATCGGGGTCGTATTTTTTGACCTGCTGGAAAATTGCCTTGGAAAGAGTATTACTAGCACTGCCCGATTTGGTTTTGGGGAAGGCCCGGTTGAGATCAGCCCCGCCCATGGTCCGGGTATGGTTGGCCACTGCCCGTTTATTGGCTTGGGGAAGAACCAGCAGCTTACCTTTCTTGATGTTGAAGTCTTTTACCTTGGCGGCCGCCTTATAACCGGCAGTTTCATTACCATGTACACCGCCTACGATCATTACCGTCGGCCCCGCCTTACCGCTATCGATTATGTACATGGGGGTAGCGTACTTGGTTCCGGCAGCAACGGTGATCTTCTTGGTGGTCTGGGCTGCCGCCGTGTCGACTGCTCCCAGTTGGGGAATAAAACAGAAGGTGGTTAAAACAAAAATCCCCAGGATTATCTTCGACAAGGAGCGGCTTACCTGTGCTCTTACTTTTTTCATTAATACTCATTCCTTTCTCAATTTAATTTTGTTTGGAATAAAAGTAAGCAGCCCCTAGTTTCAACATAAATTTACAAATTTCCTGCCTGACTTTAGATGTAATATTTGGAATTAGCTTACAAATACCGAGACTACTGGGCTGGCAGGGCCTTGAAAAATTCCATTTAAATCTTGTTTAGGAATAAAAGTAGTGGATTTTATGAGTCGGCAAACCAAAAATTCAAGGCGGAAGAGGGGAGTGTCGATGGGAAGAGGGGAGAAGGGCGAGGGGCAAATCAATAACCTGACGGATCGAAGAAAAGGCCCATCTAAAAAGTATTTAATCAGGTTGTTTCCCAGCTTAGGTCGAGTAATTCCAACTGATGGCTATAGCTGTCCAAAGTAGTTTGAATAGCATCCAGAATCAACTCGGTTTCGGAAACGGTTTTGCAGACGGCGGCGAATCCGATGCTGGCCCGCTGCCAAAGATCCTGATGATCAACCTCAGCGACCGAAATACTGAAGCGCTTGCGTAACCGGTCGGTCAGGCTCTGAATTGTCTGTCGCTTATCCTTGAGCGATGAGGCATACGGCAGAAAAACTTCCATTTTGCCATATAACACATACATATGGGGGTCCTCCTAAAAAAAACGGCACTTGCCAGTGCCGTTAATCCTAACTTATAACTTACGCCTTTATGCCGGGGACTTCCTTTTCCCATTCGGCTACGAACCGATCCAGGTCTTTTTGCATGACGGGGATCCGACTGCCGGTCACACTACAGTGTAAACACTTGCCATTCTTGAAACCCTGGGCAGAGCATTTCTCGATAACTTCCTGGTCGCAGCCATAATTGCCACACTCGGCGCAGCGGAAAATAGGATTTTTACATGGGTGGGCGTCCTTGTCGCCACGGCATCTGGCAATGTTGACTTTTTCCTCCTCAGACAAATCAATAAGCCGTTTCTGATTCATATGGCCGGCGCGCATCCAGAACTTGTTGCTGGGGTTCACTCTCGTCATAAAAATCACTCCTTGCATATTAATCATTAATAACGGTCACTGAATAATACCGTGGAGATATATTTGAAGTATAACATATATAGGAATCGCACCAAAATCGTGGGGGCTGTTCCAGCGTTAGACTGATAAGACCGCCTTCGAACAATACCGGGAGCAGCCGCGGGTAGGACAGAAGCAGACGTGAAAGAACTGCATACATGCCAAGTAGCAGGTCACCACTAAACGGAGTCAACAGTAAAAAATTATCATATTATTATTGGAGACAAATGTGAAGACAATATAATTTTAGAAAGCACGTAACAAATGGCCAAGCAATGGTTCCAGCTCAGATTTTTATTATTTTCCCAACTTCCGCTAATGAACATTATGTAAACTAGGAAAATTTCTGACTCTCCTCTGAGATTTCGAGCACTCCCCCCGGTCTCCCGATGGTGTAAAGATTATCGATCGCCTGATTAATTTTCTACCGTCAAATTTATATGT
>CAZOMS010000080.1:0-9485 GCA_964580805.1 uncultured Syntrophomonas sp. | reverse complement strand
CCATGGATACCATTCTGGTGGCGGGCGTGGATTTCATGGCTGAATCAGCCGCTATCCTGTGCCCCGACAAAACAGTGCTGTCCCCTGAACCGGCGGCTACCTGTCCGATGGCCAACAGCATCGGGATTGAGGATGTGGAAGAATACAAGCGTACCCATACGGACAGCTTGATAGTCAGCTATGTAAATACCCCGGCAGCCATCAAGGCCGTAACCGACGTTTGTGTGACTTCTTCCAATGCGGCCCGGATCATTGCCAAGCTGCCGCAGGATGCACCCATATTCTTCATCCCCGATGAGAACCTGGGCAAATATATAATAAGTAAACTGAACCGGTCCATGGACCTGTATCCCTCGTGCTGCCCCATCCATTCCGTCGTGACCGAACAAGACATATTGCAGAAAAAGCAGGAACATCCCAAGGCCGAAGTCCTGGTCCACCCGGAATGTGCCCCGGAGGTCATTGCCCTGGCCGACTTTGTGGGCAGTACTGCCGGTATGGTGGATTATGCGGCCAAATCGGATAAAAAGCAGTTTATCATCGCGACCGAATGCGGCATCATGCATAAAATCAATCAGATCAGCCCCGGTAAAGAGCTGATTCTGGCCCAAAGGGAGCTGATCTGCCCGAATATGAAAAGCATTACCCCGAACAAAATACTTCATTCCCTGGAAACCATGGAAACCGTCATCTCCGTTCCGGAAGCTGTTCGTGCCCAAGCGGCGGTAGCTCTGGGAAAAATGATTGCTCTCACTTCCTAGGGATTTTGCGCCGGGGACAAACCAGCTTTTAGATAAAGGGGGAGTTGGAATGAAATTATCGACCCGAGGGCGTTATGGTTTGCGGGCCATGATCGATATGGCCCAGAACCAGGATAAAAGCCCTATTGCCACCCACACCATAGCTGCGCGGGAGGGATTGTCAGAACGCTATCTGGAACAGCTGATGGTTCCCTTGAAAAGAGCTGGCCTGGTTAAAAGTGTACGCGGATCTCAAGGTGGATACGTACTGGCCCGAGATCCCCGGGAAATCACCGCGGGTGATGTTATCAGAGTGCTGGAGGGACCCATCGCCCCGGTTGACTGCGTCAGTGAGGCAAATCCGGAAGCATGCACCAGGTCCGACTATTGTATCACCCGCACCCTATGGACCAAGGTTCGGGATTCCATTGCTGAGGTCTTGGATTCATACACCTTGGCCGACTTGGCCGAGGAATCACGCCAGATGCCGCCGGGCAACGTTCGTTTATAAAATTCAGGCCCGGAAACCAAACTAAGCAAGACAGGAGGGATAAAGAATGAAATCGATTTATATGGACCACAGTGCCACCACTCCGGTTGACCGGGGGGTTTTTGAGGCCATGGTTCCCTACTATACCGACATATACGGTAATTCTTCCAGTGTTCATTCCCAGGGGCAGAAGGCCCACCGGGCCTTGGAAGAGTCCCGGGAAAAGGTTGCTGCCCTGCTGGGCGCCAAGCCCAACGAAATCATTTTCACCAGCGGGGGAACCGAAGCCGACAACCAGGCCATTATTACTTACTTGACCAAGAACCCGACCAAGGGCAATCATATTATTACCTCAGCCATCGAGCATCATGCCGTGCTGCACACCTGCGAATTCCTGGCCCAGCGGGGTTTTGAACTGACCGTCCTGCCGGTGAATTCAAATGGGGAAGTGGAACCGGACACGCTGCGGGATGCCATTTGTCCCAATACCGCCCTGGTTTCGATCATGCATGCCAACAATGAAATCGGCACCATTGAACCTATAAAAGAACTGGCGGCTATCGCCCATGAGGCCGGAGCCGTTTTCCATACCGATGCAGTTCAGACAGTAGGTAAGATCCCGGTCAATGTAACCGAATTAGGAGTGGACCTGCTTTCCGCTTCCGCCCACAAACTTTACGGTCCCAAAGGGGTCGGCTGCCTGTACGTCAGAAAGGGAGTCCGCATTGGCAGCTTCATGCACGGGGGCGGCCACGAACGCAACCTGCGGGCGGGAACCGTCAACGTGCCTGGGGTGGTTGGTTTCGCCACAGCAGCCGAAATGGCGATGCAAAGGCTGCGCAGCCAGGAAGCGCCTTTAGCCGGCTTGGCCAAGCGTTTGACCGACGGTATCTTCGCGGCTATTCCCAACACCAGGCTGACCGGTCACCCGGAAAGAAGGCTCCCCGGCAGCGTCAGTGTTTGTTTTGATTATGTGGAGGGGGAGTCGATCCTCTTGATGCTGGACAACTATGGCATCATGGCCTCCAGCGGTTCCGCCTGCACATCAGGTTCCCTGGACCCTTCCCACGTTCTGCTGGCCATAGGGCTGCCGCATGAGACTGCCCACGGCTCGCTGCGTTTAACCATGGGCAAAGACAATACCGAGGAAGATGTTGACCGTATCCTTGAGGTTTTGCCGCCGATAATCAAGAATTTACGGGCCATGTCACCTCTGGGACAATAAGGAGGTATTATATAATGCAGTATTCGCAAAAAGTAATGGACCATTTTATGAACCCGCGTAATGTGGGCCAAGTGGAGAATCCCAGCGGAGTGGGCGAAGTGGGCAATCCTACCTGCGGCGATATCATGCATATCGAGATCGTGGTCAAGGATGACAGGATAGAGGATATAAAGTTCCGCACCTTTGGCTGCGCCGCCGCCATTGCCACCAGTAGTATGGTGACCGAAATGGTAAAAGGTAAAACCCTGGAGGAAGCCGAGAGGATCACCAATCGGACCGTAGCCGAGGCTCTGGACGGCCTGCCCCCGGTAAAAATGCACTGCTCCAATTTGGCCGCCGACGCCCTCCATGAAGCTATCAAGAGTTATCGCCGGGGCGGGGCTCCCGAGGCCAGCATAGAGAAAGGCTGCTGCCAGAATGAGACTGACAGTGCCTGCGAGAGAGGCATGGAGATTAACCTGGCCAAGTAGCAACCTAACCTTCCTGGAACAATGGAGTGGATAAATATCTCTCCCCGGAATCAGGCAGCAATACGACTATGGTCTTGCCTTTGTTCTCCGGGCGCTTGGCTATCTCCGTGGCGGCATGGGCGGCCGCACCGGATGATATGCCAACCAAGAGCCCTTCATGTCGGGACAGGGCGCGGGTCGCAGCAAACGCCGCTTCGCTCTTCACCGGGAATATTTCGTCGATAACCTCCATGTTTAAGACCTCGGGAACGAAACCGGCCCCAATTCCCTGGAGCTGGTGAGGGCCAGGATGGCCGCCGGACAGGACCGGGGAGTCGAAGGGTTCCACCGCCACGATCTGCACGCCTGGGTTTTTGGCCTTCAGCATTTCACCCACCCCGGTTATAGTCCCCCCCGTACCTACTCCAGCCACGAATATGTCTACCGCTCCGTCGGTATCCCGCCAGATTTCCACACCGGTGGTCTGGCGATGTATCTCCGCATTGGCGGGATTTTTAAACTGCTGGGGCATAAACGCATTTTCTATCTGCGCAGTCAACTCCTCCGCTTTGGCGATGGCTCCGGCCATGCCGCTGGCGCCGGGAGTCAGAACCAATTCAGCCCCCCGGGCTTTTAACAAATTCCGGCGCTCCATGCTCATGGTCTCCGGCATGGTCAGGATAAGCCGGTAACCGCGGGCCGCCGCCACCAGAGCCAGGCCGATGCCGGTATTGCCGCTGGTAGGCTCGATAATAACCGAATTCTCTTTCAGCAGGCCCTTCTCTTCGGCATCTTTGATCATGGCATAGCCCAGCCGGTCTTTAACGCTGCCGGCGGGATTAAAGTACTCCAATTTGGCCAGCAGTCTGGCGTCCAGTTGGTGGGCCCGGTTGTAGTTGGACAGCTCCAACAGGGGTGTGTTGCCGATTAAATCAGTTAAACCCTGGGCGATCTTACTCATCTTTCCTCCTCCAATCGGGATTCTCCTATATGTTTGCGTCACACTGCCGCTTGTATACCTTAATATAGTTCGTTCCTATCCTCTTTATAGTCTACTTCTATCCCTGGGTGGCCCCGGCTAAACCCTACTTAAGATCGAAGATCAGAGCCATGCCCGCTTAAGGGTTGCAATTTGGGCTAAGCCTTATGTTCCGAGGTACTCCTTTGGATAGGATTGAATCGTTTTAAGCTTAAAGAGTTGGTTACCACCGACACCGAGCTGAATGCCATCGCGGCTCCGGCTATGATGGGATTCAACATCCCCAGGGCAGCAAAGGGAATGCCGATGATATTGTAAATAAAAGCCCAGAATAGATTTTGTTTGATCTTGCGCATGGTCTGCCGGGATAGTCTGATGGCTGCCGGAATCATGCGCAGATCACCCCGCATCAGGGTTATATCGGCGGCTTCCATGGCCACATCAGTCCCGGTCCCCATGGCCATCCCAATATCAGCGGTGGCCAGCGCCGGGGCATCATTGATCCCGTCCCCTACCATGGCTACATGGCGGCCCTGCTCTCTTAGTTTCTCAACTTCCCGGGCTTTATTTTCCGGCAGGACTTCGGCCAAAACCGTCGATATTCCTACTTGGCGGGCAATAGCATCAGCGGTTCGCCGGTTGTCCCCGGTGATCATGAATACTTCTATGCCCATCTCCTGCAGTGCTCCGATAGCTTCCGGGGAGCTTTCCTTCAGGGTGTCGGCAACGGCCAGGATGGCGGCCAGTTTATCATCCACGGCCATTAACATCGCGGTTTTGCCCTGATCCTCCAAGGCCGCCACCTGCGGTTCAACCGCGTCGAGATTGATGTTTCGAGCCTTCATTAATTTACGGGTGCCTACATAAATTTCCTGGTCATCGATCACGGCTTTGACTCCCTGGCCGGGGATCGCTGCAAAACTGGCCGGGTCGTCAATGGGCCCGATGGCTTGTTTGCCTTTTTCATAAATAGCCACCCCCAAGGGATGTTCCGAACCTTTCTCCGCCTGGGCCGCCATGCGGATAATGGCTTTTTCGTCCCAGGCATCCAGGCTTATTATATCGGTGACTTCTGGCTGCCCCTTGGTGATGGTGCCGGTTTTATCAAGCACCACTGTATCCAGTTTATAGGCCATCTCCAGGTACTCGCCGCCTTTGATCAGAATGCCGTTTTCGGCGCCTTTACCGGTCCCCACCATTATGGCGGTGGGAGTCGCCAAGCCCAGCGCGCAAGGGCAGGCTATTACCAGAACTGCCACGGCGCTGATCAGGGATTTGTTGATTCCGGCTCCGGTAAAATACCAGACCAGGAAGGTTATCAGGGCAATGATCAGCACCACCGGCACAAACACCCCGGCCACCTGGTCGGCAATTTTTTGGATAGGCGCCTTGGAACCCTGGGCATCCTCCACCATTTTGATGATCTGCGCCAGGGCGGTATCTTTTCCTATCCGGGTGGCCTCCAACTTGAAGACCCCAAATTTATTGATGGTGGCGCCGTAGACCAGGTCGCCCGCTTTTTTGTCAACCGGCAGGCTTTCGCCGGTCAGCATCGATTCGTCCAATGATGAGTTGCCTTCAATGATCTTGCCATCCACCGGGATTTTTTCTCCCGGCCGGACCACCACTACATCTCCCAGTTCCACTTCTTCAATGGGAATATCTCTTTCCTGTCCTTGTCTGATCACCCGGGCAGTCTTGGCCTGGAGTTCCGCCAGTTTCTTGATGGCATCCGAGGTTCGGTCTTTGGCTACCGCTTCCAGGTATTTACCCAGCAGGATCAGGGTAATGATGATTGCCGCCGCCTCGAAATACAGGTCTTTCATCATTCCCGCCGGAACGGTTTGAAAGAACACATTATATAAACTGAAGAAATAGGCGGCCGAGGTGCCCATGGCGATCAACACATCCATATTGGCGCTTCCCGACCTTAAGGCGTAGTAAGATTGTTTGTAGAAGCGCGCCCCGATTACAAACTGTACCGGAGTTGCCACCGCCAGCTGGAAGTAGGGGTTGTGCAGGAGGTCCAGAACCGGGCCATGGATCTTGAAAATACTCAGGATCATAGCCGTTACCAGGGGCAGGCTCAACAGAATCGAAGCTATCAAGGATATACGCATGTTGCGGAGTTCTTTTTCTTTTAGTTCCTTTTCCCGTTCGTGGCTGATATTTTCGATCTTCTCGGCATCGTATCCCAAGTCCTGCACCACCCTGATCATATCTGTGACCTTGATCAGGGTGGGGTCGAAGGAGACCGTGGCTCTCTCGGTAGTCAGATTCACACCGGCCGATTGTACTCCCGGCAGGGAATTAAGCTTTTTCTCGATCCGGGCTGAGCAGGCCGCGCAAGTCATGCCGGTGACCTTCAGCTCGGTGTGACCGGCTCCCTCCGGTTTTTCATGAATGACTTCGTAACCCAGTTTGGTTATCAACTCATCGAATTGCTCTGGCTGAGCAACCTTGGCATCATATTCGACCGTGGCCCGTTCCATAGCCAAATTTACATTGGCCGACTCCACCCCCGGCATTTTTAATAATCCTTTTTCTATTCGGGCTGCACAGGCGGCGCAACTCATACCCGCTATTTTTATGGTCTCCTTGTCGCTCATGGCGTTCCCTTCTTCCGGGTGATCTTTTTCTAGCATTATTGTACCAATAATACAGGTAAATACCCAGCGATCAGGTCGATCAGGGGAATCACTGAAAAATTCCTTTTTACCGACATGAGATATGCATTAATATACTGGCTTCCAAGCTATCGCTTAACGTCCGCCAGTATATTATGCATTTCCTACAGCAATTCTCACATTTTCAATTGTCTCAATCGTCCCTTTGATCGGTGGGGAAGATTTTATGGAGATTTGAGCTTTTCCGATGCTTTTTATATAATTCCTATAGGATAGCTGATGTATAGGCTCATCGGTTTTTGCCTGTGCTTTCCAACCACAAATCTAGCCTTGTTCCATGCATGGTTTTGTTCCTTAGTTTATTGGGCAATAAACATCTTTACGAGGAGGCATCACATTGTATAGTCCTTTTGAAAACCAGTTAAAAGAACTGGTGGCAGGCATCACAGCCAACCATGACCGGTTCCGGTTCAATATATCCTGGGATTCCGGGGCCCTTCCCAACCGGAACAAGATTATCGGCATCATCGGCGCCTTCAGAGAATTGCTCTTCCCCGATTATTTCGGCAAACAGGACTTGACCAAGAACACCATGGAATACTATATCGGCAATTTGATTCACAACATCTTTGAAGACCTGCACCAGCAAGTGGTGCATGCCCTCAAACACCAGGCCATCAAAGATAACGAACCTTTTACCGATTTCCAGGAAAGGGCGGCCTCCATCTGCTGCGAGTTCCTGGGTAAGGTTCCGGGAGTTATGGAAATCCTGGCCACCGATGTCCAGGCGGCCTTCGATGGCGACCCGGCGGCTGAAGACAAGGACGAGATCATATTCTCCTACCCGGGCGTTTTTGCCCTGTTTGTCTATCGATTGGCCCATGAACTATATTTGCTCAAAGTACCCCTAATTCCCAGGATAATGACCGAGTACGCTCATAGCCGTACCGGCATCGACATTCACGCCGGTGCCACCATCGGCAGATATTTCTTTATGGACCACGGCACCGGCATCGTAATCGGCGAGACCTCGGAGATAGGGGATTATGTTACCATCTACCAGGGTGTAACCATCGGGGCCCTGTCGACCCGGGGCGGGCAGCTGTTAAGAGGGGTGAAAAGGCATCCTACCATCGAAGACAAGGTCACCATATATTCGGGGGCCTCGATTTTAGGCGGCGAGACGGTGATCGGCCGTGATGTGGTCATCGGCAGTAACGTGTTCATAACCGAATCGATTCCGGCCGGGACCACCATAAGCCTTAAAAACCAGGAGCTACTATATAAAGACCGCAGCCATCAGGACCTGCATCAGAACTTCGAGGATTAGATTTGACAAGTCCCTTGAGCGGTTAGAGCAACGGGACGACGGAATTGCAAAACCAATTTGGTAATACACCGCAGGGGCATTTGATGGCGGAGCCTCGGAAAATGCTTGACATGAAGGGCAGAGGGGATATAATTAGATTAGCTGAATGAATGTTCCGTCAGAAATGGGGAAGGGATTTGGCAATACGTCGGACAGTCAATATGCACGAAAAAAAGGAGCGGATCCTGGATTGCGCTTTGGATCTGTTTACGGAGAAAGGCTATGTCAATACGCGGGTGAGAGATATCATCGACCGTTCCGGTTACGGGACGGGAACCTTTTACAAGTATTTCGGCAGCAAGGAAATGGTTCTGACCGAACTGCTCAGCGAGTTCCTGGACGAGATCATCACTAGTGTGACTCAGTTTTTCAAGACGGAGGAAGATCTGTCCATACGGTTCCTGGAGTCAAAGCGGTCCATCCTGGAGGTGTTTGTCCGCAACGAGGAGATGGCGGAGATATATAGCCGGGTGCGTGGTTTGGGGGGCAATGTGGACCAATGCCTGAAGGATTTCGACGACCGACTGATCAGTTTCATGGGCAGGAATAATCAATATGGCATTGATAAGGGTGTTTTCTGTGACTTGCCTGTTCTGCCTATCGCCTATTCCACGCTAGCTATTATCAACTACGCAGTCTACAAGTGGGTGGTTATGAAAGACATATCGGCGGAGGAGATGATCGCCCTGGTTCTTTCCTTTCACCGTTCTTTAGCCTTGGGCCTGTTTAAAGACGATTACCTCGCCTACCATGCAGGGGTTTATTCCAAAGTCGAAGCGGATGCTACCCGGTGCGAGGTAAGCCGCAACGGCCGAATAGCCAGCAAAGGCTAGCAGCCCGAAGCGTTGGGAGCGGGGAAATTTTTTTTTACATAGATATGAATGAATGTTCAGTCAGATTACGGGGTTTGCTTCCACAGGTTGTGTAGCCCATTTGACATATGAAGCCAGACAACAGAACGAATCTCGTAAGGGGAGAGAGGGGGATGATGGAACACGAAGAAAGATATCATCACGGCAAGAGCAGACCAGCTTGACCCGGAAGGGACAGGCAACGGAGATGACTCGGTATACCGATCGTGTATCTACTCAACTCAGTTGCACCCTAGCGAGCGATACCTATGACTGACCGCCCAAGCGGGAGGAGGTGAGATCATGAACACAATGTGTATGAGATTTACCGGGAGAGAAGAGACCAAGGAACGGATAATCGCCAGGATAATCGATAGAATCAATGCCCTGTCCTCGGATGCTCAGATTTACTTCACTATTATGCTGGATTCTGATTATGAAGAGCTGATTAAGGAATTGGAGCGGGAAGGTCTGATATTCTGATTCTCCTCGGTCGAATACGGCACTTTTGCCCGGACGATAGATTCCAGGATACAGACCGAATGTATCGGTTGCCCGCCGGATGTTCATCCGGATGAGTGGTTCTGTGCCTGGCGCTTCACCATAACCGAATAATAAGGACCAAGGATTGATTTGATGGCTATTCCCCAGCTGGCCGCCATGAAAAAGAGGATATTGAGATATTTAGGTGAAGGGTAACCCTCCCTTAATAAACTTTCTTTTTCTTTCGATAGCTCTTGATATCACAGTATTTC
>CAZOMS010000079.1:0-9503 GCA_964580805.1 uncultured Syntrophomonas sp. | reverse complement strand
CCCCCGGGAGGCCAGCTCCTGCTGCGGGATATCGTTGATTGTAGAACCGGACGATCTGGATAGGATCCAAGAGATCATCGAGGAATTCGGCATTTCCATTGATAAGATCGTCAAGCTGCCGGTTAAGGCGGATTGGAAATACCGTGGCATTTAACCGGATATGCGCCCTCATACAGTATAAAACCCCGTTCCACGGTCCGCCGTGCAACGGGGTTTTCTCGAGCCTTATGGTTGTTGTACTTGGTGTGGAATCTTGCGACTTATTCAAATCAAGTTCGCACAGTTTTTATTTCGCCATTTTTTTTGATTTGTTCTTGTTTTACGAAAACGGATGGTACCAAGTCTGCTTTTTTATGGGATGGCTCTTTTGGAATTTCCGCCAAATGTTTTGGTATAAAAACAAGGGTTTGTTTGACAGGGTGATTTTCATATGCATTTAAAACAAGCCCGGGTGCTGGCATTTACCATTTAATTTGGTAATGGCACGTAAATTGCACATCCCTTCATAAAAGGGGGGATATTGGGCAGTGTAGAGTAACCGGAAAGTGACTGGCAAAACGTGGACTGATCTTAATTCAAAGGAGGTATAGTCTAGTGGAATTTAAAACATTATTGTTTGATAAACAAGACGGAGTGGCCACCATCACCTTAAACAGGCCTAAAACCTTCAATGCCATAAATGATGAGTTCGTCGCTGAATTAGACGCAGTTATGGACGTGATTATCGCTGATTCTGAAATCAAGGCAGTAATCATAACGGGGGGAGAAAAGGCTTTTGCAGCTGGGGGCGACATTCAATTCATGTCCACCGCTGACACGTTGCAAGCCGAGAAATTCGTGGAGAATATCAAGGCAACCTTTGATAAGATATACAATCTGGACAGGCCGGTCATTGCAGCTATCAGCGGATTGGCCCTGGGCGGAGGAAGCGAGTTAGCCCTGGTCTGCGACATACGGATTGCGGCCGAAGGCAGTTTGATAGGACAGCCCGAGATCAATCTGGGCATAATCCCCGGGGCCGGCGGAACCCAGCGGTTAGCCCGCGTTGTTGGACCTGGTTGGGCTCGGTACCTGGTGATGACAGGCAGCAATATAGATGCCGACACCGCCCTGCGAATCGGCTTGGTTACCGCTGTGGTGCCCAAGGATCAGTTGATGGACGAAGCCCGCAAGATTGCCAAGACTCTGAGTGGTAAAGCGCCGATCGCCATGAAGGCGGCCAAGCGTTGCCTGAATCTAGGGCAGAACGTGGATCTGAATTCCGGGCTGAGTTATGAATTGAAGACCTGGGCTGGCCTTTTTGCTACTGAGGATCAGAAGGAAGGCATGAAGGCTTTCCTGGAAAAACGCAAACCAGTTTATACAGGCAAATAAGGAGCGGCAGTAGGTAAAAAGCTAGTTTCTCCATGGTGTCGGTGGCTGATGTGAAGAAAAGAAATTAGCCGTGAAGACTGAATTAGTACAGGTGGAGACTTCGGCCCAGGTTGTCCTGCACAGGGCTTATTATGAAGGCGACACCCACCTTCCGGCGGTGTTAATCTGCTGTGATTGGATACAATAATCGATTAGTCGATATGTCTGCTGGAGCAGCTCTTGCCCATAGTTCATCGTTGATCTCCTCCTATAGGGTGATAGCTTTGATATAGGTTATCACCCCCTTTTAAAAACCTTCTCGAGGAACCGTTCTACCAGAGAGATAAAAGGAATAGTTTTTGCACAAAATATCTGCCCATAAATGTTAGAATGAAAATACCCATATTAATATGAATACTTTTCGCCCGCCTACTGGTTCAAGGTCTCGCGCAGAGGGGGTAATGTGCTTGAAACCCGAGTCTTTGCTGTATAGCTTCCTGTACGAAACTACGGCGATGGTCAGCCACATCGTGGATGCTGATGGGATTGTAATGTTTGTAAATAAAAAATATGTGGAGATACTGGGTATGACAGAAGATGAAGTGGTGGGGCATGCCATCGCGGATATCACTCCCAATACCCGCACGGTGCAGGTCCGCAAAACCGGAAAAGGGATTATCGGATACAACTGGACCGTAAATGGCCATAAAATGATAGCCAGTTGCATCCCTTTGTTTCACGAGGATAAATTTATGGGTTGCTTTTCCTACAGTATAGTCATGGACATATGGGACGCGAAAGATCTGGCCGAAAACGTGATAAATGAACTCAATATGTACCGGGATGAAGTGATAAGCATTTACTCGGCCCGCTACAGTTTTACCGATATTATCGGTGAAAACGAAAAAATGCAAACGGTCAAAGAATTGGCTCAAAAGGCTGCACTCCACCCTAATATCACCGTACTTATCAAAGGAGAAAGCGGGACCGGCAAAGAATTGTTTGCTCATGCGATTCACCAAGCCGGTAGCCGCTCGAAGATGCCCTTTGTTAGGGTGAACTGTGCCGCCATACCCGAACACCTTCTGGAGGCTGAACTTTTTGGCTATGAAGACGGCGCTTTCACCGGGGCCCGGAAGGGCGGCAGCCGGGGCAAGTTTGAACTGGCCCACGGCGGGACTATTTTTCTCGATGAGATCGCGGAAATGCCGACCGCCATGCAGAGTAAACTGCTGGTCTTTCTCCAGGAAAAGGAATTCGAAAGACTGGGCGGTCATAAACCAATCCGGGTCAATGTCAGGGTGATAGCCGCCACTAATCGAGATCTGAAGGAAATGATCAGGCAGGAGAAGTTCAGGGAGGACTTGTATTATCGGCTTGATGTCCTCAGGCTGGACATACCGCCGTTACGGGCGCGGATCGATGATCTTCCGCTATTGATCGACTACATTATTCCTTGCATCAATAATGAAATGAAAACTCGAGTCAGCGCTATTTCCAGGGAAGGCTGCCAGTTGATACAACAATACAGGTGGCCCGGCAACGTTCGGGAATTGAGAAATGTCGTGCAACGTGCCATGCTGTTGGCTGATCTGAATAATGAGTCCGTAATAACCGATAAGCATCTCTCATTTCTTAATGTGCCTAGTAGCCATGAGTCTGCCCAGAGGTCATTGCGGGAACAGATAAAGGACTATGAGAAACAGATAATCGCTGGGGCTCTGGCGGCAAACAGCTTTAACAAAACCCAAACCGCTGAGGTTTTGGATATGGATCTGTCCTCTTTATACAAAAAGGTAAAAACATATGGACTTATGGAGGATAATTGAGTTGGAAATTGCACAGGTATTTTCTCCAAAATCGTTTGGATAATTATCCAACCACCCGGTAAGCCGGCCCTTTGCGGGCTAGCGATTCCAGGGGCGAATACGTTTTAAGAGGTTTTAATCTAAAAACTGAATACAAAAAACCAGTTGGACCACAGAGAGGCCCCGATAATTCGGGATTAGCCTCTCTTAGTTTTTTCTGGCACGGATATTGCTGAATATATAAACCAGAACAAAAAGTTGATAATGGCTTGATTAGATGGAGGGGGGGACAGACACTCGGCACAGAGCAAATTGCGACTATATATATGGAAGGAGCGTTTGTAAATGGCTTTTGGGTTTACTTATACCGATGATCAGCTGGCACTGCAAAGAACGGTCAGAAAGTTCGTGGAAAACGAGATAGTTCCGGTGAGGGCTGCCTACGACGAATCGGAGGAGTTCCCCTGGCCGGAAGTTAAAAAGATGTTTGACTTGGGCCTCAACTGCATGAACGCACCGGAGAAATACAACGGGATGGTGTTCGGCAATGTCGGTCTCTGTATGGTGGTAGAAGAATTATGCCGCGGGTGTTTAGGTATCGCCATTACCCCCCTGGCCAACATGCTGGCCTCCGAGCCCGTCCTTTATGGGGGGACTGAGGAACAGTGGGACTACTGGTACCCGGACCTGTGTGAAGAGGGCAAGCTGGCAGCCTATGCAGTGACCGAGCCGGGAGCCGGGTCTGATGTAGCCGGAGTCAGGACTACCTGCAAGAAAGACGGCGATTATTACATCATCAACGGCACCAAGATATTCATCACCAATGGCAAACACGCCAACAAGCTGACCGTCCTGGCCAGCCACGATACCAGCAAGGGCAACCGGAGTCAATCATTCTTCATGGTGGAAGCCGGGACCGAAGGCTTATCTTATGGGAAGAGCGAGCACAAAATGGGCATGCGCTGCTCGGAGACTTCCGAGGTGATCTTCGATAATGTCAAGGTGCATAAGAAGTATCGCATCGGCGAGGAGGGGGATGGCTTCAAACTGGCCATGAAAGCCTTCAATTCTTCCCGTCCCTTCATCGCGTCTGCCTCCAGCGGGGTGGCTTCCGGAGCCTTCGAATACGCTCGCGATTATGCCAAAGAACGTAAGGCCTTTGGGAAGACCATCGGCAATCACCAAGCGGTAGCCTTCATGCTGGCGGATATGGCCATGGAAATCGAGGCGTCACGACTGTTGTGGCAAAAGGCGGCCTGGCTGCTGGACGAGAACCTGATGGCAGCTGATCTGTCGGCGATGAGTAAATGTTATGCCGCTGATGCCGCCAATCGAGTAGTGACCGATGCGGTGCAGATTCTGGGCGGGTACGGCTTTTGCCGGGATTACCCAGTAGAGAAAATGATGCGTGACGCCAAGATCCTGCAGATATTTGAGGGAACCTCACAGATACAGCGGGTTATCATTGGCAAGAGCGTGCTGTCATAAGAGCGCTGCAGCAAACATGATTCGAAGGCGGCTGATATTATGAACGATCTGTTTGATAAGAGACCCAGGAAACAACGCGATAGCAAGGTTGTTTCTCTATCTGAGGCCATCAATAAGATCCGCGACGGTGATGTGCTGATGCTGGGTGCCTTCATCGATACCCGCCGCCCCATGGCCGCAGCTTACGAGATAGTGCGCCAGCAAAAACGCGGACTGATTTTGCTGGCTCAGTGTTCACTGGCCGAAGATATCCTGGTCGGAGCCGATTGCGCCGTAGCTTGGCGGGGATGTTACACCGGGATGGGCAGTTTCGGCCTGTCCCCGGCCACCCTGCGCAAAAGCGAAACCGGTGAATTCTTCCCTGATGAAATCGGCCACTTGGACATAATATACGGTGCTATGGCGGCTATGGCTGGCTGTCCTTTCGTCGCCACCCGGGCCACAATTGGCAGCGACGTGCTGAATGACCAGTTGAACCGCAATGAAATACTCAGAGCCAAGGCCGGCAACAAGTGCATGATTCCCAAAAAGAAGTTCGAATTTATTGACGACCCGTTCTATGATCAGGGTCTTGTCAAGCTCCTGCCGGCGATGCCGGCCGATGTAGCTATAATCCACACCCCCATGGCAGGAGACGCGGGGACCGCCCGGATCAGCGGAAGCTTGGCTTTCGACCACTATTTTATCCACGCCGCCCGAACCGTAATTGTTACCACCGAACAGTTAGTTCCAGAAGAATACCTGCGCCGTGATCCTAATCGTAATCAGATACCCTGTACCGCCGTGGATATGGTGGTAGAGATCCCCTGGGGAGGCCATCCCAGTCAAGTCCCGGGCTGCTATGACACGGATATTTCCTTTATCCGGAACTATGAAGCACTGGCACGATCCGAGGAAGGTTTCCAAAAGTGGATCAAGGAGTGGGTCTGGGATATAGATTCCCGTGATCAATACCTGAATAAACTAGGAGCCTTGAGGCTGGAAAAGCTTAGAAGTTCAACCCCGGCAATGCAACGCTCCCGATCGACTCATCAGGAAAAATACACAATTGTGAAGGAGGATGGAGATGAGCAAAGTTGTAAGCCTGAAAGAAGCCATCGGGGAGATTAAGGATGGCGATGTTATCCTCACTGGCGGCATAGTAGAGGATAGGCGGCCGGTGGCCGCGGCTATGGAAGTAGTTCGCCAGGGTAAAAAGAATATGGTACTGATCGGCACTTGCTCCCTATGTGATGACATCATGGTTGGAGGCGGATGCATTGCTGCTTATCGGGGCACATACACATCTAATGGTGCTTTCGGCATTTCCCCCAACGTCAAAAGAAAAGCCGAGGAAGGCAGTATAGTCATAGACGATATCGGGCACATAGACTACTCCATCGGGGTTATGGCAGGCATGGCAGGGGTCCCGTTTATCGCCTCAAAAACATGCATCGGCACCGATGTTTTGAACCCCGCTTACGACAATCTGGGCGGCGCACGCTCTGTGGCGCGCAACCCAGAGGTATTGCCCAAAAAGAAATTCGTACTGATGGAGGATCCCTTCTTCGATATGGGTACGGTACAGCTTATCCCTGCCATCAAACTGGATGTTTGCATCTGCCATGTACAGATGGTGGGCGAGGAGGGTACGGTCCGGATCGACGGCAGCCTGACCTTCGACCATTTTGCCGCTCTCTCGGCTCGCAAAGTCATCGTCACTGCCGAACAAGTGGTACCGGAGTCCTATATCCGGCAGGACCCCAACCGCAACTGCATCCCATGCACTTCAGTGGATATGGTGGTGGAATTGCCATGGGGAGCCCATCCCGGCCAAGTATATAACTTCTATGATATGGATATCTCCTTCCTGCAGGAATATGCCAAGAGCTGTGCAACCCAGGAGGGGTTTGATAAATGGGCGGCCGAGTGGATATTCAATGAAAACGGGCATGATGACTACATCGACAAACTGGGGGCCAGCCGATTACAGAGATTACGGGCTGTTCCTCCGTATGGCTATGTTCCGCGGAAAAAAGGAGGGGTGAAATAATGACCAGAGAAATCGCAAAACTGGGAGATTACTCTGCAGTAGAAGCTATGGTGGTCTATGCCGCTCGCTTCCTGGCTAACTTTGATGGCAAAAAGGGATTGATCGGAACCGGACTCCCCTTGGTAGCCACCCAACTAGCCAAGATGATCTATAGTCCTAACATGATCATCTTCGTGGAGACCGGTCAGGCTGACGCCCGTCCCCAGGAACTGCCCATATCCATCATGGACAGCCGTCTAACCTATGGTTCCTCATGGCAGATGGGTGATCCGGAGGGCCTGTTCCCCTTAAGTCGCAACGAGATCGATTTCGGTTTTATCGGCGGAGCTCAGATCGATAAATATGGCAATGTCAATTCCACCTTTATTGGCGGCGACTACAATAAGCCGCACAAGCGACTGGCGGGTACGGCTGGGGCGGTAGACATCGGGGTATTCGCCAAGGATACAGTCATCCTAATGGCTCATCAAAAACGTCGCATCGTCGAATTTGTGGATTATCTTACCACACCCGGCTGGATGGTGAAAAAATGGCCCGAGGGCAACCTGGTCAGGAGGGAGGAGTTAGGCTTGCAGGGAGGGCCCAGCAGCTTCATCTCCTCGATGGGGATATGCAAATTCAATGACGATGACAAGATCATGTACCTGGACAAATATTTCCCCGGTATCAAACCTGAGGACGTAAAGGCCAACACCGGATTCGATATCGATGTCTCAAGGGCTACTGAAGCTGATCCCATTTTTACTGATGAGATAAAACTACTGCGGGAAGAGATCGATCCTCTCAACATCTACAAAATGCGTTAGCCGTGCAAAAGAAGACAAAGGAGGGAATATGTATGAAGTTTGAACCGATCCCCATCCAAGATGTCAAAGCCAAACCACCAACCTATAAAATAATGACCGAAAAAGAAGCGATCGAAAAATACATTCAAGAGGATTGCTACTTGGGAATGACTGTTAGCGCAGCTTCGGCCTCATTGATCTGGGAGATAGTACGACAGCGAGCCCGTATCAAAACTCTGGACCTGGTCATAACCAGTCAGATCGGGATGTCTTCAGTGCTTATCGGGTCCGGCCTGGTCAGGAAGATAGAAATGGGCTACAACTGGGGAGGCATTGAAGGTGAGGATAAAGTATTCCGCCGGGCAGTGGAAAAGGGTATTCCGCGGCCGCTGGAAGTTGAGGATTATAGCAATTACGGAGCCGCCATGCGGTGGCTGGCTGCTTCCATGAATCTGGATTCGATCGGTACCAAATCGCAGTTGGGCTCGGATATAGTAAAATACAATTCAAAAATAAAGGTTATTAACGACCCTTATACTGGACGTCCGGTGTCGATGGTGCCGGCCTCCCGGCCCGATGTAGCCATTATTCATGCCGCCCGGGCCGATGAGATCGGCAATGTACAATGCCTGGGCTTATATGGAAACACTGACACCCTGGCCCGAGCTGCCAAACATGTAATAGTTAGTGTCGAGGAGATCATTACTTCCGCTGAAATACGCCGCATGCCCAACCTTACTACCATCCCTTATTATTACGTAGATGCTGTAGTGCACACGCCTTTTGGCGCCCATTGGCGGGAATCAACCTACTATTATCACCATGATCTCCCCTATGGTCTGGATGCTTATCGGCAATTTGCCACCCAGGAAGGCTATGAGGCCTGGGCAGACAAATACGTGCATGGCACCAAAGATTGGCACGAATATTGTCAAATGGTGGGCTTCGACCGGCTGAACCGCTTGCAGCAGAGTGAGCATAAATATCAAGTATTTGGAGAGGTGAGGTGATACACATGCCTAATTACGCCAAAGATTACAGTATGCCAGAATTAATGGCGGCTACAGTTGCTCGGGAGATAAGAGACGGTGAACTGGCGTTCATTGGAGTAGGCATGCCATTGATGGCCGCGACGGTAGCCAAATTTACCCATGCTCCCAACTTCAATATGATGGTGGAATATGGAGCCGTGGGACCGGCTCCCCTGCGACTGCAGATGTGCGTCAACTGTGCGGTTAACAATGAACGTGCTTATTTTGCGGGCAGTCAGCGGGAAGTAATGGGTGCTCAACAGAGTGGACTGGTGGATGTAGGCGTTATCAGCGGTGCCCAGATAGACAAATTCGGCAATCTCAATTCTACCGGTATCGGTGAAAACTATCAATTCAAAGTCCGTTTGGCAGGAAGCGGCGGCGCCAATGATATAGCTTCATCAGCTTCCCGTACGGTTATCATGATGCGGCAGGATGGCCGCAATTTTGTGAATAAAGTTGATTACCTTACCTCGCCAGGACACCTCACTGGACCTGGAGCCAGGGAAAAGGCCGGCTTGGTCGGGGGAGGCCCGCAAGCTGCCATCACCACCATGGGGGTCTATCGATTTGACAACGAGACCCGGGAAATGTATTTGGAGAAGATCCATCCGGGCGTGGATTTAGCCAAACTTAAAGCCAGCGTACAGTGGGATCTGGCCATATCACCCAATCTGACCGAGACCGAACTGCCCACCGAGGAACAGGTTATGATTATGCGTACCCTGGATCCTCTGGCTGTTTATCTGGGGACCGGCCGCCAGAAGCTGACTGGAGAATTCGAGGTCTTTATGAAGATGTTCGAGGACAGCTATCATCCCATGCGAAACCTCATGAAAAGCAAAGGCATGATGTGATTCAAGAAAACTAAGAAAGGTGGAAGAGAAATGCGTGAAGTTGTAATTGTAAGCGGAGCGAGAACCCCAATCGGAGATTTCATGGGCAGCCTTAAGGACTATAGTGCGGTGCAGTTGGGAACCATCGCTTTAAAGGCAGCCATCGAAAG
>CAZOMS010000078.1:0-9600 GCA_964580805.1 uncultured Syntrophomonas sp. | reverse complement strand
ATTGTTAATAAAGTCATCTTGGGTATGATATCCCTCTTGACCACCGCCGTCAATGTGATTCACGACATGAAGCAGCTGCATTGGCAGCTGTTTTGGCCGCCACGGCCAGTGCATTTCATTTCGCAACTCCCTCCCGCTGCGTATTCCTCACATCCTAACAAAGCTGCTATGCTAAAATCAAATTATCAGGAAGGAGGTTTTGCCATGCAGTTTGTAAAAGCGGCCCAAACCAACCAAATCCGCAATGGCGGAAAGCTTAAGGTCCGATTAAACCACAAGGACATTCTGCTGACCATGATCGATGATGTCTATTACGCAATCGACAATGCCTGCTCCCATATGGGGGGATCCCTTTACGACGGAAGACTGGAAGGCGATCACGCCGTCTGCCCCAAGCATGGATCGGTGTTTGACGTGAAGACCGGCAAGGTAGTCAAACCCGGCAAGATCCTCATGATAACGGTGGGGGTTGAAGACCTGCGCAGCTACCCGGTCAAGGTCGAGGGGGCCGACATCATGATAGACCTCGACTGACTCCTCCACCTCTGAACAAAAGGATGGAGCGGATTCGCTCCATCCTTTAATCTTTTTACGTCATTAGCAAGACTCGTTCAGCACGATCCGACAATCTGTCTCGCGTGATGATGGCTATGATTTGGGGAAAGTCACCGTGATCGAGTAATCAGCCGAATTCCAGACCACATCGCAGTCCAGGTTGTTGGCTATAAAAGACAGCGGCATCATGGTCCGCCCTGGCGGTACGATGACCGGCATGACGGCAGGATTGCCGGGGTCGATCAGCACTGCTACCCCGTTGATGCGGGCGGTATTGTTGTCCACCCACAATTCAATGGTTTTGGAGGCAGTCATGATAGTCACCTTGCGTTCCAGGCTGTTCCACATGGTCTGAGCACCCAGCGGATCGGCTACATACCTGATCGGCAGCAGGGTGCGGCTTTCCCGGATGAGCGGAGCTGCATCCATAGCCTGGACAACTCCATTCCAGGTATAGCTGGGCTGGCCGATCTTGTAAACGAGGGTAACATCGGGGGTGGTGATCGGGGGAGTAACCGCAGCGGGTATGCTCACCGCCAGCAGGTTGGAATAGGCGGAATTGCCGAAGCCATTGTAGGCCCGGATCCGATAGGTATAGGTGGTGTCGGGTTCCACAGTCGCGTCAGAGTATTGCTCCACATCCGAGCCGACCACCGCGATTTCCGCGTAGGCACCCCCGTCGGAACGGTCTATCCGGAAACCGCTCTCGTTGTTGGCGTTGTCCTGCCACTCCAGCACAACCTTGGCGGCAGTGGCACTTTCAGCCGCCAGGTTGGAAGGGGCTGCCGGCGCCTTAAGGATGGGCAAGACAATCTCCAGCTTTAGAGTTTTGACCTCAACCACATTGCTGTAACCGGAGTCACCGAATGAGTTGTGGGCCTTGACCCGGTATGAATACTGGCTGTCGGCAGTCAGACCGTCATCTGTATACTCCGTAACATTGGAGCCTACCGTGCCCGCCTGGTGGTAAGACGAATCGCCGGAATCAAGGCGTTCGATGATGAAGCTGGTTTCATTGTTGGATTTGTCCTCCCAGCTGAGGTTGGCGGTGACGAAGGCAGGCTCGGCAGCAAGCCCGGCAGGAGCGTTAGGGAAGGTCAGAAGAGGAGTCACTATCTCCAGGGAATCGGTTTTGATCAGAACCGTGTTGGAGTAACTGATTGTATTATCCCAGTCGTTATAGGCATAAACCCGGTATGAATATTGGGTACCCATTGTCAAACCGGTATCGGTGTATGTCTCTTTGCTGCCGGAAACAGTCCCCACCTGTTTAAAGGCGGCATCGCCAGGGCCTTTCCTTTCGATATTGAAGCCAGTCTCCCAGGAAGACGTATCATTCCACCCCAAGGTAATAGAAGTGAGACCGGCATCAGCAGTCAGGGATGTGGGCGCACTAAGACTAAAGAGGGTATCAGCCTGGGCGAGGGGTACTCCGGGACCAAACAATAGAACCATGGTTAGCACGAGGGCCATCAATATACCGGATCGTTTACTGGTCATAAATATTCCCCCTTTACATATTTTTTACATTATACAATAATAAACCGTTCCCTTTATGGGTTTGTGATATTTCTTGCAGGCAGGCAGTATTCCCTTGGTCCTGCCAACCCTGCCATCCAATCCCATCGTTGTGCATTCCAGAAGATATGTAGGGATTTAACAAAATGACAGAGTTCATCCAAACATAGCCGGGCATGTCCAATTCAGATGGTTCAGAACCGATTTGTATAAAAAAGTCCACAATTGATAGACTGGTTACATTGTACTGCCTGCTAAACTGAATAGCCCGAAAACAATACTGAGTTGTTCCGAAATGAGCCAATAGTTTAGGAAGGAGTTCTCCTATGTCAAAAGGAATTTTTTCAAAAAGAATTTTCGTACCCATCTTTATTCTCGCCTTGTTGTTCACCAGTCTGTCATTACCCAATGGCAATACCGCCATGGCCGCCGCCAATTTGGTGTGGGGCTCGCGCGGCACTGAGGTAGTACATACCCAGCAAGCCCTGAATGCCAGGGGATATTGGAGCGGGCCTGCCGACGGGATCTATGGTCCCCAGACCTACAGCGCAATAACCAGGTTCCAACGGGCCGCCGGCCTGACCGCCGATGGAGTGGTAGGAGCCGCGACCAGGAGTGCGTTGGGGCTGGAGTCGGCCTCAGTCACAGCCGCCCGCTCCGAGAGCACGGTTTCCCGAGCGGGGAGCACCAGCGGTCGGGTCCTGACCATGGTGGCCACCGCCTATGATGGCTGTTACCAATGCAACAAACCTTACTACGGTTATCCCTCCTATATAGGGCTGCCGTTGGCCAGGGGCATTGTGGCAGTTGATCCCAAGGTGATCCCGATGGGAAGCCGGCTGTACGTAGAAGGATACGGCAATGCCATTGCCGCTGACCAGGGCAACGCCATCAAGGGCAACCGCATCGATCTTTTCTTCGACACTCACGCCCAAGCCCTTCAATACGGGATGAAGACTGTTAAAGTCACTATTCTGGGCAAGTAATAAAAATGGATCATAAGGCCGCGGACCATTACCGGAATCTGTGGTCAATCTTAAACCCGCCTGAGCCAGGGCGGGTTTTTGCATAGGCATATCGAAGGGGCGGGCGGTCTGCACCCTTGATAATGAAACGCAGGAAACATTTATGAAATTGGGCAGACAATCTGAATCGCGTGTGTTGCCTCTATTCAAATACTCTTGAATAGAGGCAAACCTGTTGAAAGACAGGGGCGCAAAGCCACGGGGCTAAAGCCCCAAGGCCAGGATAGCCGGGTTGTCGGGAGCATGCATATGGATCACGATACCAGGGTTTTGTTTTTTATTTCCAAGCCAAAAAAAATCCTTGAATAATTGACCTATTTATGTGTAAAATTATATAGACAAATTGAACTGACGACAGAAGTCCTCCTTCTGTTTACACGTAAGGACCGCCGCTAATGAGGATTCAGCGGCGGTCCTTTCTTGTGGTGCACCCATCAAGTCCATTTGGGGGCTGGGATCTATTATGGTAAAATGGTCTTGATTCTGGAAGGAGGGATAATGATGATACTTACCACCACTCCGGGTATAGAGGGACATCCGGTAGTAGCCTATTTGGGGTTGGTTACCGGCGAAGCTATCATGGGCGCCAATGTGGTCCGGGACTTGTTTGCCACTGTAACCGATATTGTCGGCGGCCGGTCCGGCGCTTATGAAACCAAACTGGGAGATGCCCGGCGCATAGCCATCAAAGAGATGGAGGACATGGCGCGCAACCTGGGCGCCGATGCAGTAGTGGGCATTGATCTGGATTATGAGGTTATCCGCGACGGGATGCTGATGGTTTCAGCCAGCGGAACCGCAGTCAAGATCTCCTAAACAGAGGCCGCACACAATGACGCTGTAATCAGTCCATATCTTGGCAGCCGCGCAAGAAAGCTTAGAACAAGGCAATAGGAATATAAAAAAGCACGGGTACTCCCCGTGCCTTTTTACGTCCGTCTCGCTGACGGACCACCCTGCTGTACCGGGCGGCTGCCTAAAAGGACACCACTAATGCAGGCCCTCCTTGGTGATACCAGACTTCCCGGCGTTTAATGTAGTCGGCGGCGCCGGAATCCCCCGCCGCTTGCCCATCCGCACCATCACTTGATCAACATTGCCATGGTGATGATGATAAATAAAACCACTACCAATGCAATTATCATGGTTTCCGTATTCTTGCCCACCGTTACCAGTTCCCTTTTCGGCACTGCCCGTTTCCCATCGACCTCTGCCACCCCGGCCGACAACTCCTCCAGCCTTTCCAACATAGCGTCGGTTTTGGCGAAAACCTCTTGCTGCTCTCGCTCCAATTGCACTGACAAGGCATCCATCTTTTCCTTGAATTCCTCGTTCTGTTCATCGGACTGCTGTTCAAATCTATCCAGATCAGCGGACAATTTCTCCATCCGCGCGTAAACTGCCCTGGTATTGTTGAGGGTGCGGGCATAGGTCTCCTTGACCACCTGCAGGTACTCGTTGTCCCGGGTCCCCGACCGCTGGTGGTTCTCCATGGTATCCAGGATTTTCTCCAATTCTTCGGGAGTCTCGACGTGCTGAAGCAGAACATGATGGACGATGGAGTAGTACAATGGCAGCATCCGCAGCGGTTCCTTCATAAGGGCCATCAACTCATCGTTGCTGGTGTTCACAATTTTTTGGATCAGGGGGTAGCTGAAATTCTTACGGGGATCCTCGATGGCCCCGTCCATTATCTGACTCAGGTCGATGATCAATTGAGCCAGTCGCTCCGGGCTTTCATTATCCAGTGCGGCCAGGTTTAACATCGTCTTGTTCTCTGCCATAGGCCCCTCCCCAATCTTCGGCTCCGCCGGATTTCAACTGGTCTCTGAACCAATTATAACTCTCCGCACTTCGTTCGGCTTACCCAACCCCGGGAACCTCAATCCCGGTTATACAGATCCCGCGTATAGACCTTCTCGGCTACGTCCTCCAATTCCTGCGCCATCCGGTTGGAAACGATAACATCCGAGATAGCCTTGAATTCCTCCAAGTCGCGGATGACCCGGGATTTATAGAAGCTGTCCTCGGCCAGGAACGGTTCATAAACCACCACGTCCACCCCTTTGGCTTTGACCCTCTTCATGATGCCCTGGATCGACGAGAACCTGAAATTATCAGAATCGGATTTCATGGTGAGGCGGTAAATGCCAACCACCATGGGATTGCGGGTCAGAATCATATCAGATATGTGGTCCTTGCGGGTGCGGTTGGCATCGACAATGGCCCCGATAATGTTATTGGGCACGTTGTCATAATTGGCCCGCAGTTGCTTGGTGTCTTTGGGCAGGCAGTATCCCCCGTAGCCAAAGGAAGGATTGTTGTAATGACTGCCGATGCGCGGGTCCAAGCCCACCCCTTCGATGATCTGGCGGGTATTTAAATCCCTGATCTCGGCGTAGGTGTCCAGTTCGTTGAAGAAAGCCACCCGTAAGGCCAGGTAAGTGTTGGAAAACAGCTTGATCGCCTCAGCTTCGGTGGGATCGGTATACAGGATCGGTACATCCTTATTGACCGCCCCTGCCAGCATCAGCCCGGCAAACACCCGGGCCCGCTCCGACTGTTCCCCCACCACGATGCGGGATGGATACAGGTTGTCGTAGAGAGCCTTCCCCTCCCTTAAAAACTCCGGGGAGAAGATGATATTGTCGGTTTCAAACATCTTGCGGACCTTTTCGGTGTAACCCACCGGCACCGTCGATTTTACCACCATCACCGCCTCGGGATTGATGGACAGCACGTTGGCGATTACCGCTTCCACCGATCGGGTATTGAAGAAGTTGCGGTCCGAATCGTAGTCGGTGGGTGTACTTATGATTATGTATTCAGCCTCCGAAAATGCCTTGTAGGCATCGGTGGTAGCACCCAGCTGCAACTCACGGTTGGCGAGAAACTCCTGCAGTTCGTGATCGATGATGGGCGACTGTTTGGCATTGATCATATCCACTTTATCCTGGATGATATCATAGGCGGTCACCTGATTGTGCTGGGCCAGCAGCACTGCATTCGACAGCCCCACATATCCGGCCCCCGCTACAGCGATCTTCATGTATTTATCCCTCCATTCCATGGTACTCCCGGTACCACGCCACAAATTTTTGCAGACCCTTACTGATGGGGGTGTTCGGTTTGAAATCGAAATCCCGCATCAAGTCGGTTACATCCGCATAGGTCCGATAGACATCCCCCGGCTGCATGGGATGGAATTCCTTGATGGCTTCCCGGCCCAGGCACCTTTCCAGAGTGGCGATGAAGTCCAGCAGCTTTTCCGGTTTGTTGTTGCCGATATTATAGACCTTATAGCGGGTGCCGTTGTCATCCGGCTGGGGGGCTTTACCCATGACATTAACAATGCCGGTGACGATGTCATCGATATAGGTGAAATCCCTGTACATATCCCCATGGTTGAAAACCTTGATAGGCCGGCCGGCCATGATGTCGCGGGTAAACGAATAGCAAGCCATGTCAGGACGTCCGTAAGGCCCGTAGACGGTGAAGAATCGCAGACCGGTGGCAGGAATGCGGTACAAATGGCTGTAACTGTAGGCCATCAGCTCATTGGATTTCTTGGTGGCTGCGTACAAGCTCACCGGGTGGTCGACATTGTCCTCGGTTGAAAACGGTACCTTTTGGTTGGCCCCGTAAACGGAACTGGAAGACGCGTACACCAGATGCTGGACCGGATTGTGGCGGCAGGCCTCGAGGAGGTTGAAGAAGCCCACGATATTGGACTGGATGTACGCGGCGGGGTTCTCAATGCTGTAGCGCACACCGGCCTGGGCACCCAGGTTGACTACGATGTCGAAATTATACTGCTCGAATAGGGCATCGACCTCAGGCTTGCTGCCCAGATCCCCCTTGATAAAACTGAACCCCGGGTAAGGTTGTAGAAGATCCAACCGGGCCAGCTTGAGATTCACATCATAATAATCGTTGAGGTTGTCGAACCCAACCACCTGGCGGCCCTGCTCCAGCATTCGCCTGGCCAGGTGATAGCCGATAAAACCGGCTGCTCCGGTGACCAAAACACTTTTACCCTGCTCCATCTGTTACCCACTCCCGCCAACGTTAATAATGTTTACATCCATTAGTCATATTACCATATTTTCACGGCCTCATTGATTATAGATACGATATCGGCAACGAAATGGCGCCGTTGCGATGACCAAGAAAAACCGGCCTCTTTCTTGGCCGGTTTGGTAAACGCAATTTCCATACCGAAAATATTTAGCTCAGCCTGAAGACAAAATACTTGAGCGGATAAGGAGTTCATAATGGCATTTATTGTTATCGCTAAGGCTTCTTGACCACCAGCACCGGGCAGGATGCCTCTCTCATCACTTTTTGGGTAACGCTGCCGACCAGCATTCCGCCCAGCGGACCATGGCCCCTGCTGCCCATGACCACGAGGTCGAAATCCCGGCGCAGTTCCTTTAGAATCATCTCGGCAGCCTGACCCTGGGTGATCTTGGTGCGGAACTTGATCCCGCCGGTATCAATGCCCGTCATCGTCTGGCCCAGCATCTGCCGGCCCAAATTGCCCACATCGCCAAATTCATAGGCGCCGCTGATGAGCTCTGGGGCACCGGTAGCAAAGTCGCCGACCGCCACCACTGCCATCAGTTCCACTTCCGCCCCGAACCGCCGCGCTATCGCCAGCCCTGTCCGCAGGGCCTGGCGAGAATAATTGGAGCCATCGGCAGCCACTAATATGCGGTTGAACATCCCTGTCATCCCCCTTGTGTTCGAACCTCAGCCATTGTTGGCGCAAAAATCAAAATCCTGCATTGTACTATATAATATGATAAATTAGTTCTGCCCCTCAACGATTTTACCAAAAACGTCAATAAGCCGGCCGGCAGTCGGTTATGGAGACTGTGAAGAATGTTGATGACCACTGTTCGTTCCAGGCCACGAACCGGGTCTGCTCACTGTTGGCATAGCCATATACCTCCAGCATGGTCCCCGGCGGGATGTATGTCGTCTTGGAGGTCACTGACCCTCCCCCGTTCTTTTGCTTTACCACCACCGCCGCCTTTTCTACAATCATTACCTTAAACAACATTGCAGCTCGTCACCTCTTTATTTATTTGGGATGCGTCCGGAGTCCACTCCTGATATCCCATGTAATTCTTCTAATATATACGATCCTGAGGATGCCCAATTGAGGGGATTTGGAGAAGAAAAGGAGGAATGGAGAGCTTGAAGTGACATGGGGCGCCAGTTGCGTAAGTGTCATTGGGGCGGTTCGCGGCCACTGAAAAAGTACCTGTTTTGCCGATATGAGGTATGCATTATTATACTTGCGTCCACGCTGTCGCTTAACGTCCGCCAGTATATTATGCATACCTAGAGCATTCTTGGCAATTAAGTGGTCTCTCGGAAGGTTATCTTGACACTTTTAATTTAGCCCCCAATTCTGTAGTGCCCTCTCGCGCAGCTGCATAGTGCCAGTCCCCAAGTAATTAAAATGAGTTTAGGTTACAATGGGTAACAGAATCCTGGGCTTCAGCTATTGATCGTGGAGGTGAACAGTGAACTTATGATTTATAAAGCGATATGGGCATTGATGGCCGTAATGCTCCTTGTAACGCCGATCTTTCTTGTACATTTGCTGATACGGCTCCTAAGGATGGGCAAGGCGATGGAATGGGGTTTCCTTATAGTCGTGGGTTTGGCACTGATATACAATCTTTATGACAATAACCGCTTTATTGTGAAGGAAGAGGACGTCTACATTGATAATTTGCCGGCTGCCTTTGAGGGGTTCACCATATTGCAGATCAGTGACCTGCACGGCAAGAGTTTTGGACGTGACCATAACAATCTCACTTCCCGGATCAACAACCTGGATTACGATATGATCGCTTTAACCGGGGATATGGAGACTGCCACGCGGAGTTTCGATCCTTTTTTGGCTCTGCTGGAGGGAATAGATAATAAAGCCCATATGATCTACGTCAACGGTAATGTCGATCTGGCCTATAATTCGTTGTCGGGAGACATCAAAGCAACCGGCCGGAAATTAGAGGAACATGGGTGCACACTCCTCAACCGACCATATCCCCTGGTGCGGGACGGTGCAACTCTGTGGCTGATAAACGACATGGCCCGGCACTTTAACTTTGAACTGCCGGATGACTTGAGTTCTAATCACGGAGATAGAGAGCGCGAAGTCTATGCAGAATATGTCAATGAGCTGACCGAAGCCTTTGCCCAGAAGAAAAACGGTGAAGCAAGCACGGTCATCATAACCCATATTCCCTTTAGTCCTAAAGATTTCGAAGCAGCAGCCGCTCGATCCGCTATCTTCCGCAATGATCTAATCATCGCCGGCCATTACCATGGCGGGCAGATCAGGATTCCGTTTTATGGCGCCATCTTTATCCCGGTCCGTAATGATCGTGAAGCTGGTTGGTTCCCCGAACAAGAATACGTCAGTGGTTTGGTGGAATACGGTGGGATACAGCAATATGTAAGCCGCGGATTGGGCACCAGCAGA
>CAZOMS010000077.1:0-9602 GCA_964580805.1 uncultured Syntrophomonas sp. | reverse complement strand
CAGAGGTCAAGAAGTTCCTGGAGGATACCTACCAGGGCGCTTGCGTGCCTTCATTTTAAACATAAGGCGTTTTAATAATCTATTCCCCAGCATGGCTGGAGCCGCCCGCCCACCGCTGCCGGGACCGACACTGCGGACAGACCCACAGTCAAACCACCGAATCTGAAACGTCTAAGAAAGCTGAACAGGACACCTGTTCAGCTTTTCTTTGTGCTGTTCGCCGATAAGTCTATACCTGGCTGGCAGTGCTCTACACTTTGCCCCCTCGGGTAAATATACCCTGACAGCCGCCTGAAATTTTGGCGTATGTCTATTTAACCCGGGATATAATATAATTCATGATGGTGAAGGTCAGGTCTCTTGCCTGCCACGCCTTGGTTATATATGGAGGTATTGATGAACCGAAACGCACAGATCGTATTGTACGCAGCGGCGATCCTGTCCTTCGCAGCCCTGGTGGCCTACATCAGTATCAGCTACGGCAGCTTTATCACCGCCTTGCTCCGGAACCGGGAGGCCTTGGGTGGATTCCTGTCCTCCTTCGGGATGCAGAGCTTCGTGGTCTTCATACTCCTGCAGGCATCCCAGATAGTCGTGACCCCTATACCGGGAGAATTCGTACAATTGGCCGCCGGCTACATCTTCGGGACCTGGATGGGTACAGTCTATGCGGTAGCCGGATCTCTGCTGGGCACCCTGTTGTCATTCGGTATCGCCCGGCTGCTAGGATATCCGTTGGTTAAACTGATATTTGGAGAGAAGAAACTGGCCACAATGGAGGCACTGATAAACAAGCCCCAATCCCGATTGATCCTTTTCCTGCTGTTCCTCATACCGGGACTGCCCAAGGATGTCCTGACCTATGCAGCCGGCGCCACGCCCATCAATTCGCTCCAGTTAGTTATGACCGCTACCACGGCGCGGATACCGGGGATTCTATTGTCCGCTTATATTGGCTCCAACCTGTATCAGCAGGATTATACCGCAGTGTCTGCGGCCTGCTTGGTGACGGTGCTGCTGTTTGGATTAGGGATATGGCTCCAGGGGAGGCTGAACCGGGCCACCGCATAAAGTGGCCGAACGGAAAACTGTCATGGCATCAAGCCGAATCGCTCCTGTTCCCGTGATTGATTGCCGGGAACGGCAGACAGGTTCGGCTTGTTACGCTTGGGGGAAAACACCTATGACCAGCTCACCCTGCATCACCCTTTGCTTCGCCGTATGAGATGAGCAATAATAAGTAAAATAAAGCTACTTCCAAGTCGACCAATTACAATGAACTGGCAGGAGAGAGAAATGAACGAGGCAGTTGCCAGCGGCCCCCCCGCTCCAAAACAAAAGAAAAGGATCGGTACCCAGGGTACCATGAAGGTGGTCATGGTTGCTCTGGCTTTGCTAGGCCAACTGGGGTTGCTCTATTACCTGGTCGATACCCTGCGGTCTCATTCCCTATATATCTACTTTCTGCTGGAAGTATTGGGAGCGATAACAATTATCTTTGTGGTGGCCCGGCACCGCAACTCGGCCTATACCATCGTCTGGTTGGTTATAATGATGGCCCTGCCGGTTTTTGGATATCTGCTCTTCCTGTTGTGGGGAACCACCGGCCTGACCCACAAGAGGAGCCACCAGGTCCGTAACAGCGTTCAATATGGCAACCATTTCACCGAGCAGGACCCGGAAGTTTACCGGGATTTCGTGTCCACATACCCTGATCAGCGGCGCCTCGGCACCTACCTGGTCCAAGAGGGCTTTCCCATCTATAACCATACACGGGCGGCCTACTATCCCCTGGGGGAGGACCAGTTTGAGCAGCTGATCCTCGACCTGGAGCAGGCCAGCCGCTTTATCTTCATCGAGTATTTTATCATCGCCGAAGGCCGCATATGGGATCGGATTCATGACACACTGCGGGAAAAAGTCCAGCAGGGAGTGGAAGTGCGCATCTTGATGGATGAATTCGGCAGCATCACCAAGATATCCAATTCCTTTGTGGAAGAACTGAGAAGCGAAGGCCTGCAGGTTATGATGTTCAATCCACTCCATACCAACATTTTCAGGATGTTTATAAATTACCGCAATCACCAGAAGATAACCGTCATCGACGGAAATATCGGTTATACCGGCGGCACCAATATCGCCGATGAATATGTCAACCTGGATAAGAAGCTCGGTCACTGGAAAGACACCGCCATCCGCCTGGAGGGACAAGCAGTATGGGGATTGACGGTGACTTTTCTGCAGATGTGGGACTCCGAATATGCAACCCGGTCGGATTACCCCGGTTACCGGCCCACCGTCCAACTGCCTTGCCCGGGGTACTACCAGCCCTTTGCCGATGGACCGGTCAACAATCCCAAGAATCCGGCCCAGGAGGTCTTTCTGCAGATAATCGGCGAAGCCCATCAATATGTATGGATAACCACTCCCTATTTGGTCATCGACAACGCCATGCACGATATGCTGTGCATGGCGGCCAAGGGCGGCATCGACGTCCGCATCGTTACCCCGCGAATCTGGGACCACTGGTACGTTCACATGGTCACTCGTTCCAATTATGGGTCTCTGATGGAAGCCGGGGTCAGAATCTACGAATACACCCCGGGCTTCATGCATGCCAAGATCATCCTTAGCGATGATAACAGCGCGGTGATGGGCAGCATCAATATGGATTACCGCAGCTTTTTCCTCCATTTCGAAAATGGGGTGTGGATCAGCGGTTCGCCAGTGCTGGGCGATATAAAAAGAGATTTGCTGGACATTTTTACAGTGAGCGAGGAAATAAACCTGGAGAAATGGAATAACCTGCCCAAACGCACCAAATATGGGCAGAACGTACTGCGCATATTCGCTCCACTTTTTTAATGCAAAAAGTTTCTCCAGCTGTTATAATCAATGACGTGATTAATTTGATATCGGATAAACTCAACTTAAATGTCAGCCTGGACAATCGTCAGGAGTACAGTGACTGCATCAGCGATGTGGCCGGCAGCAAAATGTTGCTGGATTTGGATGATTTCACTCACCATTATCATGTCACCCGGTTGGAGCATTGCCTGCATGTGTCGTATCTAAGTTTCGTGATGTGCAAAAAGCTGGGCCTGGACTATCAGTCGGCCGCCCGGGGAGGATTGCTGCACGATTTCTATTTCTATGATTCCCACGTATCCAAACCAGCCCAGGGCATTCATTGTTTCCGCCATCCCGGCATTGCCCTGGAGAATGCCGAGAAGCACTTCCCCTTGAACAAGGTGGAGAGGGACATCATCGTCAAGCACATGTGGCCGGTGACCCTGACCCCGCCCCGGTACCGGGAATCATATGTGGTTACTGCTATGGACAAATACTGTGCCAACCGGGAATTGGTTCTGGGCAAATTGGTTTTGCGGCCGGCGGTCTAGCGTATAGCTTATGCCCACTCTAATAGCCGATCCAGTGGATCGGCTTCATTGTTTCTGGACCAATTCCATGTCAAGCATTTTATTACGCCCATACGCCAGCACAAAAAAGGGTTTCGGGACTACTCATCGAATATATAACACATATTTGCAGAGATTGGCCCGGGTGGTCCTGGCACCAAACCGGACCGGTAACGCATCAAGGCAGTCCGCAGCCAGACAGGATTTTTATTTTCCTGCCTGGGGAGACGAGACATCCGCTGTGAACATGATTCTTACGGTAAAGTGGTGGGAGAGATCATTAACCGTGATTGTTGTTCCAGGATTGGTTCAGTGTTCATCGACCGTTTAGGGTTTGTTGCTGCACCGACCAGTACCGTCTCCTTGCTGCGGACTTGCTTGTTTGTGGGCTTTTGCCTCCGGCTTTCTGCGGATTCCTCGTCACCGGAAAGCCCTTACCCTTGGCTATATGCTTGGCACTATCAACCCGCACCAGGGACTTCCACCCTTTAGACTGCGCCCCTGCCGGGCGCGTAAAAAAAGAAGGATCTGCTGCCGGCGGCGGTCAAATCCCTCTTTTTGATGTCAAATATAGAGCTCCAACGAACCTTTATCGACTTCCCGCCTTTTCTTCACCTTCCGCTTCGTTGCCCGTCTCCAGCGTCCTCAACTGCCTTCGTCTTCCGGATTCCCAACTACTCCTGGTCTACTTCAACTTCCCTCTACTTCCATCCCCACTAACTTCCCTTCATTGCTGACCTTCCGCTTGCCATGGATGGTTGTATCGCTAGCTGTCATATTCCATTTTCACTGATTTTCCCTGGATATAGTGAATTGCTTCACCGGCCTCTGTTCTGCTGTCGACGTTACGTTTCTGCTTCCGGCTCCGTCCCGGCCTTCCGTCTTAGGAATTCCCTGGAGCTCAATTACATTATATTATCGGGACAACCAGCAGTCAATTGTTGTGAAAGTTATCATTTTCATTTTGTGGAGAATGACGTTCGAAAGAAAAGGGGCATGTTTTTCCATACGCAGCGGCGGATGTTCATCGGTTGTTGCAAAACCAGGTCGGAAAGATTATTCACACTTAAGCGGGCATACCGGTAGCGGGAAAAGCCATCCCGGGAATGCTGCTCCGTTTTGGAGACTAACCCCGCTTGGTGGCTTCGCCCGGTTCTGGTTCGTACTTCCAGCCAAAATCCTCGTGGTATATCATAAGCCGGCTCATTCCGCCATCGGCCACTATGTCCTGGCCGGTGATGAAACTGCTCTCTTCGCTGCACAGAAACATGGCCAGCCGGGCGATATCAAGGGGTCGCCCCAATCTTTTTACCGGGTGCTGTTCGCGGTCTTCCCGGCTCCATTCGGAGCTGGTCTTATCGATCCAGCCCGGGGAGATACAGTTGACCCTCACCCGCCCGGCCAAGCTTATAGCCAGGGAATGGGTCAGGGCGTGCAAGCCCCCCTTGGCGGCGGAATAGCTCTCCGTATCCGGTTGGGACATAAAAGAGCGGGTAGAAGAGATGTTTACTATAGCCGCGCCTTCATCGAAATAAGGCAGGAACAGCTTGGTCAGCATGTAAGGGGCCACCACTCCTACCCGAAGGACGTACATGAACTCGTCGTACTTAAGATCGGACAGAATACCCCATAGGCTAACAGCCGCATTGTTGATCAGGAAGTCGATCTTGCCAAATTTGTTTATCACCTGGCTGGCGAAATCCTCCAAGACCCTCTCGTCAGCTAAATCCCCGCGATAATAGAAATCACAGTAGATCGGTCCAGGGGCGATATCGATGACTGCTACCGTGGCTCCGGCCCGCATGAACTGCTCCATCATGGATTTGCCGATGCCATATGCGCCGCCGGTGATGACTACCACTTTACCATTGAATTTCAAGACTACTATCACCTTTCTGCTATGCAACTGACTACCTATTCGTCATAGGAAATAAATTTTCCTGCCGAATATCCAGGAACCTCGCGTCGAATTTTGGCGAGAAGACCTTGGTGATAGACTCGCACAATAGCGTGATTTCAGGTGCTGGTTTTTCTGTTCCTTATTTCTGGCGTTATCTCTGTTTCCTTTGGCTCATTTATTGCGACAGCCTCCACCTCAGGCGCAGGAGCGTCAGCAGTAAGAATCTTGACCAACAACGGACATTAAAGTACACTGTACTTAAAAAGTACGGTGTACTTATTATTGCCGGAGGAGAGTAGTAATGCAATACGCAAAGGATGAAATGCGGCAGCGGATTATTGATGTCGCTCGAGATGAGTTTCTGGAAAAGGGGTTTGAAAAGGCTTCGATTAGAACCATCACGACAAAAGCGAAGACATCAAAAAGCAACCTTTATAACTACTTCAGGGATAAAGATAACCTCTTTCGAGCGGTGCTTGAGCAGACGACATCCGAGATTCGAGTCGGTCTTGAAATGGCAAAACAATATAACGTGCCAAAAGATACAGAGGACTACACCTTTTCGTCGCAGCAGCTTGTTTTAGGCGTCATTAGCAAATTTATCGCTCAGCATACAGGCGATGTCAAGCTGCTCCTGTTCAAGGCGCAGGGTTCGTCGCTCGAAGGCTTCAAGTACGAGGTTCTTGATGCTTTTACTGACAATATGATTGAATGGACGCAATCCATCCATTTAAAAAAAGATGTATCACGGCTGTTTGTCCGCACTGTTTGCAGCTTCTATCTGAATATGATTGAGCAGCTCTTTCTTGTGGGGCCGCCGGAGGATATGGCTGGGTTTATGAATGAGATATCCGTATTTGTCTATCATGGCTGGAAGAATGTATTTGCATGTGAGTAAAGGAGTGAAAATAAATGACACGAAGAATTGAATCGAGAACATCAAACACAGCGGAGTTTACCTGCCTTGCGCGCGGTCTGTCCAATCTGGAAAAACGGGAGCAGTACAAAAGCGATGACTATGTATCGCTTGTCATTATGAATGACATCATCCGCCCGCTTTTGCATTTTGACGTCTTCAAAAGAATGTTTATGGGCAAATATCCTGCGGGTATGTATGAATATGTTATCGCACGTACAAAAACTGTGGACGCCGAATTCAAGCGCGCCCTGGAGGATGGCATTAAGCAGGTACTCATCTTCGGCGCGGGTTTTGACTCAAGAGGAATACGTCTCGGACGCGGCGTTGAACAACTCCGCGTCTTCGAACTGGACGCGCCGCTCACTCAGGCCGCTAAAGTCGAACGGTATCGTCAAAAAAAGGTAGGGATTCCTGATAACCTTATATTTGTCCCTATCGATTTTGACCGGGAGAGCTTATCAGAACGTCTCTTCCAGGCAGGGGTTGAAAAGGGTTTCCCGTCTTTGTTTATTCTGGAGGGGCTGACTATGTACCTTCAGCCCGAGTCGGTGGACGACACATTCCGCGTCATTGAGGAGTTTTCAGGAACGGAAAGCCGTATCGTTTTCGACCATATTTATGCATCAGTGATACGACAGGAAAACCTTTATGAGGGTGAAAAGACGTTGTATCAAAATGTGGCAAAAGCCGGAGAAAGTTTCTGCTTCGGTATTGAGCGAGGACACGCGGACGAATTTTTGCGCAATTATGGCTTTACACCTGAACTGGTTTTGGATGCCGAGAAACTTGAAGATATGTATTTCCGCACCACGAATGGAGAACTGGCCGGCTGTGTCAATAAAACGCACTGCATCGTAATGGCAAGAAAAAGCAATGACATTTTTAAGGGGTAATTATGATGAAAAAGGCACTTACAAAGCTTCATACGATTTTCTGATATCCGACGACCATTCTTGCGGGTGTTTTAGCCGGATTTATGGTTTCGCACTCCATTATGCTCGGCCTGCATTTATCTTAGCAGCTTCTTTTTGCTGTTTTGGTCTGGGCGAAAGGTAAAGAAGTGATAATATGGTTGAGCAAGAGAGAGGCACTATCCCTTGCGGGATAACGCCTCTCTCTTGCATTTCCGTACCGGTTTGGGTTGTGGTTCAATAAGTTCCCCTATTAAACGTCCCTTGGCCGGGAAGTCGGTCATTAAACATAGGTTTTGTCTGGCGGGATCCTCGGAAATAGAAAATGCCCGAGCAGGTGCGGCTTGACGCTGGGGGTTACTTTCCCCCGGAGTTGGACTCAGCCTGCCTGGCTTTTCCGGGGCCTATGATGTCAAATTCCCGGCCCACCTCTTCCAGGGCATTCAAGGCCCGGTCCAGATGCTCTCTGGTGTGAGTCGACATGAGACTCATCCTGATCCGGCCCAGCTTTTTGGGTACCGCCGGATAGGGTACCGGATTCACATAGATACCCATCTCATTAAGACGCCGGGCGGCTTCCCTGACTTTAATGTCATCCCCGATAATGACCGGGAATATGGCGGTCTGGGAATCGCCTATGTTAAAGCCCAGGTCGAGGAGATTGGAGCGGAAGTACTCGATGTTTTTCCACAGATTTTCCTTATGGACCGGTTCCTGTTCGATTACATCCAGAGCGGCCAGCAGGGAGCCTATCACCGCAGGAGGCATGGCCGTGGAAAAGAAAAAGGAGCGGGCGTAATGGGTCAACAATTCGGTCACAAAACGGTTGGAGGCGACAAAACCGCCTACCGCTCCAAGGCCCTTGGAGAACGTGCCGGCGACGATATCGACCTGTCCTTCCAGGCCAAAATGCTCGGGGGTACCTTTGCCAGTCTTACCTATCACCCCGGTGGCATGCGCCTCGTCAACCATCACGTAAGCTCCGTGCCGGTGGGCGATCTCGACTATCTGGTCCAGAGGAGCGATGTCCCCGTCCATGGAATATACTCCATCGACAGCCACCAGCTTGGTAACGTATTTATTCTTGACCCGCTTCAGGACTGATTCCAGCGAATCCATGTCATTGTGTTTAAAGGTGCGTATATTGGTATTCTGGCAGCCATCAATGATGCTGGCATGAACCAGTCGGTCCAAGACCGCCACATCCTGTTTATGCAGGAGGCTCAGCAGGGTTCCGGTATTGGAGCCAAAACCCGAGGTATAGATGATGGCCGACTCGGTCCCTTTGAATTTGGCCACCTTCTGCTCCAACTCTAAAGTGATATCCAGAGTCCCGCCCAGCATAGGCACACTGCCCGCTCCGGCGCCATACTTACTGAGAGCATCAATGCCAGCCTGGATCACCTTGGGATGCATGGTGAGGTTCAAATAATCGTTGGAGGCCAGGTACACCATCTCCAGTATCTTACCGGTCCGCCGGTCTATAACCCGCCTGACCGGCCCGGAAGGATCCAGGGACACTCTGCGCCACTGGTACTGGTCGAGCCTTTTGGCGTCCTCAATGAATTCGCAGAACTGCCGACCCCGCTCCATGATATCCGCTCCTGGAATACTAGCAAAGTCGGCCAGGCTCATTTTAGTACTGTCCATTTAAAATATCCTTCCTCTCTCTTCATGTACCCTTCTAATTATATTCCATGTGGGGATGACTTTCACGAGGATATCCGCCGCATTTTCCCCTAATTTGTGACACCGCACCAGAGATCGGTGATCCAGCCAAGCAGAGCCGGCCCATCTCGAGCCCGGGCCGGCTTCCCAAATGATACCATAAAGAGCCTTCATGCGTATTTATGTTGCGGAGAGGACGATGAAAATATGCTTTGATCAAATTATGGGACCGGCGTTTCTGTAAAGTCAGCTTGACATCAACAGGATTCCGGAATAAACTTTTCGTAAAGCTGGCTTTACATCAGGAGGTGAACGATTTGGAAAACCGGTTGCGTGAATTGCGGGAGCAGCACGATATCACCCAGGAAGAGTTGGCCGCGCGAGTCAAGGTCTCCCGCCAGACTATCATCTCGTTGGAGAAGGGAAAATACAACCCCTCCATTGGCCTGGCCTACAGCCTGGCCCGGGTATTCAAGCTGCCGATCGAATCAGTATTTATTTTTGAAGAGGGAGAGGAGTGATCATTATGATTAGCAAAAACCGATTTTTCTGGAGTTATATCGCGCTGGTGCTGCTATTTGGCCTGGGACTGTGGCAGTCCGTAAGCACAGATGGTTCTTTTGGGGTGGGATTAATGGCGGGGGCGGTCGGAGCCTTTGTGGCCCTATCCTTCAAACAGGCCCGGATGCGGCGCCTGGAGGCACAAGGCATGAATGTCTATGACGAGCGGGTCTGGTTCGTGGCCGGCCGGGCCGCCTACTCTGCCTATGTTACCTTCGCTCTGG
>CAZOMS010000076.1:0-9650 GCA_964580805.1 uncultured Syntrophomonas sp. | reverse complement strand
CAACCATAGGCTAGGGTTGACGATTTCACCGACGTCATTCTTGGTCCATGGCGTTTATAAGTAAGGAGGTGAAAAATTTGGCTCTGTCTTCCGAAAAGAAACAGGAGATCATCAAAGCCTATCAGGTGCATGAAAACGACACGGGCTCACCCGAGGTTCAAATCGCGATCCTCACCGATAGAATCAACTATCTCAATGAACATTTGAAAGCAAATAAAAAAGACCACCACTCCAGAAGAGGACTGTTGAAAATGGTTGGGCAAAGGCGTTCCCTGCTCGATTATTTGAAGAAGAACGATTTCGATCGTTATCGCAACATAGTAACCCGGTTGGGTCTACGCAGGTAAAGAGCGGAATGCCGCTCTTTAACTTTATATAGTTTGAGAAAGGAGGAAACTACCATCGTTCATAAATACCAAACCGAAGTAGCCGGTCGTCCCCTGATAATCGAAGTAGGGCAGGTTGCCAAGCAAGCCAACGGTGCGGCCTTGGTCCGATATGGCGATACAGTGGTGCTGGTCACCGCGACTGCCGCCACCCCCCGGGAAGGATTGGACTTCTTTCCTTTGACCGTGGAATATGAAGAGAAGCAGTACGCTGTCGGCAAGATCCCGGGAGGGTTCATCAAACGCGAAGGCCGGGCCACTGAGAACGCCACCCTGTCTGCGCGTCAGATAGACCGCCCCATCAGACCGCTCTTTCCCAAGGCCTACAAGAACGATCTGCAGATAGTAGCCACCATCCTGTCAGTGGAGAAGAACAATTCCCCGGACATCACCTCGATCATTGGAGCGTCAGTCGCCCTCGGTGTTTCCGATATACCTTTTGCCGGCCCGGTGGCGGCAGTCATCGTGGGTCTGGTGGACGGACAGCTGATCATTAATCCTACCGTCGAACAGCATCACCAGAGCGATCTGCACCTGGTGGTGGCGGGTACCAAGGATGCCATCATGATGGTGGAGGGACATGCCAAAGAAGTGCCGGAAGCTACCATGCTGGAGGCGATATTCTTCGGTCATGAGGAGATCAAAAAGATTGTAGCGTTCCTGGAACCCATTGTGGCCGAACTGGGCAAGCCCAAAGTAGAGGTCCCGGTAATCCCCGTAAATGAAGAAATGGAGAGGGCAGTCAGGGAATACTCCATCCCCAGCTTGGAAGCGGCCGTCCGCAACCCGGACAAGATAGCCCGCGAAGCTGAAATGGACAAGGCCCGGGACGCCATCCTGGCACATTTCGCCGAGATTTATCCCGAAGAAGGCAAGCAGATCGCATCACTGGTTGACAAACTCCTGAAGGAGATCGTCCGCAAGATGATCCTTGAGGATGGAGACCGGGTCGATGGCCGGAAGCTGGACGAGATCCGGAAGGTGACCTGCGAAGTGGGATTCCTGCCCCGTACCCACGGATCAGCCTTGTTTACCCGCGGCCAGACCCAGGTGCTGTCAGTTACTACCCTCGGGCCGCTCCGGGAGAATCAGATCCTGGATGGATTAGGGATTGCGGAAAGCAAGGAGTATATCCACCACTACAACTTCCCTCCCTACAGCGTTGGTGAAACCAAGCCCATGCGCGGCCCCAGCCGCCGGGATATTGGACATGGCGCCCTGGCGGAAAGAGCTTTGCTGGCGGTTGTCCCGTCCAAAGAAGATTTCCCCTACACCATGAGGGTGGTCTCCGAAGTACTGGAATCCAATGGCTCCAGCTCCATGGGCAGTGTATGCGGCAGCAGCCTGTCCCTCATGCACGCCGGGGTTCCCATCAAGGCGCCGGTGTCCGGGATCGCCATGGGACTGGTCAAAGGCGAGGATAGATTCGCCATCCTGAGTGATATTCAAGGGATTGAAGACGCCCTGGGCGACATGGACTTCAAGCTGGCGGGTACCGCCAAAGGGGTCACCGCCCTGCAGATGGATATCAAGATCACCGGCGTGGACCGGGAAATAGTTCAGACCGCGCTGGGCAAGGCTCGCGAGGGCCGGATGCATATCATGAACATCATGCTCCAGGCCATAGATAAGCCCAACGCCGAACTGTCGCCGTACGCTCCGCAGATGGTTCGCATGCAGATCAATCCTGACAAGATCAGGGAGATCATTGGCCCCGGGGGCAAAACCATCCATAAGATCGTGGCCGAGAGTGGTAGCAAGATCGACATTGAAGACGACGGTAGTCTGTTTATCATTTCCACCGATGAGGAAGGCGCTAAGAAGGCTCGTTTCCTGATCGAGTCCATCCTGGCTGATGTGGAAGTCGGCAAAGTATATACCGGCACGGTCAAAAGGATCATGGATTTTGGAGCGTTTGTGGAGATTATTCCGGGAGTTCTAGGCACCAGCGGCAAAGAAGGATTGGTGCACATATCCCAACTGGATGAGACCCGGGTCAACAAAGTCGAGGACGTTGTCAAAGTAGGGGACAAGATAGATGTCAAGGTCACTGAGATAGACCGCCAGGGCCGGGTCAACTTGTCCCGCAAAGCGGTACTGAAAATGGCCAAGTCGGGCGGCCAGCCCAGCTAGAATCGCATCATTAAGGTTTATTGCCGATCAGGATCAGATTTCGACCGGATCGGCAAACAAAACTGAATAGTAGTGCTCACTGCCGAATATTATTTTAAGGAATACAATTGAGGCGGTGGGTATTATTTTTTTCGAAGAGGGTTTCATGTTTTTAAAATGGACAGCCGAGCCCTTTTTCTTTTGGCCTTTTTCTGCAGTCTGACCTTCTTATCCAGCTGGGTAGACAAACTGGAGCGGGATGCCTTCGGAGTCAAAGCTGGAGTGAGCCTGGAGGGCGTGGGAGTGGAGCGGCTGTTGCCGGAAGAACTGGAGGAGGTAGTGCGGGGGATCGCCCTTCCGCATCAAAAAATGCCGGTCGAACCCAGGTTGGATAAAAAGACGGGCCTGGTCATCAGCGAAGAGATAGGGTCTACGGTAGATATAGAAGCGACCTTGGCCCAGCTCTGGTCCTGCCCGTCGGGGGAGAACATACAACTGGTCAAAATACCGTTGGCTCCACAGCATAACAGTGCGGAGATCCAGGACGCCCAGAAGGCTATAATGGGCAGCTATTCGACTTACTTTCATGGCAGTCCGGCCCGCTACCAGAATATCAGCATGGCTATGAGAAACGTCAACAATACCTTGCTATGGCCGGGCCAGTTGTTTTCTTTCAATGAGGTGGTCGGGCCCCGCACGCCGGAACGAGGCTACTTGCCGGCTCCGGTGATTCTGAATGGCGGCCTGGATGTCGGCTATGGAGGAGGGGTATGCCAGGTTTCCAGCACCGTGTACAATGCCGCTTTGGCCGCCGGCCTGACGATCGTCGAACGCCACGGTCACAGCAAGCCGGTTCACTATGTGCCCGAAGGACGCGACGCGGCCGTCGATTATGGCGGCGTGGACATGAAGTTTAGGAACAACCGCAGCACGGCGATAATTATCAAGTCTTACCTCAATAATGGGCGGCTCTATATTGAATTGAGAGGGGCGGAGCAGAATTGAAGTTCTATGTCTTAAAAGGGAAGGGTTTGATGGCGGCGGCCATCGCTGTGGTACTTGTATTGATGGCAGCCGAGATGGTGTTTTCCACCATCAAGGATAGAAGCATCGCGGTCGGGGGGCCTGAACCCATCTTTCAGGGTAATACCGGGGACAAAATGGTAGCCATTTCCGTAAACGTGGATTGGGGCGAAGAATTCTTGCCTGCTATGCTGGACGAATTTAAGAAGAACAATGCCCACGTGACGTTTTTTGTTACTGGGCGGTGGGCAGAAAAGAATCCCGATATGCTGCAAAGTATGGCCCAGGCCGGTCACAGTATCCAGAATCATGGCTACCGCCATGTACATTTCAATGCCCTTGGTTCGGAAGAGATCGCAACCGAAATCAAGAAGGCCGAAGACATCATATACAACATAACCGGACAGAGATCATCCTTTTTTGCCTCCCCCTACGGGGAATTCAATCCCCGCCTGGTCAAGGCCGTCAACGGGATCGGCTACCAGTATATTATGTGGAGTGTGGATACCATCGATTGGCAGAAACCTGCCCCGGAGACCATAGTCAACCGGGTGACCAAAAAGGTTCATAATGACGCCATTATTCTGATGCATCCTACCGAACCGACGGTGAAGGCCTTGCCCGCCCTTTTGAGGCAGTTGCAGGCCCAGGGTTATCAAATGGTTACCATAAATAATATTACCGCTGGAAAAAGCGATGGCTCCAATGATGCAAATTAATAGGCGCAAAAAGATCTGGGCGTTGGCGATTCTGATAATCCTGGCTGGTTGGTTCCGCCCCGGGCCCGTCATAGCGGCCCCCCGCCTGACCTCGCAGTACTACTGCCTGGTGGATGCCGAGAGCGGGCAGTATATCCACGGCAAAAACGCCAATGTGGAAAGGCCTATGGCCAGCACCACCAAGATAATGACCGCAATACTGGCGGCTGAGTACTCCAGCCTGGACGAGGTGGCCATGGTCACCGTTAATGCTGACCGAACTGCGGAGTATACCATCGGTTTGCGGGCCGGACAGAAGCTGCCAATGGGAGAATTACTGAAAGTGGCTCTGATCCGATCCGCCAATGACGCGGCTGTGGTGCTGGCCGAGCACGTGGCCGGTGATGAAAAGTTTTTTGCCTATCTGATGTCCAAAAAAGCCTTCCTGATCGGTGCGGCCAATACCAGATTTCAGAACGCTTCCGGCCTTCCGGCCAATAACCATTACAGCACTGCCTACGACCTGGCTCAGATGAGCCGCTATGCGATCGCCAAGCCAGTTATCAAAGAACTGGTGAGCACGGTGCAGACTACCTTTAAACACCCAGCTTACCTTGAGCCCTTGACCATCAGGAATACCAATGCTGCATTGCTGCTCGGATACCTGGGGGCGGACGGCATCAAGACCGGCACCACCGATGACGCCGGCAAATGCCTGGTGGCTTCCTCTACCCGCCGGGATCGGAGCTTAATTGCTGTGGTCCTCAAATCCTATGATCGTCAGGGCGATTGTATGAAACTGATGGATTACGGTTACCAAAGCACTACCCGGCAGAAATTGTTGGACCGCCAAGAGTCCTTCAAAACGCTTAAAGTAAACAATGGTGAGCCAGCCTGGGCCGAGGTAGTCACTGTCGGTGATGTATGGTTGTGGCAGGGAGAGGATATAGATGACATTGAAAAAATCGTGCGATTACACTATAATCTTGATGCACCGGTAATGCAGGATCAGGTGTTGGGTGAAGCAGACGTTTATATTAATCACCGCTATTTTCAGAGCGTGGCTCTGGTAAGCCAGAACCGGATCGACCAGCAGCCGTGGTTGGGGCAGAGACTCTTGAAACAGTGGATTGAAGACATCCAGGCTGGTCGGAATGACCCAATTGGATCCTGAGAATGGAGGTATAAGATGATATACAGATGGGAGCTTGGCAATGGCGCCAAGCTGGTGGCGGAGGACATACCCTACGTTAAATCAGCGGCGATAGGGATATATATCAAGGTTGGATCACGATACGAATCTCCCAGTCTGGCAGGTGCCAGTCATTTTATTGAACACATGCTTTTCAAAGGTACCCCGGACCGGACCGCCCGGGATATAGCGGAAAGCATGGAGAGCATGGGCGGTCAGCTTAATGCCTACACATCTAAAGAGCACACCTCTTTCTATGCCCGTACGCTGGATGAGGATATTTACACAGCGGTGGATATTATATTCGACATGGTGTTCAATTCCCTGCTGACTCCCAGCGATTTCGATGTGGAACGGCAAGTCATAATTGAAGAAATAAACATGTATGAAGATTCCCCCGATGAGTTGATCCACGATATGTTTGCCCGTAATTTTTGGGAAGGCCATAATTTGGGCAACTCCATCCTGGGTACAATCGAATCGATCGGTGCCATGGACCGGGAAGAGCTTTATAATTACTATCGGCAATACTATGTGCCCGGCAATATGATCATTTCGGTGGCCGGCAACATCGATCCCCTCCGGATCAAGGACTACCTGGAGGAGAAACTTGAGCCCTATGAAGGCCCGGTCCCGGCTGGCTTATTGCTGCCGCCCCAATTAAACCAACCATTCATGCAATTGATGCCTAAAGATGTCGAGCAGCTGCAGATTTGTCTGGGGTTGCCCGGCCTGTCCCACCATGACGATGACCGTTTCATCCTGAATGTCATGAACAGCATCCTGGGCGGGGGCATGAGTTCCAGGCTGTTTCAAAAGCTGCGGGAGGAATTGGGACTGGCCTATTCGGTGTACTCCTATCCAGCCAGTTACTCGGATACTGGCATTTTCAGCATATATACCGGGACCAGCCCTAACCGTATCGATGAATTCTGCAGCAACCTGCATGAAGAGATAGAAGTGTTAGTGGAGCAGGGGGTGACTGACGAGGAGGTCAGCCGCACCAAGAAGCTCATGAAGTCTAGCCTATCCTTGGGATTGGAAAGCGTTATGAGCCGCATGACTCGTATCGGCAAGGCGGTGATGATGTACGATACCATCATGACTCCGGAAGAAGTCATCGACCGGATTTATGCAGTTGATGCGAGCATGGTGCAGGGTATGGCTAGAAGTCTGTTTGCAGGGCAGCCCTTCTCCGTCGCCGCTATCGGGAGCGAAGCGGTCCTGGCCGAGGTGGAGCGGGAATTGGCCCGGTGGTGGGATATCAAAAAATGAGAGTACTGATACACCGTCTTCATTCCTTGGATTTACCATTGCCCCGTTTCATGACCCCGGGAGCGGCGGGTATGGACATCTACGCCGCCAATGACGAGCCGGTGATAATCGGGATAGGGCAGAGGGTGTTGGTGCCCACCGGGATAGCCATAGCTCTCCCCCAGGACTGTGAAGCCCAGATAAGGCCCCGCAGCGGTTTGGCCCTCAACCATGGTCTGACCCTCCTGAATACTCCCGGGACAATTGACTCCGATTACCGGGGGGAAATCAAGCTTATTGTTATAAATTTGGGGGACAAAGAGTATACATTACTCAGGGGAGAACGGATCGCCCAGATGGTCTTTGCCCGGGTAATGAAACCAGAGTTGATCGAGGTGGAATCGCTCGATGGCACCGAACGTGGATCAGGGGGGTTTGGGCATACCGGTATATAGGGGGTAGGGAAGATGCGACTGAACGATTTGATAGGAAAAGAGATGGTCAATATTTATGACGGCATGAGGATGGGTACGGTGGGAGAATCAGATATGCTCCTTGATCAGGAAACCGGTCAGATCGTATCCATCATATTGCCCAACCGGGGCAACGTGCTGAACTTCTGGACGGATCGGCAAAAGCTGGTTATCCCCTGGGAAGCCGTCAAAAAAATCGGCCGGGAAGTAATAGTGGTGGAACTGGATAACACCCATATGCGCCTTAAAAACAATTCCATATAATTTCATCTCGGGACTCCGGTTATTATTCTAAATAAGTAACAGAAACCGCCCTGCCGTACATAAGCTGTACGTAAACGGGGCGGTTTTGTCTTGCCTTGGATCTTATGTTCCGGGGTGTCATCCGATTTGTGATTTGGCACATCTATTGATAATTGGGTTACAATAAGATAGTATTATTTGAAATTTCACAAGGAGGCCAAATCAATGACAGATAGATTCAGCAAAGAAGGTCTCACATTCGATGATGTTCTGCTCATACCCGGACATTCTTTGGTGATGCCCCAGGATGTTGACGTTTCCACCCGTTTGACCAAAAAGGTGCGCCTGGAAACCCCCATTATGAGCGCCGGTATGGATACGGTCACCGAATCGAGAATGGCCATCGCCATGGCCCGCGAAGGCGGCATAGGGATTATTCATAAAAACATGACCATCGAGGAACAGGCCGGGATGGTGGATCGGGTGAAACGCTCCGAACATGGGGTCATATCCGATCCCTTCTTTCTAGCCCCCGACAACAAGGTCAGTGATGCCCTGCGTATAATGGAACACTACCATATATCCGGGGTGCCCATCACCGAAGGACGGAAGTTGGTCGGCATCCTTACCAATCGCGACTTGCGGTTCGAAACCGACTTCGAGCAACCCATCAAGAATATTATGACCAGCGAAAGATTGGTTACCGCCCCTGTCGGTACTACTATGGAAGAGGCCAAGCAGTTGCTGCGCCAGTACAAGATAGAAAAACTCCCCCTGGTGGATGACAACTTCAACCTGATGGGGCTGATTACCATCAAAGACATAGAGAAGACTCACAAATATCCCCGGGCGGCCAAGGACGGCCGGGGGAGACTGATCGTAGGGGCGGCAGTGGGAACCGCCCGGGATACCCTGGAAAGGGTAGAGGCCTTGAAGGATGCCGGTGTCGATGTATTAGTGGTTGATACCGCCCACGGTCATTCCGAGGGTGTCATCCAAATGGTTAAGGTGATAAAGAACCGGTTCCCCACTGTCCAAGTAGTCGGGGGCAATGTCGGCACCGGAGAGGCCACCGAAGCGTTAATCCAGGCCGGAGCTGATGCCATCAAGGTGGGAATCGGACCGGGTTCTATCTGCACTACCCGGGTCATAGCCGGGATCGGCATCCCCCAGATAACGGCGGTGTTGGATTGTGCCCAAGTGGCCAGTAAATACGGTGTCCCCATCATTGCCGACGGAGGGATCAAGTATTCCGGTGACATCGTTAAGGCCATTGCCGCTGGAGCCGATGTGGTTATGATGGGCAATCTGCTGGCCGGCACCGAGGAGAGTCCCGGTGAAGAGGTGGTCTTGCAGGGGCGCCGCTACAAGATTTACCGGGGAATGGGATCCATTGGCGCCATGTCGGAAGGCAGCAGTGACCGTTATTTCCAGGAAGGCGCTCAGAAATTAGTGCCGGAAGGCATCGAGGGAAGAATACCCTTTAAGGGCTCAGTTTCCGAAACCATTTTCCAACTGGTCGGAGGGCTTAGAGCGGGCATGGGTTATTGCGGGGTGGTAAATATAGAAGAGCTGAAAACCCAAACGAAATTTATCCGCATAACCAATGCCGGATTGACCGAGAGCCATCCCCATGATGTATCAATTACCAAAGAGGCGCCCAACTATCAGGTCCTGTAGACGTGGAAACATATTTGCTGCGTCTGGCTTTGGCCGGGGCAGCCGGGTTTTTACTGGGAATGATAAGCAACCGGCGGGAGAGAACCCAGTCCAGCCGGGTGTTCGCCATAGTCTCCATAATTTCTGCATTACTATATATTATGGCCGCCGATCTTCATCAACAGACTCGCGACATGGGAGATCCGGCCCGTTTAACGGCCCAGATTCTGTCGGCGCTGGGATTTTTGTTCGCCGGGTTCATCTGGATCGACAGAAGCAGTAAAGTTGAAGGGCTTAATACCGCCGCGGCATTAATGCTGGCTGCATTGATCGGGTTGCTGATCGGTGCCGGCCGGTATCAGACCACGCTGTTGGGGGTATTTTTTTTCGTGATGATCTATTGGCTTTCGGGTTTGGTTAAGTCCGGGAAACGCCGCAAAAAGGTGCAGAAGAAAACCGGGGAGGAAAGCCCCCCCGGTTGATGCGGGTTCGTCAAATTCATGGCAGTTATCGGGGACCGACACTTCGTTCAGCTATTTCAATGGCTTTGGCAACCATATTGCCGCAGTCCCTGGAACTGACATCGCCCCAGCCCCTGCTGGCTACAACC
>CAZOMS010000075.1:0-9719 GCA_964580805.1 uncultured Syntrophomonas sp. | reverse complement strand
CTGAGCCAGGATCAAACTCTCCAAAAAAATATTTAGTCTAAGGTTTTACCCTTATCCTTTTTCTCTTCTTGGTTCCATTCGATGGCTCTTTTCCTAAAAACTATCGCTGGACCTTTGGTCTCCCTCAAAACTTCCGCCTCAAGTTCAACCGTTTTCGCACTTCGTCTTTCTCTTTGTTCTGTTTTATCAGAGCTTTCGCTTCCGGTTGACCCGGAAACTTTCTGTCCGCTTTTCAGCGGGCAAGGAGAATCTTATCATGGCCCCAAGTCCAACGTCAACACTTTTTGTCGATTTTCTCAATTAGTACGCCAGGTAACGTGACTGCAAGAAAACGGTAATTTCGAGGGTTGGCAGGGGGTAAATATTTTCAGTTATGAATACAAAATGCAAAAGAAAACGGACAACTTGCTCCCCAGGATAATACTTGTTTGATTGGCGGCCAGCAATTATGGTAAAATTTTGTATCGCAATATTGCTTAAACAGCACTGAAATATCAGATCGCAGACTCGGTCCGAATTAATTCATAGCAGCATCGGCGCTAAATTGGCCGGGCTATTTTAAACGCTTTCGTAATAGAGATGGCAGGTGCAGTTGCACAGCACCTGCCTGTTTTAATTGGAGGGCTGACGTTCTTGGGATGGTTTGAATTGTTCTTGATAGCGGTAGGTTTATCAATGGATGCCTTTGCGGTTGCCCTGGGCAAAGGCCTGAATATGATACGGCTCAATTTCCGCCATGCTCTGGTTATCGCCGCCTTCTTCGGCGGATTCCAAGCCGGCATGCCCCTGCTGGGCTGGCTGCTGGGCAGGCAGTTCGAGAGATACATAACCGCCATCGATCATTGGGTAGCGTTTGGGCTGCTGGTATTTATCGGCGGCAAGATGCTATGGAATGCTTTCCATGAAGAAGATAATATCTGGGCCGGTTTTGATGATCGTCTCGACATTAGAGAATTGAACCTTCTGGCAGTTGCCACCAGTATCGATGCGTTGGCGGTTGGAATCACGTTTGCCTTTTTGCAGGTCTCAATCCTGCCCTCCGTTGTTTTGATTGGGGTGACTACGTTCATACTCTCCTTGATCGGGGTGGCCCTGGGCAATCGGTTCGGGACCAGATTCGAAAGCAAGGCGGAGATTGCCGGCGGCTTGGTACTGATATTCATAGGCGTCAAAATACTCATTGAACATCTGGGTGTCATCTAGATCCGTTCAAATAACTTGGCCAACTAACTTGAGGCACTCTGAGACCACTGAAAAAGTGTTGAGAATTCCTCTAGCATATGCATAATGTATTGGCGGACCTTAAGCGATAGCGTTGAAGCCAGTATAATATGCATACCTCAATATCGACCAAAATGACCTTTTCAGTGATCTCGGACAGTCGAATGCCGGTCCGGTACCAGGAAAGTTAGAAGCCGAGTAGTCCCGGTATCGGGATTACTCGGCTTTTTCACTATGATTAAGATATTACGCGGCCTGTTATTCGCTTTCAGCACCAGCTGAATCTTGTTGCGTGGTCTCCTGTTCGGTGGGTTCCGGTTCTTCGACCGGTTGATGTATTACTGCGGCGTATAGGGTATCTTCTTTATCACTGACCTTTAACTGGTGCCTCAACTCAATCGTCTCCACCGTTACCGATTCGCCTGCCTCCAGCGCCCCTACATCGATGCGGATAGAGTCGGGAATAGAAGTCATGGTGCCTTCCACCTCCGCCGTAGGTTTGTATACCAGCAGCTGCAGGCGCCGGTCAGTCAGTTGGTCTTCATTGTCAAAAAAGATAGGTATATTCAGCTTCACTTCCTGGTCTTTGTATACCACCTGGATATCTACGTGGATAATCTTTTTGGAAACTGCATCCCGCTGTATTTCTTTGATAAATCCAGATTTACGGGTGTTGTCGAAATCGATATCCACCCGGGCATTGGAGCCATGCCTGGTAATCAGCTTTTGCAGCGGGCTGTACTCGAATTTTACCGGCCTGGAAGTGGGCGTATCCCCATATATGATCCCCGGAATAAAACCCTCTTCTCTGAATTTGCCTGGTTGCCGGTCAGCGGCGGTTAAAGTTGTCTGTTCCATTTAAAAATCTCCTTCTGGCTTAAGCCTAATCGTTAAAAAGAATCACCTGGAAGTTAGCAGGAAAATATGCCATCATTTCCTATATTATAAACCAACGAGTCTTTCGGGGCAATTATTGGACCACCCGCAGGGCCACTTCACGGCCAGTTGTTTCTTCGCGTGTCATGGCCGGGATGTATGGAACGGTTCCATCCCCCTCGGCTATTACCGGCTGCAAATCCTGTTTCTTAATGTAATCCTGGATCAATCTATAATTAGGCTCGAATACTTCATAGAACATAACTATCAAATCCCCCGGCAGAGCATTATCCAGAGCTGCTTGCAGGGCCAGCGTTTCCGATGAAATGATCTCGATTTGTTTGCGGTGGGCGCCGCCGTTGACCGCCCCCCGATACATTGTCTCTGCCACCACGCCCGGTTTTCGGCCGCGGAGATCATCATCTTCTTTGATATAGATCTTCCCGAAGCTTCCCCCGCACAACTGGCCCACTTCATAAATAGACCGGTCCAACCGATCACCCGGCATACCGATCACCCCCACCAGGCGGCCGGCATCCAGGCTTTGGGCCAGATGAATGGCACATTGGTAACCACTTAGGTTATGGCCATAATCGAGCATTACCTGAAACTTGCCCATATCGAAAAGATTTAAACGGCCTTCATTGGACCGGGGATCGGCCCGGAAGGACATCAATCCTAACCTTATTGTATGGGTGGGGATCCCCAGGCAGTACAAGCCGGCAGCGGCCGCCAAGGCATTTTCTATGTTACAGACAGCTTTGCCGCCAAAGGTTATGGGAATCTCCTTGATAGCTATTAGTTCAGTGCGGTTCTGATCACGGTACAGGCAAACGGTTTCCCCCTCCAAAACAACCGCCAGCCCGCCGGCATCAATATGCCTGTTCATGTTGGCGCTGTTACGGTCCTGACCAAATAAGCCCAGGTTGCTCCTCACCCGGGAGGCAATAATTTCAGTCATTTGGTCATCTGCGTTCAATACCGCATAGCCATCAGGCTGAACCGCCTCCGCCACCAGAGATTTGATAAAAGCCAGATCCTGAAGCGTATTCACGTCGTCAATACCCAGGTGGTCGTCGCTTATGTTGGTGATCAATCCTACCTCAGCCAAGTCATAACCAAGACCAGATCGGATCAGGCCTCCTCGGGCAGTCTCCAAAACGGCCGCTTCAACTTCCGCGTTGTACAAGATTGCCCGGGCACTGGCCGGCCCGGTATTATCACCCTTGGATATACATTCGGAGCCGACATAAGAGCCACTGGAGCAGGTCATCCCTACCTTTTTACCACCCAGGGTCAAAACATGACTGATCAGGCGGGTGACCGTGGTTTTGCCGTTGGTGCCAGTAATCGAGATTACCGGGATGGATTTCTGGCCTTCTGCATACATGTGATCTAGTATATCAGCGGCCACGTTGCAGGGATTTCCTTCGCTGGGATTGAGGTGCATGCGCAAGCCGGGAGCGGCGTTTACTTCGATCACGGCGCCGTTGGCGGGGGTCATCAGTCTGGCGATATTATCGGTGACAATATCGATTCCCGCCACATCCAGGCCGATCACCCGGGCCGCCTTAATAGCCAACTCCTTATTGCGGGGGTGAATATCCCGGGTGCATTCTCGGGCACAACCTCCGGTGCTGAGGTTGCCATTTCCACGCAGGTAAATGAGTTCACCTGGCCTCGGTATATCCTCCAGTTCCATTTCGGTGCGGGCAAGGAATTCCCTGGCAACTGCATCCATAATGATTCTAGTCAATCGCTTTTCATGGCCCTCGCCCCGCTCCGGCCTCATGTTCTCCTGCTCGACCAGTTCGGCAATGTTGCTGACCCCGTCCCCGATAACGCAGGGAGGTCGCCGCTCGGCAACGGCCGACACCTTGTCCCCTACCACCAATACGCGGTAATCGCGCCCCCGGATGTATTTCTCCACCATAACCCCGTCGGAATAATCCTGGGCCAACTGAAATGCCTTGATCAGCAGGGTTTCATTATAAACATTGGCAGTGACCCCTTTGCCCTGGTTGGAATCATAGGGCTTCACTACCACCGGATATCCGATCTGTTCCGCCATGACCAGCGCAGCGCCCTCGCTGTAGACTATCCCGCCGGCAGGGACGGGAATACTGTTTTCGCGCAAGAGCTCCTTGGCCAATTGCTTATTCTTGGCCAGATCCACCGCAATGCTGCTGGTAGTGCCGGGAAGGGATGCTTCAATGAACCGGGCGGCCCGGCCATAACCTAGTTGCAGCAGACTATCAGATCCTATCCGGCGAACCGGTATATGCCGCCGCCGGGCTTCATCGAAAATAGCCCTGGTGCTGGGTCCGAGTTGTGAATCACGGGCTGTTTCGCAAAGTTCCTCAACAATCTCCCCGACCGCCAATGGCTGGCCGTTCACGAAAGCTATAACTATTTCAGCGGCTGCATACCCAATGGCCCGGGCACTGCTTTCATTCATATACTCATATATAATGCAGTACAGATTGGGTTCTCGTACTACCCGGGTTTTACCGAAATAGACGTCGTATCCTAACAAACTCTGCAGCTCCAGGGCAAGATGCTCGGTAACGTGGGAAATCAGGGTCCCCTCCTGGAGTCTTTCCACAAAGCCGCCTTCGTGCCCCAATGAGCAATGATGGGTCTTCAAGCCAGGGAAGTTTTTGAGCAGTCGCTGATTAAATCCTTCTATTTGATTGGTGGGAACCTCGGCTAATTCCCCTAGATCCACCATCATCCTGACCACCGGTTTGTGGCTGTAAATGTTCCGGCCGCTGTATCTGCGGACGCTGACTACCTCCATTATTAAACGTCCTCCAAGGTTTTGTTGATTTTCATATTCTCCACTGTATATTTAGACTCTTCGCTGCGCTCAGAGTAACGTTTTGTGCTATCACCCTGAGGCAAATTCGAGTTGTGCACTTAATGTAAGGTTATTACCTCGCGGGCCTTGAGATCATAGCCATATCCTTTGGCCAAGACGTGGATGCAGGCGTCGGTGATGGTGAGGATCTCATCAGGTGCTAATTCAGACACATTGGTCTTCCGGATGGACCGGCCATCGATCACGGTTACCGCATTATCTCCCAGGACCTCGAAATAGTTTTCCGGGTAGACCTTGATAGCCGTATTCTCATCGATCCCGATGCCCAAAATCCCCGGATTCTCCGCCACGCCGCACAAAAGGCGCCCTAACCGGCCGCGCTGATCGAAATGCTGATCGATGATGACTCCCTCCAGCAAACGCAAGCCCGGCGCCATTTTCAAAGTGCATTTACGAGCTGCATCGTTGCTGTTGCCCTCCACGATCATGGTGCTGCACATAACCGAAGCTCCGGCGCTGGTCCCTATAATGACCGCTCCATGATTAAACGAATCGTTAAGTTCCTCATAAACCCTGGTCCCCCCGAGGATGCTGGTGATCCTCAATTGATCTCCCCCGGTGAAGAAGAATCCATCCATGTCCCTCATGATGCGGGTATTTTCCTCCGCATTGGCATCCTCCCGGGATCTGATATCCAGTATCTCCGTTTCTCTGACCCCCAAGCGCGAAAATACCTCCCGGTAGGTGTGCCCGGATTCCTCCGGGTGTTCGGTAGCCGTCGTGATGATGCCCAGTCTCGCCTCATGGCCTCCGATCAGGCTTACTACTTCCTCCAGGATTCTGGGTTGTTGGTATTTGTCTTCGGCTCCGCCGATAATCACCAGGGTTCCTTTATGGCTGCTCAAATTATTCACCTCTTATATTTCGAAGTCTAGTTTTCGAATCGGCCTTTCCTGACTGCCTTCCCTTCACTAACTACTACCTCTCCCTTGGCCAGCAGACGATAAATGCTCAGGTCCTCTTGTCTGCATACTAAAATATCTGCGTCTGCACCGGCCTGCAGAATTCCCTTGCGCGGGTAAAGCTTGAGAATCCGGGCCGGATTTAAGGTGGCGGTCTTGATCACCGTAGTAAGATCGAGATGATGAGTGAGCACCGCCGTTTTCAGATCCTTCCATAATTCATCAAGTCTGGCCGCCCCAGTATTGTTGGGAGCACTGCCGTTCCCGTCCGAGGACACTGTCACCTTATCCATATTCAAACCTTTATCAATAAGTATCTGCAGAGCTTGCGACACTGGGTAACCCTGGGTTTCACCCGCGGTCAGGTCTATCTGCCCCCCTCGCTGCAGGAGTTCAATGCCTTGCTCAAACAGATGCTGATTACGGTTTATATGGGTGGGAACGAAAATTTCCAATGGAAAATCTGATTCGTCGATCAAACGGAAGAGGGACTGGAGTCCTTCTTGGCCGTCGCCAACATGCAGGTGGAGCACCCCCGCCTTGCCGCCCAGCATACCTCCGGCGTTGGCTTCTGAGGCCAGGGTGCGCAGATCCTCCAGGGTAGGATGGTTGGAACGGTAATCAGCGATAGCGATTTCCCCTACCCCAACCACCTTGTCCAACAAGGCTATATCACTCAAGACCCGGCCGGTCAAGGTTTCGGTCGGACTGCCATAACTGCCGGTATATATATAGGTAGTAATGCCTTCCGCTTCCAGGCCCCGGGCTTTGGATATCAGGGTGGCAATGCCCCGGGAGATGCTGTCAAACCCCAGTACCCCCACCACTGTGGTCACCCCGGCTTCCACCACCGTGCTGAACATGACTTCGGGTATCCTGCTGATGGGCCCCTGTTCTCCCCCTCCTCCGGTAATATGGACGTGTTGGTCGATGATCCCCGGAAACACATAGCAGTCCCGGCAATCGATCACTTCAGTATCCCAGAGATGCTCCGCGGAGATTTCCTCTCTGATACCGCCGATAGCACCGTTTACCACCAGTACATCCTTGCGCCCAAGGTCATCAGGGGCATAAACGTGCCCCCCCTTTAATATCTTAAACACTTAGCACTCTCGCATTTTTATTGTAGTCATAAATTAATTGTGTCCCCGCTGGGCATAAATAATTCTCCCAGCCATCGCCATATTGTTTGCATATGCTGGTATTTAACGGCGGCAAAACGAGGAGGACTGCTTTCCCTGAATTGGGCGGCATTCGGGCCTCTTGTAAGTGCAGGTGCTATCAGCATTAATAGAATGAACGATGAACAAGCGCCGTCACCTTATATGCAAAAAATCGAGTATCCCGATTATCTCGATTTACTCGACTTTCTTTTTTTCCTGTGCGGACTAATATTCAATTCCTGCTCATGCTTTGGTTTCTGCCGTCAGATTTTACCGGGCCTGGGTTGCCCGCATATGGGCAGGGGCGGCGTGGTCTGTGACCACAGGAATCTTCTGGGAGATCAGTTTTTGAATGTCGCGCAAATATTGTCTTTCGCCCTGATCACAAAACGATACCGCCGTCCCCCCCAAGCCTGCCCGGCCAGTGCGGCCTATCCGATGGACATAAGTTTCAGGCTCATTGGGGATGTCAAAATTAATGACATGAGACAGCTCCCGCACATCGATTCCCCGCGAAGCAATGTCGGTTGCGATCAGGACTCGGGTGCGTTTGGCTTTGAAATTATTAAGAGCCATCTGCCGCGCCCCCTGTGACTTGTTGCCATGGATAGCCTGAGCGGTTATACCAACCCTGCCAAGGGCTTTGACAACTCGGTCTGCTCCATGTTTGGTCCTGGTAAATACCAGGGCAGATTGCACTGTTCTATTGTTTAGAAGCTGTATCAGCAGTGAAGTCTTATCCTTTTGATCGATGAAATATACGGATTGGTCAATGGTTTTCACCGGAGTCGAAGCCGGAGTAACTGATACCTTGACCGGGTCCAGCAGGATCTCATCAATCAACTCGGAGATCTCCCCCGGCATCGTTGCCGAAAACAGCAAGGTCTGTCTCTTCGTTGGCAGTTTGGCTACAATCTTCTTCATATCGTGGGAGAAACCCATGTCCAACATCCGGTCCGCCTCATCGAGGACGAAGATTTTGACTTGTTCCAGTCGGATGTATCTCTGGTTGATCAGATCCAGCAGTCGTCCCGGAGTGGCCACCAGGATATCGATTCCTGCCCGCAAGGCGGTCGTCTGGGGGAATTGTGATACTCCGCCAAAGATAACGGTGTGCTTGAGCCCGGTATAGCGTTCCAGCGCAGTCAGGTTTTCGCCGATCTGGATGGCCAGTTCGCGGGTAGGTGTCAATACCAGGGCTTGGATAGTGCGCGGACCTCTTGATTTGGGTTTAGCTTTGTAGAGCATCTGCAGCACTGGCACCGCAAATGCGGCTGTCTTACCGGTACCGGTTTGGGCGCACCCGACCAGGTCGCGCTCAGCCAGGATCAGGGGTATGGCCTGCTCCTGTATAGGGGTGGGCGTATGATATCCTTCTGCATCCAACGCCTTCAGGATGGGGGAAATAATGTTCAGGTTCTGAAAGTTCAAAATGTTTTCTCCTTAAAATGTTATGAGCTAGGGCTCTTATTTATTGTTGTGGCGGCCCTTTTCGATTACAACTCACATCGAAACCGGCAGCCCATAATCGTTTTTTCGTCTCAGGAGTACAATTTGTCTATTGATTCCCGCGCAGTCAGCCCTCGGGCACTCCAGAAAAATGAAGCGGGCAACTCATAATTAATTGAGTTTCCCGCTCTATAGGCTCAGCAACCAAGCGTTGTCAGCAGTTGAAAAAACAATATTACCAAAGCATAATACCACACTAATAAACAAATAGCAAAATGATGCCCGAAAAGGGATAGTGACAAGGCAGCGTCTGCCCTCCAGAAAGGTTAAGGCCCGCGGGACAGACGCCCAGTTCGAATTACATCTATACTTTGAGCCGTAATGTGAGAAAATGGAATAGAAAGGAGGCGACTGTTGTGAATGTTATCGATGCCCTGAATTCCCGTTTCACTTGCCGGGCCTTCAAACCTGACCCGGTCGATAAGAACGCCGTAATCAAGATCATGGAGGCCGCCAACCGCGCCCCTTCCTGGGGCAATACCCAACCCTGGGACATCTATGTGGCTGCAGGCGCGGTGCTGGAAGATTTAAGGGAGCAATTCCTGGCCAATATGACCCAAAAGGCTGCTCCCCAAATGGATCTGCCCCTACCCCAGGCGTGGCCTGCGCCTTGCCAGGAGCGCTATAATGCCTTGGGTAAAGAGCGGGCTGGAGTTCTGGCTGAGGAGATCGACCGGGAACACTTGAGCCAGGCAGTAGCGGAAAGGAACTTTCGATTTTTTGATGCGCCGGTGGTCGTATATGTCTGCATGGACCGCAGCCTGTCCCCCTACTCGATGCTGGACCTGGGTGCAGTAAGCCAAAGTATCATGCTGGCCGCCCAGGAATTCGGGTTGGCTTCTGCCCCGGCGGTTATGCTGGCAGCCTACCCCGATTTGATTCACAAGACCTTGGACATACCCGATGATAAAGCCATAGTCTTAGGGATAGCGCTGGGCTACCCCGAGACCGGCAGCATCCACAACCAATATCGTTCCGGGCGCCGACCGGTGGAGGAGATGGCAAAACTATTCGGCTTTTAGCGGACTGAGTTCGAGTACCAATATAATGAAGGGCCGAAGCTTATGAAACTTTGGCCTTTTTTAATGTTTCGGTGATGGTAGTTGGCCTCTATGGCGAAATTCTGCAATCAATAAGTCTACCATGCGATTATAGCTGTAGACTCCA
>CAZOMS010000074.1:0-9732 GCA_964580805.1 uncultured Syntrophomonas sp. | reverse complement strand
TAAGCTCTCCTGCGCCGATGGTACTGCAGTTTCCTGTGGGAGAGTAGGTCGTCGCAAGGATTTTTTATTTTAAATAGTAAGCTTTGCTTAACAGCAGGGCTTTTTCTATATCTGGCTCCCACAGGACCGTGGTCGCCGGCTGATCTGAAGAAGATTTTAGCCAGTGATAATTTTATACAATTTTTAAGAAGGATTTATTTTATGTTTAATTCTGTTCATTAAAATGACCTTGATGAAATAAAAAGGAGGTCGCTAATAATGAACAAAATTAAACTATTGTATGATGTAGCCAGAGTTATGAGGGAGAAGGAGGCTTGGAACGGCACTGTTATCATCAGCGGGATGAAGGGCGATGAGGAGGCTTTCCGCCTTGAAAACAATTTCAGCAGAGATCTGATGAGCGGAACCGGCAAAGCCAAGATCACAAGCGTGGTAGATCATGGCGGAAGACGGCTCAAACATGAGAGCACTACGGAATTCGAGGGACATCAGAAGCATGGGACTGGAGGTCAAGAAGGCAGAACACACTGTGCCTTTAACCCCCATCATGGCTGCAGACATGGATTAGGATTGAAGGAGAAGCTGGACCGATTGGTGGCAATTATGGGCGCTCTCAATGATATGCAGGTCGTGGAGCAGAAGGATAAATCCTGGTTATTGTCTCTTGATCTAAAGAATATCCCCGAGTCGATGTTGGAACATTTACATGCCAAAATGCCTAACAAACACCTTGGTCACAGGGGTTTCATGCCAGACTCCCCCGCCCTGGCAAGCGGAAGCCTTGAATGCCGCGTCAACTCCCAATATGAAGTGGAGAACATCATAGTGAACGTTAAATGGACACGGCAGGAAGAAAATGATCAAAATCATGACTGGACATTCAACGCCGACCTAAGTTTTGCCGGATAGATGTTGGCGCTGCATCGGTCGCGGGCGTTAGCCCCGCGACCGATGTCCGTTAAGAATAAGGAGATGGTTTTATGGAACGGATGATCATGGGTCTTATTCTGTTTGCCGCAATCATTTATTTGGTTTATCGAAGCTATGGCTTTTTGATAATTAAGAAGTAAACAGCTGTTTATACGGGGAAACCGTTGCGGGATAAATAAAAACACCACAGAGCAGCCGAACAACAAGTGTGGGATGGTATGATAACTACAGCGGGAATTAATTCGTCCCCGAAAAGAGAAAAACATCGGAGAAGAGATATGCTGGGCAGAGGGAAGCATAGAGAACTGAATACAGGTTTTCACAAACACCATCAGGAGTTTCATCGCTATCATAGAATATTGAGAGTGTTCCATCCTATGGCTTTCGTATTCTATCTGCTGATAATTTATCTGTTGTTTGTCTGGATAGAGGACAAAACCATTGTCATTATTTTCGCTCTTTTTATCAGTATTAAGGAACTTCTTCAGTTATATTTCCTGTGGCGGTTGGAAAAGAGGGTTTTTCGCCCCATCGCCAGGCTCAACCTGGGTGTGCAGGAAATCGCCCGGGGGAATTATGCGGTAAGCATAGAGAGCGATGTTGAAAGTGAGATCGGCCTGCTCATCACTTCCTTCAATGATATGGCCCAAAAGCTCCAGGCTGCGGAAACCTTGAAGCAAACCTATGAAGAAAACCGCAAAAACCTGATCGCTAACATATCCCACGATCTAAAAACGCCTATCGCCGCCATTCAAGGCTATATTGAGGCCATTCTGGTCGGCGCCGCTTCCTCTCCGGAGAAAATGGCAAAATATCTGACAACCGTTGACCGTAACATTGCTTATGTAAACAAGCTGATTGACGATTTACTCCTGTTTTCCCAGCTGGATTTGAAAAAGCTGGATTTCCATTTCGAGGAGGTCCAAATCCGGGCATTTATGGGCGATCTTATGGAAGAATTCCAATTTGAACTGGAGGAAAGAAATGGGCAATTGCTATATACCGATAATCTGCAGCAGGATTACGCGCTGAGAATAGACAGCAGAAGATATAATCAGGCTGTCCGCAATGTTATCGGCAACGCTGTCAAATACGGACCGGAAAATAGCTTGGTGGTCCATGCGGAACTATACCGGCAGGGAAAATTTGTGAACCTGTCCATCCAGGACAACGGGCCCGGAATTCCCGCCGATAAGCTCCGGCACATCTTTGAACGTTTTTATCGCATTGACAGCGAAAGAACCAAAGATCTGATGAGCACCGGGCTGGGGTTGGCAATAGCCCGAGAACTGCTGGAGGCCCATGGAGGAAAAATCGAAGCGGCCAGCACGATAGGGGAGGGCTCCTGTTTCACTTTATCCCTTCCTATTCAGGAACAGCACAATGACGCGGGAGTGTAGAAGATGAAAAGAATCCTGGTGATCGAGGATGATATTAATATTGCCGAACTGCAGCGGGATTATCTGCAAATGAGCGGCTATGGAGTGGATTTGATTCAGGATGGAAAACAAGGTTTGCAGAAGGCCCTGTCTGGCAATTATGACCTGGTGATTGTGGATCTGATGCTGCCCGGAATGGACGGTTTTACCATTATACAAAGCATACGAGCCAGGCGGGAAATACCGTTGATCATAGTATCGGCACGGTACGAGGATATTGACAAAATCAGAGGACTGGGACTGGGCGCGGACGACTATCTGACCAAGCCCTTCAGCCTGGCCGAGCTGACGGCCCGGATCAAATCCCATATTGCCAGGTACGAACGCCTCAGGGGCAAAAATACCGGTCTGGAAATAATCCGCCATGGCGGTTTGGAGATCAATACCGCCTCCCAACAAGTCTTTATTAATGGCAAAGAAGTCAAGCTCACCGCCCGGGAATACCAACTTTTGCTGTTTTTTGCCGCAAACCCCAAAATCGTTTTCAGCAAAGAGCAGCTGTACGATGCCATATGGGGGAAAGAATACTATGGGGATACGGTTACCGTGGCGGTTCATATTCAGAAAATACGCAAGAAGATCGAAAGAGATCCTGCCAATCCAGCCTATATAGAAACTTTATGGGGAAGTGGCTACCGGTTTAATCCTTAGTTCAGGCCGCCTTGATCTTTTCCTGACCTCCGCCAATACCTTTTTGCTCCCGGTTATAATAATCGAAGTGTTAATAATAAAAAAGGATTGACAATAGAGCGGGATGAGATTATATTAGTGTTAGCCAAGGGCAACTTAAAGTCCTTAATGTATTACGACATTTGATAAGGATTTTGAATATGAATTTAAATAAATCGATGGAGATGTATTTAGAGACTATCTATATTCTTGAAACCAATCACGGTCATGCACATGTGGTTGACATCGCTGAGCGTTTAAACATAACAAAACCGAGCGTGACCAAGGCTATGGATAAATTGAAAAAGGAAGGATTCATTAACAAGGAAGCCTATGGACACATTACTTTGACCGAAAAAGGCGGGACGGTTGCAAGAAGCACCTATTACAAGCACTGTATAATTGCCCGTTTTCTGGAGAAGTCCTTAGGACTGACTCCTAGTGAGGCCTCAACAAACGCCTGCCGGATGGAACACATCATTACCGATGTAATGCTGGCAGGGATAGAATCTTATCTGGACAATGAAAATATAGACTTGGCGTGAATTGGAGGAGGTCAATATGGAACTGGCTGTAATGAACAAGTTATTTGGCAGTAAGACAAAAGACAGTAAAGCCAAGCTGGTAAAACCGCAAAACCTGACAGACGCGAAAATCAATCATTCTTATCTCATCAAAGGAGTCGATACCAAGGATAAACCAATGAAGGATTTCATGTTTACCCTGGGATGCTTTGAGGGTGAGAAAGTAACCGTCATTTCCGTATTGGCGGATAACTATATTATTAATGTCAAAGATGCCAGATATAGTATTGACAAGGATTTGGCCAAAGCCATTCTTATATAAACAATTGGCGCCGGCGCGGCATATTTTTTTACAATTCAAGTTAGACATGGCTAACATAAATCATGTTGCTTACAAATTATGAGGAGGATGGACATGCGGATTGCACTAATCGGGAATCCAAACAGCGGAAAGACAACCTTATTCAATGCCATTACGGGGAAAATCGAACATGTGGGCAATTGGCCCGGTGTGACAGTGGCCAAGAAGGAAGGGGAAGTAAAAAAGGATCTGAATAAATCCGGAAAGGAGATCCGGGTAGTGGATCTTCCGGGAGCTTATTCAATGTCTCCCTTTACTTCGGAAGAAAGTATTACCAGTGATTTTGTTAGAAATGAAAACCCTGATGTGATTATAAACATTGTAGATGCGGCTAATTTGAACAGAAGCCTATTATTTACCACCCAATTGTTGGAACTGGGAATACCTCTGGTCATTGCTTTAAATAAAAGTGATTTGTTAGAAAAAAAAGGTATAGCTATAAACATTGAAGAGCTGGCGAAAAGGCTGGGATGCGAAGTTGTTAAAACAGTTTCTACCCAAGGAGATGGGCTGGTGAAGTTGATCGCCACAGCTTCCAGCGTATTTGGCAGGGGTCAGCAAGCGCCTTTTGACGGTTCCAGTATTGCAAAGGGTACGGACAAAGCTGCTGTTGAAGCGGTTGATCGGGAACGATTCGCCTTTGTAGATCAATTGGTGAAAGAAGTAGAGGTTCGGAAAGTCGCCAGCTTTGAACAAACCAGACAGGATACAGCGGACCGCATTGTTGCCCACAAGATATGGGGGATACCCATATTCGCGGCCGTCATATATTTTGTATTCTCCATGTCGCAGACTTATTTGGGACCACTTTTTGCTGACATTTTGGTCGGTTGGCTCGATAGTTTTTATGTTTTTTCGGAAGGGCTGATGGGTGACAGCGTATCACCGTTATTAAGCGCCTTGCTCCTGGATGGCATCATCGGTGGTGTTGGCGCCGTGGTGGGATTTCTTCCTTTAATTATGGTTCTGTTTTTTATCCTGGCTCTTTTGGAGGATTGCGGCTATATGGCTCGAGTGGCCGTTGTCATGGATCGTTATCTGAAAAAGGTAGGGCTTTCGGGGAGATCCATCATTCCCATGGTTATTGGTACTGGATGCGCAATCCCCGGTATTATGGCGACAAGAACGATCCGCGATCAACGTCAGCGCCGGAGTACAGCCATGCTGACGCCTTTCATGCCATGTGGAGCCAAGCTGCCGGTTATCGCGCTCTTTGCAGGAGCTTTCTTCGGAGATGCGGCTTGGGTCGGAACATCTATGTATTTTGTGGGAATGGCAATCATTATTGTTGGAGCGCTGATTGTGCAAATGATTGTCAAAGAGGGGCCTTCCCAAACTTACTTTATTATGGAGCTTCCGGAATACCGCTGGCCCAGTCTGAAGCGGGCATTTATATCCATGATGTCACGGGCGAAAGCCTTTATTGTTAAAGCCGGGACTATCATTTTGGTGTGCAATGCCGCTGTTCACATCATGCAAACTTTCAATTGGAATTTCCAAGTTGTTGAAGAAGGTATGGAAAGCACCAGTATTCTGGCCAGTATTGCGAGTCCATTCGCCGTTCTCCTGATCCCGCTGGGATTTGGTGTATGGCAGCTGGCTGCCGCTGCGGTAACAGGTTTTATTGCCAAAGAAAATGTAGTGGGGACATTGGCGGTTGTATATGGCATCAGCAATTTCATTGACACAGAGGAACTGGTTCTGGTTTCCGGCGCCAATGATGTGGCCGCCGTAATGGGTCTGACTTCGATAGCAGCTTTGTCCTATTTGATGTTCAATCTCTTCACCCCTCCTTGTTTTGCCGCCATAGGCGCTATGAATGCCGAGATGGAGAGCAAAAAATGGTTATGGGCCGGTATCGGATTCCAGTTTGGCGTAGGATATACGGTAGCTTTCCTTGTCTATCAAATCGGAACGCTGCTTACCACCCAAAGCTTTGGGACGGGTGTGATTCCTGGCCTATTGGCAGTTGCATTTTTTGCGGGGATCATTGTTTACCTGATAAACAGGAAAGACCGACTGGTGTCGGTTGGCATTGAGGGGAGCGTTTGATATGTTAGGAAATATTATTGTTCTACTGATAATAACAGCTATGCTTGCTGGTGCGATTGCTAAAATCGTGATTGACAAGAGAAATGGGGTCAAATGTGTCGGTTGCAGTTGCGGCGATGCATGTTCAACCAGGACAGCCTGCTCCATCCAATTGCCTGACTCCGACGATAAACAGTCAAACTGAGACTTTGGCGTTGACCTCTCCGCCGCCGGTTGGGCGGCGGAGGAGGTCAACGGTGCCCCTATTGCGTGTTTGCCACTGCTTCAGTTGGTGCGTCTTCGCTTATAATAAACTACCAACAGCAGGCCGCCCAACAACAACATCGTGGAGCCACCTAGGATAATGCCCGTTTTCGTATCCAAGCCGGAAGCCATAGCTGAGGGCGAGCTTCCGTTGTTGGGGTTCTCTCCCGGGGGAGTACTGTTTGCACCCCTTGGCCTATTGTCGATGCGTTTATCACCATCGGCAGGCCCTCCTTGGCCTATGTTTCTGAACATGGCGATTTGTTCTTCCGTAAAACCCCGATTTTTTAATTCTGCCAACTGTTCTTCTGTAAGCTCATTATCACCGGCAGCCTGAATGATTGCCATTGCTTCTTGTATATTTTCCCGATCAACGCTCTGCCTGTTGCCATCCGGATTCATAGTGCCGCTGCCGTTTTCATTTCGTCCTCCGCCCTGCATTCTGCCGCCGCCACCACCCCCCATACTGCCCAAGGCCGAAAGATTTATGCTTGACGCGTCAACCAGCAGACCAGGATTGGCGCTTTGGGCAGCGGTTGTAGCCGGGATGTTTCCATCTAACTGGCCATCAATGCTCTGGGCTCGGAGTATGCCCAGTTTTTTCAGTTCCGGCACACCGCTTTGATAGGCAGTAAAATCATAAAAAGCGGTCGGGTCGGCTTCCACATAGGAAGAGATCAGAGCATCGAGGGAATCTATTGTCTGGCTGAACAGGCCACTGTTGAAATAACCATCAACAATTTGCCTTAAATAGCTATGGTATAGCTCCAAGTATTCCGGCACTTCCAGCAGTTTGGCCAGCATCGGCCGGTCTTCCAGGCTGATGCCCGCAACAGGCGTATCAATGGGAAAGTTCACAATGGAGGAGGCGCTGCCGGACTGGAAACCGCCAAAAGCCAGATTGAAATCCCAGGGGAGCATGGTAAGCCGTCCGTTTTCTTCATATAAATAATAATTGTGGCTCATGTTAGATACATAACTGTCCAGGTTAACAATAACCGTATGAGCCGCAAAATATTTAAGGGTGGCCTCAACATCAATGACACTGTCCAAGTCCTGGCCTGCGTTCAGCTTTTTCAAAGCATTGATCACCCGCATGTAATCCTGATCGGTGCTCTTGAAAACGGCATTTTCGAATATAGCGGAATAGCTTGCAATCTGGTCATCTGTATATTGCAGCGTTGTACCGCTGGACTGACCGCCGGGGCCTGCCCGGAAACCGCCGCGTTCGCCATCAGGTTCTGTATTAGGTGGAGTTGCGGTCGATGCTGATGGTTGTTGCGGGGGTGAGGATCCGGTTTGATTTTGTCCCTGGGGCGGGAATTGGTCTTGACTGGGCGTTTTTTCCCCAGATGCAACAATCGATGGTTGGGAAGGGTTTTCATCTTTACTGTCGCCCTGCATTCCCTCAATAAACTGGTTCATTTGCCCATTGCCGCGCATTCCCATTCCTTCAGGTTTATAAAGTTGGCCGTAGTCATTCCCATATACCCGGGCTGCGTAGCTGTCTTCAAAGGCTTCAACTGCCAGATAGAATCCCCCCGCCTGGCCATTAACACTGATATTGGCAAACGTATAGAGGGGAGTTTCCACCCCCACATAATTCATAATGTCATAGGAGAGATACTCTTTCATATAGGTAGAGTCGCCCTGCATATTGTTGATAACAATTTTATCGAGTCCCAACCAGGTTTGCCCGGAAACGTAATGGTCAAACTCAAGCTTAAAGCTATACCTGTCGCTGGTATCATCTTGCGCGACCATGCTTAAGCTTGAATTGCCTTTGGGCCGGATTCCGACCGTCTCCAGTTTTTCACCGTCAATTATGATGGTGGCCGGGATGTATTCTTCAGCGGTGGCGTTCTCCAGCATCTGGCTCCATTCTTTTTCATCCGCAATAATTTGAATGTCCAGCACTTTTGTTTTATCCATGGCGGCAACATATGGCGGCTCCGCAGTTCCCATGACAGTTTCAAAAACAGATGGCATAAAATAAGCGATGCCGGCCAATAACACCGCCGCCGCCATGAGCAGCGCCGCCAGTGGTCCAATCCATTTATGCTTAATCATGACGGCAGCCCTCCTTACGACATATAATCGCCGTTATAGCTGACCAGCGCTGCGCTTTTAACACCGGAGATATTCTTGATGTGGCCCACGAATTTCGTGGAGCTTTCTTTTAAGCGCACCTCAAAAGTAACCTCCATGCCCGAATCGGATACGGTCTTTGATTTAATGCTGTAACGCTGCACGCTTTGTTTAATATGGTTCAAAATGTCATCTTCCTGCTGTTCGCTCTCACTCCCGACAATTAATATATAAGGCGAATCCACACTTTTGCGGTTGACAAATACAACCAGAATAATACCTATGAAAAGGGAACCTAGTATGGCCAGGGGCAAAAGCCCGGCTCCCAATACGATTCCTGCGGCAATCGACCAAAACAAAAATACAATATCCAGCGGTTCTTTAATCGCGGTTCTGAACCGAACAATGGATAACGCTCCCACCATGCCGAGGGAGAGGATAATATTCGACGCCACTGCCAGAATGATGAGGGTAGTGATCAGGGTAAGACCGAGCAGCGAAACGCCGAAGCCGGCTGAATACATAACACCGGTGTATGTTTTCTTATAAACGGAAAAAATAAATATTCCCAGAATAAAAGCCAGTCCCATGGCGATTGCCATATCAAGGGCGGAAAAACTGGCAAGATTCTCAAGGAAGCTGGATTTGAACAGGTCGTTAAACGTCATATACATCTCTCCTTATCCGTAAATGCGGCAAACCGCGTATTTTGAAAATGACCCGGTGCGGCGCGTGTTGGTTTGAATCAGGTCGCGGATAATGTCCGGCAAATAATTATCATATTTCACTTCGAGCAGAAGCAGACCGGGTTCCCCGGTGGGAAAGGCAGGTATGTTTTTGTCAAACAGCCCGGTTGAATAGACTCCTGTTCTTACATCAAAATCAAAAGTTATCCGCACATTTCCGTAGGGAAAAAGATAGGCCTCCCGCCAATAGTCCACCAATGTCTTAGGCCGCAGCCGCTGGTAGCACAATTTTGCGTAAAATTCCGTCAATAAAGCGTTGCCGGTACTCAGCATCCAGGCGTGATCCCCGGCTATAATCTGTTCAGCCTGCTCTCTGGTGAGCTGTAGAGACCGTTTGTTGCATAGACCGTTGAATTTGCTTTTTTTCTCCAGCCGTATAAAAGCTTCGCTTTCGTTATAAAGCCGTATTCTGAATTTCTCACGGTTGGGAAGCCCATATAATTTCTCCCTAAGGGCTTGGTCATTGTCGTTATCAAAATACAGGCTGCGGATATGATAGCGCCCGTCCGCCCCGGCATTTGGGTCAAGCTTGGCAATGGCACGAATCCTTGGCCGCAGCGTATGATAATCCAATACATTGATGACCTGCTTATATTCATGGCGATATTTCAGATGTTTCACACTTTCACCTCCCTTAATAAACTTTCTTTTTCTTTCGATAGCTCTTGATATCACAGTAT
>CAZOMS010000073.1:0-9778 GCA_964580805.1 uncultured Syntrophomonas sp. | reverse complement strand
GTTCTTCCCTGCTTATGCTGGTAGGGGCCTTTGGGGGATTGGACAATACCTTGGCAGCCTATCGGCATGCGGTAGATGAAGGCTATCGTTTTTTCAGCTACGGCGATGCCATGTTCGTAACCGCGACCTAAATTAGATTACACAGGAGGAATATTTCTGAATTTCAAGGTGACCAAAAAGGAGCGCTCCTGCCCGGCCCGTTTGGGACAACTCAGCACCAGTCATGGAGTCTTTTCCACCCCCATGTTTATGCCAGTGGGCACCCAGGCAACGGTCAAGACTTTGACCCCGGAGGAACTGTACGGTATGGAAGCCGGGATCATTTTGGCCAATACCTATCACTTGCATCTGCGGCCCGGTGAGGATATCATTGCGGAAGCCGGGGGGCTGCACAAATTTATGAACTGGAAGCGGGGACTGCTTACCGATAGCGGAGGTTTTCAGGTGTTCAGCCTGCAGGGTCTGCGCAAGATAGATGACAACGGGGTCTGGTTCAGTTCCCATATAGACGGGTCACGTCATTACCTAACCCCGGCCGGGGTGGTGGATATTCAGCAGCAACTGGGTGCGGACATAGCCATGTGCTTCGACGAATGTGCCCCCTATCCCTGCAGTTATGAAGAGGCGGAGAGGGCAGTGCGGCGTACCGCCATGTGGGCCGAAAAATGCAAACTGGCCCACTCCCGGGCAGACCAGGCCCTGTTTGGCATCATCCAGGGAAATGTGTTTGCTGATCTGCGGGAGAGAAGCGCCCGGGAAATAACCGACCTCGACTTTCCCGGTTACGCGGTGGGGGGATTGAGCGTAGGTGAATCCAAAGCATCCATGCAGGCGATGCTGGATATACTTGAGCCCCTGCTGCCCTATGATAAACCGCGTTATTTAATGGGGGTGGGAGCCCCGGAAGACCTGCTCGAAGGGGTGCGGCGAGGCATCGACATGTTTGACTGCGTTTTGCCGACCAGGTTGGCCCGGCATGGCACTGCATACACCCGTTATGGTAAAATAGTAATCCGTAATGCCATATGGGCCAGGGATTATGGACCTTTGGATCCCGACTGTGATTGCTATGTGTGCCGCAGTTATACCCGGGCCTATATAAGGCATTTGATCAAGGCTGAAGAGATGCTGGCCCATCGCTTGCTAAGTTATCATAATGTGCATTTCCTGCTGAAGATGATGCAAGATATACAAGAGGCTATAGCATTTGACCAGTTGGAGGTCTATCGAACCCAGTTTTATAAAGATTACAGGATTTAACAAGAGGATTTTGCCAATCGTTGGCGAAAAAATATAAGGTTGTACTAATAAGGAGGTATTTCATGGGAACAGAAACCTGGCTTCCCACAGCCATCTACCTGGGCGTCTTCCTGGCCATCTTCTACGTTTTGATCATAATGCCGCGCAAGAAACAGGAAAAGAGGCATAAGGAAACCATCACCAGCCTCAAGCGCGGGGACAAAGTGGTGACTATTGGAGGATTGAAGGGGGAAGTTGCCAGAGTCAAGGAAGACACGCTGGTACTCAAGGTCAACGACAATACCGAGATGGAGTTTGTGAAAAAAGCGGTAGCTTATAAAGAAGAGGAAAAATAATGGTAACCCTGGATGCTGTCAGGGAAAGCCTAGTGATTCAAGCCCTGATTAAAACTGGGAACAAGCATCTGGGAGCTATCGGCTACACCGATCATGGCCTTTTTCATGTGGGTTTGGTGGCGGGATTGAGCCGCCAAATCCTGCTGGACCTCGGTTATGACCCACACTTGGCCGAATTGGCAGGCATTGCCGGATATATGCACGACTTGGGCAACGTCATTAACCGGTTCAGGCATAGTCAGAGCGGAGCCATGATGTCATTTGCAATCTTACGCCGAATGGGGATGGAGCCAGAGGATATATCAATTGTGGTATCAGCTATAGGCAATCATGATGAAGGCAGCGGTCATCCCATAAATGCCGTTTCGGCAGCTTTGATCCTGGCTGATAAATCACATGTGCACCGGAACCGGGTCAGAAATAGGGATATTGCCACCTACGATATCCATGACCGGGTCAATTATGCGGTGCAAAATTCTATGCTCAAGGTTAATGGTACGGAGAAAACCGTAACCATGGAGTTGAAAATCGATACCGATATTTGCCCGGTGATGGAATATTTCGAGATATTTCTGGAGCGGATGTTGTTATGTACCCGGGCGGCCAGCTTTCTAAACTGCAGGTTTGGCCTGGTTATCAATGAGGCCCAACTCCTATGATTCGGATCAGCAGAGTTTTGGAAGGAGGATAAACTGGTGCGACAGAATAGCAGTATGGCGATAGTGGCAGCCGTCGTCGTGGCCATAATAGGGTTGGTATACTTCACCTACCAACCGATTATGAATAATTTGCAGCTGGGTTTGGACCTTAAGGGCGGTCTGCATGTAGTTCTGCAGGCCCAAGAGACAGAAGGGGAAGAGATAACCCAGGATACGATCCAAAAATCGATCGGGGTTTTGAGAAACCGGGTCGACAATCTGGGCGTCAAGGAACCCAGTATCTATCCCCAGGGCAAAGACCGCATCGTGGTAGAGATAGCCGGAGTGGACGATCCGGAACAAGCGGTCAACATTATCAAAAATACTGCCCAATTGGAGTTCCAGGATGAGGAAGGCAATGTTCTGGTTACCGGTAAAGACCTGAAAGATGCCCAGGCTTCACCAGGGACCGGTGGCCAGGGAGCCAGCGTCGACTTGGAATTTAACGACGCCGGGGCCAAGCTGTTTGCGGACGCCACCGCCAAAAATGTAGGCCGGCGCCTGGCCATTGTCATCGACAAAGAGGTAATCAGTGCCCCGACTGTGAATGAACCTATCCCCAGTGGCCGGGCCCAGATTACCGGCGGTTTTACCGCAGAAGAAGCCCAGAACCTGGCTGTTTTGCTCCGGTCCGGGGCCCTGCCGGTTTCTTTTAATATAATGGAAAAACGGACCATTGGGCCCACCCTGGGAGCCGATTCCCTGGACCTGAGTGTTAAGGCGGCCATCGTCGGTTTGATTGGCATCCTCATCTTCATGATAGGTTATTACCTCCTGCCGGGAGTGGTGGCAGCAATATCGATGGCCTTATATACGGTCTTGGTTATGGGGACCATGATACTGTTGGGGACTTCACTGACCTTGCCAGGTATAGCCGGGTTTGTACTATCGATAGGTATGGCCGTAGATGCCAACATTATCATTTATGAGCATATCAAAGAGGAATTGCGTTTGGGCAAGACCCTCAAGGCGTCCATCCAGTCCGGTTTCGCCCGTGCGTTCTGGACTATATTCGACGCTCAACTGACAACCTTGATAGCGGCCCTGGTATTGATATGGTTCGGAAGCGGACCCATAAAAGGCTTTGCGGTAACGCTATCCATCGGTATTGTCGCCAGCCTGGTGGTAGCCCTTGGTTTTACCCGCTATGTGATGGTGCTATGTGCCGATTTTCTCAAGAACACCAGGCTATACGGCGTATAAGGGGGGGTGGCAAAATGCAAATCATACAAAAGAGGAAATGGTTCTATATTTTTTCTCTCATTCTGATTGTACCGGGAATTATCTCGATGTTTGTGCAGGGTTTCAACTTGGGGATCGATTTCAAAGGCGGAACCATGTTGCTTTATAGAATAGAGACACCAGCGGAGACGGCGGCCATTACCCAAACTGTAAGCGACCTGCAGATCGTAAGCGAGATCAGCGTGCAGCAGAGCGGTAATGAATTCTACATCCGTACCAGTGAATTGAACCAGGAGCAGACCGAGCAGATCACTGCCGTCCTGGGTTCCAAATATGGAACCGTCACATTAATGAGTGCAGAGAGTGTGGGCGCCACCATCGGCTCCGAACTGGTGCGCAATGCTTTTCTGGCGGTAGCCATCGCCCTGGTGCTGATGGGCATATATATTACTTTCCGCTTTGAGTGGAATTTCGGGGTGGCGGCGGTGCTGTCGCTGGCCCAGGTGGTGCTTTTCGTATGCGGGGTCTTCTCCATAATGCAATTTGAGATAAATGGCGCCTTCATAGCCGCCATACTCACTATTATCGGTTATTCAATCAACGACACCATTGTCATTTTTGACCGGGTCCGAGAGAATTTGCGGATGAAAAAGAAGGATCCTCTGGACACATTATTAAACAAGAGCATCATGCAGACCATGAACCGTTCAGTCAACACGGTCCTCACGGTATTGATGCCCTTGATTGCACTCTTGGCCTTCGGCGGAGCAACAATCAAGATATTCGTATTGGCAATGTTGATCGGCTTTGTTTACGGCGCTTATTCTTCCATCTGTATAGCCAGTCCCATGTATTATGAGATAAAGCAAAGAGGGTAGAACAAACCTTTCAAAAGCATGCTGTGCAGGGCCTTCTCACCAAGGGAAGGCCCTTGTTTTGGCGCCGGCGATCAAGATCATGATTTGGCCCAATACAAGATAAAGGAATTTTCTGATCGAAATAGAAGTATTGGGTGATAACATGTCATAATTTCGGAAGGGGGAAGGATATGATGAATGCGTATCTATTGGCGGCCCTTGCTTTTGTGGCCGCAATGCTGGTATTCATATTCCAAAATGATGCCCAGGTTTCAGTGCGGTTTATAAGTTGGCAAACAGCTGATTTGTCCCTGGCGATAGTGGTGATAGCCGCGGCCTGTGCGGGGGCGTTGATAACATTTCTGCTGAATAGCTACCGGGTATTCAAAACCGGGCAGAGGATGCGAAAACTGGTCAAGGAAAACCAAAAATACGAACAAGAGCTAAACCTGCTCAAAGGGCAGGTAGTTGCAACGGGGAAAAATGGGGTCACCAGCGATGCGCCTGGCAACCAATCCAACGCGCCAGAGGTGTAAACCGTGCGGGCGATTGTACAAAGGAGCAGGCACAGCCGGGTCATAGTCGATCAAACCGAGATTGCGCGTATAGACCAGGGATTAATGGTGTTGCTGGGTATAAAAAAGGGCGACCGGGAGAGCGATGCCGATTATTTGATGGACAAGATCATAAACCTGCGCATATTTGAGGACGAAGCGGGCAAAATGAACCGTTCTCTGTTGGAAGCAGGGGGTTCGATATTGATGGTCAGCCAGTTCACTTTATATGGGGATGCCCGCAAGGGCCGGCGGCCGGGTTTTACCGAGGCCGAGGAACCGGCCCGGGCCGAAGCTCTGTTTGATTATTGTGTTGATTGGCTGCGAGGTCAGGATTTGAATGTGGAGACGGGGGTGTTCGGAGCTGATATGCTGGTGGCTATTGAGAATGACGGCCCGGTGACCATTTTATTGGACAGTGAGAAGAACTTTTGAACGAAGTAGAACCAACCAGATGCTCGTCCTGCCGGGACGAGCTTTATTTGTTGGCCATGCTCCCCCCAAGAGCAAATTAATAGTCTGTGGCTGGATCAACAGCTTCAGCCCGGACCGGTGGCAGCCACACTGGCCCGCTAATAACGGATTAGTGTTGTGGTATAATTCAAGGACCATCGATGAGGAGACAGGTCATGGAAATAATCACCTCGCACAATGCATTGGATTTTGACGGGTTGGCCAGTATGGTGGGAGCCAGCAAACTGTATCCAGGCGCGATTATGGTTATACCCGGCACCATGCCCGGCAAGATCAAACAGTTCATGGCCCTGTACAAAGATGTCCTGGATTTGCGCATACCGAGAGAGATTGACCTGGCCAGGGTTTCCCGGGTGATACTGGTTGATACCGCCAGTCCCAGGAGGTTGGCCCAACTGGAGCCGCTCTATAATAACCAGGCGATCGACTTTCATGTTTATGATCACCATCCCCACCAAAATGGTGATATTATCGGCAGTATATCGGAGGTAGAGACTACCGGAGCCACCACCACCATAATGGTGGAAAAAATAATAGCGGCTGGCATTAACATAACTCCTTTCGAAGCTACCATTCTGGCGTTGGGTATATATGAGGACACCGGCAGTCTTCTGTTCCCGGGGACCACCGATCGGGATGCCAGGGCAGTGGCCCACCTGCTGCAAAAAAAGGCTAATTTGAAAATAGTGGCAACCTTCATGGATGCACCTATTTCCGACCAACAGCGCAAAATACTACAGAGCCTGATCGAGAATACCGAGGCTTACCATATAAACGGATTGGATGTCACCCTGGCGATTCACCAGGGCAAGGCGTTTATTCCCGGACTTGACTTGCTGGCTTATCGTATCTTCAAAATGGAAGAAAGCGATGCTATTTTTGTGATCGCGCAAATGCAAAGCAAGGTTTATGTGATTGCCCGCAGCGGCACCAGCAATCTCAAAGTCAACGAGATTCTCAGTTCCTTGGGGGGCAACGGTCATGAGCGGGCAGCTTCGGCAATGATTCGCAATCAGAATGTCAGAGAAGTGGCGGACACAATTTTGGAAGAAATCAAGGTCAAGATCAACCCACCCATAGTAGCCCGGGACATAATGTCCAGCCCGGTCAAGACCATCGATCTATATCGAACCATGGAGGAGGCCGGACGCTTGCTGCTCAGATACGGTCATACCGGTATGCCGGTGGTCGATGGCGATGAGGTAGTGGGGATAATCTCCCGGCGGGACGCTGATAAAGCGGTAATGCATGACCTGGGTCATGCCCCGGTCAAAGGCTTCATGACTTCCAAGGTAATAACCATTGCCCCGGATACGCAGATTAGTGAGATACAGAAGATGGTGGTGGAATACGATGTGGGGAGACTGCCGGTTGTGGACCGGGGACGCCTGGTAGGGGTAGTATCCCGCACCGATATTTTGCGTATCCTGCACGGGAATGATTATCCTGAAGATCACACGTTGCTTTACTCCCCGGATGAAACCAGCGCGGAAAACATACGCGGCCTGATGCAAGGCAAGCTGCCGGCGGATATATTCACTACCCTGGAGGCCGCCGGCGGGGCAGCCAGAGAACTGGAATATAATGTTTATTGTGTAGGCGGATTCGTCCGGGATCTGTTCTTGAATGTTCCCAACTTTGATGTTGATTTGGTGGTGGAAGGTGATGGGCGGCAGTTGGCCCGGCGTTTGGCCGAGAAGCTGGGCGGCAAGGTCCGGGTGCATGACCGTTTTGCCACTGCCACCTTTATCACCACTGAGGGGACCAAGATCGATGTGGCTACCGCCCGGACTGAATACTATGAGTTCCCGGCGGCTCTGCCGATGGTAGAGCGGTCATCGATCAAAGAGGACATGTATCGCCGTGATTTCACCATCAATACCCTGGCTGTATGCCTTAACCCGGGCCGGTTTGGCGAGTTGATAGACTTTTTTGGCGGCCGCCAGGATATTAGCAAAGGCTTGATCAGGGTTCTATACAACCTGAGTTTTGTTGAAGATCCCACCCGGATATTGCGGGCCATCCGGTTTGAACAGAGATACAAGTTTGTAATTGAACCGGATACCCTTCGTTTCGCCCGGGACGCAATCCAAAGGCGCATGTTGGGCAAGCTTTCCTACAAACGGATTCTGCGGGAACTGGTCCTGATACTTAATGAAAAGGACCCCATTCCGGCTTTGCTAAGGATGTCCGAGTCGGGAGTATGGAATTACATTCTTCCTGAGATCGATTTGGAAGCCCTGAGACCTACCCTGAAGCGAATACCCATGGTCCTGGGCTGGTGGGAGGAGCGGTATTACGGCGATGAAATCAAACCCTGGCTGATTTATTTGCTGGTTATCTTTTCACAACTTAATCCCGGCCAACTGGAGGACGTACTGACCCGGTACCCCTTGGGCAAATATGCTCAGCGTTGTGTGGAGGATTCGGTCCAGTTGGCCCAAATAGCAATCCAAATAAACAATCAGGCTGAAGTCACACCCAGCCAACTGGACTCCATGCTCCAAGGATTCAATGTGGAGAATATGATATATTTGTTATTACTGATGACATCGGAGAATGCCTGGGAACGGACCGTGCGCTTTTACGATCTAAAAGCCGAGATCAAAGTCGATATCAACGGACATGATCTCCAGGATCTGGGTCTTAAAGCCGGTCCGGTTTTTAAAACCATATTGGCCCGGTTATATGAAGCCAAACTGGATGGAGATATCAAGAACCGCGACGATGAGATCAGGATGGTAAAGCAGTGGATAGAAAAAGGGGAGGTTTCAAGATGGAATGGCTGATTGATACACTTGTTTGGTTGCCGGCCATCCTGGTCGGATTGACCTTCCATGAGTTCGCCCACGGGTTGGTGGCGGACCGACTGGGTGATTCAACCCCGGCCCGGCAGGGGCGCCTGACCCTCAACCCTCTGCCCCACATCGACTGGGTGGGTTTCCTGATGCTGCTGATATTCAAATTCGGATGGGCCAAACCAGTCCAGGTGAATCCGTATAACTTTAAAAGCATCAGCCACAAGACCGGGATGATGCTGGTTTCCCTGGCCGGGCCGGGCATGAACCTAATTATAGCGCTGCTCAGCATGGCAGCGCTCAAACTGCTGATCCCATGGCAGGGTGAAGGTTGGAGCGCTCTAGCCATCCCTCTTATCATCCCCTTGGTTTATGTGAACCTCATACTGGCAGCATTCAATCTGTTACCGGTGCCGCCCCTGGATGGTTCCAAGATATTGGCGGGATTTCTGCCTGACGCAGGAGCCAACTGGTTGTATTCCCTGGAGCAGTACGGTCCCCTGATACTCTTGCTGTTGATCGTAACCAATGCGGTGGGCAAAATTCTGTGGCCCCTGGTAAACTTTTTGTATGGCGCGCTTAACCTGCTGGTGGCATTATAGCTTGCAAATCTGGATAAGGATGAAACTAGGATGAGTTATCTGGTCAACCTGGATAAGTTCTACGGTCCGCTGGATCTCCTGCTTTATCTGCTGGAGAGAGAAGAGATAGATATTTATGATATCCCCATAGCCCGAATTACCGGCCAATATTTGGCCTATATCGATAAGATCGGGCATGTTGATTTGGATAACATAGGGGATTTCCTCTTGATGGCCTCTTATTTGCTGAACCTGAAATCCAAACTGCTCCTGCCGGTTTTCAGCCAGGAGGATGGTCCGGATGAAGTGGAGGATCCGCGTGAGGAATTGGTCAATCGAATACTGTCCTACAAGCGATACAAACTATTGGGGGAGTGCCTGGCGGAGCGCTATAATGATGACAACCGGCGCTTGTTTTTTCGTTACGGCCAGACTGAGGCGGTAGATGCCGAAATAAGCACCAGTGTTAAAGCCTTGTTGAAAGCCTGGGAATCTCTGCTGAACAGGACCACAGAGGAATCGGAATTCGGCCTTCCCCAGGGGCTGGCCATCGCGGAGAAAATGGAGGAGATTGTGGGTAGGCTGACTGCCCATGAAGGTCCGGTCATTTTTGGCGATATACTGGCGGCAGCCACCAGTCACCGTGAGGTAATGGTTTTCTTCCTGGCCCTGCTGGAATTGATCCGGATGCAGAAGGTAGAGGCTATCCAGCCTGATCAATTTGGTGACATTGAACTTACGGTGAGGATGGCGATAGAAAGATGTTGATGCGCACTGAGATCAAAGCAGCCATCGAAGCCTTGCTTTTCGCCAGCGGGGAGAGGGTTGCCGCAGGCGATCTTATGGAGCTGCTCCATCTGGGGAAAACTGATCTGGAGCATATAATGCAGGAGATGATTGAAGATTACCATGATTCCGGGCGGGGCATCCAGGTGTTGAAACTGGATGACGGTTACATCATGGCCACCAAAACCGAGTATTCCGTGTTGGTAAGCCAATTGATCAAACCGGCCAGCCGCCGTCTGTCACCGGCCGCCCT
>CAZOMS010000072.1:0-9961 GCA_964580805.1 uncultured Syntrophomonas sp. | reverse complement strand
TTTGGCCCCCGCAACTACGGGCTGGAAGAAGCAGAGGTCGACAAGCGGGTGGAGGAAGCCCTGGCCCAGGTCGGCATACCCCATCTGATCGACCGGGCGCCGTTTAAACTATCGGGCGGCGAGAAGCGGGCTGCTGCCATTGCTACCGTGTTGTCGATGAAACCGGACATCCTGATCATGGACGAACCCACCTCCTCGTTAGATCCCAAATCGCGGCGCCGGGTGATGGAACTCCTGAAAGGTTTTGAACATACCAAGATCATTACCAGCCACGATCTGGACATGGTGTTGGAGACCTGCCAGCGGGTCATCGTGATCAGCAATGGAGCGGTGGCCGCCGATGGCAACGCTGCCGATATCCTGGCCGACCCGGAATTGCTGGACCGCTGCGGATTGGAAATGCCCTTATCCCTCCAAAACTGCCCCCAGTGCGGTTGCTCCAAACCACCAGCTTAGAATAATTTGTCAACAACCGTGCCGGTTTACTTCTCTCGGTTTCCTTTTTTCAGCTTCCGGGCCTCGTATTCAAAATAGACCCCCCCTGCCTGCTAGCCATTGATCTTCGCTCAAGTTGGAAATTGCCGGAATCTCGCATTCAAAATAGAACCTCCCATGCCTGCTCGCCTGTCTGTTCTTTCCCATCCAATGATTATTTGAATGTTCATGCCATGAGTAACCGACCGGCGAATGGCAAATAATAACCTGACAAATCATCATGAAGGAGGTATTTGTTTTGCCTTTCCCCAGTGATATGGAAATCAGCCAGGTTGCCCAATCTCTTTTTTCCATGCGGCTCCAGAACTGGCTGGGCCAGGATCTCTGGTCCTCGCAATGGTGGCTGCTGCTGGCAGCCCTGATAATACCCTGGCTTATCTGGTTCCGCTTGGCTGACCGCCGCCGGATTTTTGAGCTGCTGACCTTCGGCTTGATGGCGATTCACCTTACAATTATGGTTGATGTAGTCGGGATCAACCATGGGTTATTCTCTTATCCTTATAGACTGGTGCCTTATTTCTATTTTCTGGCTCCGGTTGCCATGGGTTTCTCGGCAGTGGTCTATATGCTGGTGTACCAATATAGTCCCAATTGGAAAACCTTTTTGGTAAACAGTACCCTGGTCTTCGCTGCCATAGCCTTTTTGGCGGAGCCGCTAGCCAACTACCTGGGCATGTATGAGCTGATGGGATGGAACTATTTCTACTCCTTCCTGGTGTATATAGGAACAGCGGTGTTGTTACGGGCTGTGAACCTGGGCTTTCGCTCCATGTGGGCAGAAGAGAAACGGCCTGAATCGGTTGAATCAAAGCATCTTATCGCCGCCCCGGCCCTGAAACGGCGGGAAGACTGATGGGGCCAGCCCCACCATTGACCTTGCTGCCACCCTAAATAACTGGAGAAACATCTATGACTCTGAAGAATTATCATCCCGGGCGACGCTATACGGCTTACGTCAGTACCCTGGGGACCACCCAACTGCATCTGCGCAGTCCCTGGGTGGTGGCTTTCTGGTCGGCGATGTTCCCGGGGATAGGCCATCTGCTGCTGTCCAAGTATTTGCGTGGTTACATCCTCTTTCTGTGGGAGGTATTCATAAATCTCCAGGGACACATCAACATGGCCATTTTCTACTCATTCCTGGGCGATTTCGAAGCCACTAAACAAGTGCTGGATACCAGGTGGGCGCTCATCTATATTCCCGTTTACTTTTTTGCCATATGGGACAGTTACCGCAGTGCAGTCGACCTGAACAACCAATATGTGCTGGCGGCCCGGGAGAATGGGGCCATCAAACCCTTCAAGCTGGATACCATCGAGATCAATTATTTGGATAAAAAATGTCCCATAACCTCGGCGCTATGGTCCATGGTCACACCGGGTCTGGGGCAGCTGAGCATCAACCGGCTGGCTTCGGCTTTTTTCTTGCTCGTCGCGTCGATCGTACTCGTATTTCAATCCAACCTGCTGCCGGCGGTCCACGAGACATGGGTGGGTAACTATACCCATGGCGCCAATCTTCTCAATGTGCAGTGGTTCTTGAACATACCCTCGGTGTATTTTTTTGCTGCCTATGACGCCTATGTCAATACCGTGGAGAGCAATAAACTGTTCGACCGGGAACAAGCCAGTTATTTCAAGCGCCGCTACCAAAGCAGGAGCTTCAAGATGCCGACAAATAAGAAGTCAGGGAGTGGGTCCATGTACGTCGTTTCAACCTTCAAACATTCCATAATGCTGGAGCAGGCCATAACTGCCATGGAGCAGAAAGGGATAGCCAGGGAGAATATTCTGCCGGTATCCCTGGACAAACGCAACGAGAAGCAAAAACTATTTGATACCACGCATGAATCCGACGGGATCAGTATCCTGGATGTGCCCTTTATAATGGGCTCCTTTCTGGCCCTGATGGGAGCCATATACGGCTTCAACCTCCACCTGGGTCCTCTGCTCTGGGGTATCATCGGATTTGTCGCGGGCGCCGCATTGGGACTGGCCATCAAATTGGCCCTCAACTGGAAACACACCCGTTACCGTTCCCAGCAGCAGAATCCGGAAGTGGTGTTGATCGTGGAATGCGGGGAAAACCAGGCCGATGCGGTGAAAGACCTGCTCTGGGAGCACGATGCGATGGGCGTGCGCAAGCTGGAACTGGGCAGTTCTGGTCCGAATAAAGGGTCACTCTGAACGCCTGTTTGGATCCTCCGCTTCGCTCGGAATGACGGGATGCGCTGCGCTCAGGATGACATAAGTGATTACAGAATGCCAGGAGTGTCACTCTGAGCGCAGCGAAGAGTCTATTCAGTGAAGAGGCTCTACTCTTTAATTGCCGGGCCTTTAGCGGCCTTGACGGCGGAAAGCGTGGGGGGGAGGAGCCTTCATGCGGTGGCGCACCTGGGGACGGCCCCGGCGTATCAGCAACAGGGGCAGCAGCAGGGCGGCGCCCAAGGCCCAGCGGGCTTCGATATGGGCTCCATTGACCTGCAGGTAGGCGGCCGTCAGTATAGCAAACCCAAATACCACTGCCGCGGCTACATAATAAATGGCCCGGGTGTTGGCAGCCAGCGACCCTTCCAGTTCCGCCAGGGAGAGCTTGACACTGAGGTCGCCCTTCTCCATGCGGCGCAAAACCTTTTCCGCCAGCGGCGGCACCTCCACCAGGGCAGTAGCGAACAGGGTTCCTTTTTCCTTGACGGCGTCCCAGACCCCGGTATCATGGCGGGCGAAGGAGGTCAGGTATGGTTTGGCCTCGTCCAGGAAGTTGAAATTGGGATTAAGGCCAATGCAGATACCATACAGAGTGCCCAGGGCCCGGCCCATGAAGGTGAACTGGGCCGGTATCTGGAAAGGCTGCTCGTACAGCAGCGACTCAAGATCTTTGAGGAAACCGCTGAAATCGGCTTTGGAAAAATCGATGCCGCTGCCCAGGGTTTCCTCCAACAGAAGGCCCACTGCCCGGGCCACCAGTTCGGAATCGGCATCATAACGCAGGAAGCCGATCTTCTTAAAGTAACCCACCACTGCCACATTGTCGCGTTTGACGATGGCCAGCACCAGGCCGATCAGCACCTCTTTCAAATCCTCGGGGATCGATCCCACCATGCCGAAGTCCAACATCACCAATTGGCCCCCGGGGGTGACAAACAGATTGCCGGGATGAGGGTCGGCGTGAAAGAAGCCGTCGGCCAGGATCTGATTGATATAGGCCCGCAGCAGAATACGAGCCATCTGGTTGCGGTCTGCTCCCAGGCGGGACAGTTCGTCGTAATTGGTGATCTTGATCCCTTCCATATATTCCATGGTCAACACCCGGCGGGTGGTGTAATCCCAGTAAATCACAGGGAATAGAATATCCTCATTCCGGGCTCGGGTGTTGGCGGCGATGGTCTCAGCGTTGTGGCCCTCCTTGACGTAATCCAGTTCATCCAGCAGGGTTTCGGCAAATTCTGCGTAGATGGCGTCCAGATCGACCTTGCTTTCCCAATCGGTCAGGCGCTTGATAATGTCGACTACCACGGCGATGGCCTTCAAATCGATGCGGACCATCTCATCAATGCCCGGCCGCTGGATCTTGATGGCCACCGTTTCACCGCTGGTCAAAACCCCCCGGTGGACCTGTCCCAAAGATGCCGAGGCCACTGGCATTTCCTCCACCCGGGCGTAGACCTCTTCCAGGGAGCGGGCCAGATCCTCTTCCGCTACCTGGCGGACTTCCCGAAACGGGACGGGTTCGACTTCATCCTGGAGTCCGGTCAGTTCTTTGATGGTGGACTGGGGAAAGACGTCCACCCGGGTACTGAAGAACTGGCCCAGCTTGATCAACAGTCCCCCCAATTCCACCGCAGTATGCCGGAAGCGGCGCGCCTCGGAGACAAACAGCTTCTGCCGGTAGGCCTGGGGCCAATCGCGGCCGTGCCACAGCTTTTTGTATTTGATCGAATAAAAGGCCCAGAATATCTTCAGAAACAGGCTGACTACCGTATAGAACCGGCTTATCCTGATCCTGGCCAAACGTAAATCCATATGTTTCCCCTTGATTCAAGTCTATTTGGGCTAATTATAACAGAGTTCCGGAGAGACAAGAAATGGTGGGCCGGGGCGCAGGGCGGGAGTCACATTTACGCATATAATGATACAATAGGGCTAAAGGAGGTGTGCGGTTATGAGAGGCTCGTACGTGATTGGCCGGATCCGCGGCATCGATATCGAAATCAATTTCAGCTGGCTGCTGATATTCGCACTGATGACCTTCATGCTGGCTACCAGTTACTTTCCGCAGAATTATCCGGATTGGGGCCCGACCTTGTGGTGGCTGCTGGGGGCATTGGCGGCCCTGCTCCTGTTTGGGTCGGTGCTCTTGCATGAGCTCTGCCATTCCCTGGTATCTGTAAGTCTGGGCCTGCCCGTTAAGCGCATCACCCTGTTCATTTTCGGAGGAGTGGCCCAGATCGAGGGTGAACCGGATGAACCGATGAAAGAGCTCAAGATAGCCCTGGCCGGGCCGGCCATGAGCATCGTCCTGGGGATCGTATTCTTATTCTTGGCAGGGGCATTGGCGGCGGCGGGGACCCCGCAGTATGTCAGTGTACTATTCGGTTACCTGGGCAGTATCAATCTGATGTTGGCGGTTTTCAACCTGGTACCGGCTTTCCCCTTGGATGGGGGGAGAGTGCTGCGGGCCATCCTTTGGCATTTCAAGGGCGACATGCAAGGAGCCACCCGGATAGCCGCATCGGCGGGAGGCGCTTTCGGCTATACCTTGATATTCATGGGCATTTTCCTGGTCTTGGGGGGGAATCTGGTGAACGGGATTTGGATGGCGTTCATCGGCTGGTTCATCGCCCAAGCTGCCCAGTCCAGCTATCAGCAGATGCTGTTGAGCGATATATTTACCAAGATAGCGGTGCGGGAATTCATGACCACCTCGGTAGTCGTGGTGGACTACTTCATATCCGTGCAGGATCTGGTCGATAAATACTTCTATAAACACAAGTACGCCTTTTTCCCGGTTCGCCAGCAGGATGTAATAACCGGGATCGTCAGCCTCAACAATGTCCGCAATCTGGCTCAGGCTGACTGGTCCCAGACCACCGTGGGCCGCATCGTGACTCCGCTGCAGGAGAACCTGATCGTCCGCCCGGATGAGACGGTGGCCGCGGTCATGAACAAACTGTTCGCCAACGGGGTGGGCCGGGTGCTGGTAATGGATGGTTCGCAGCTGCTGGGCCTGGTCTCCCGCACCGACGTGCTGAATTATATGCGCATCCACGGCCAACTGAACAAGGCCGGCTGAGCAGGCTGGTTGACCGGGCATTGAGATTCGGGAGGAAATAAAGACGGAAAGCTCTGTACTGATTTAGACTCTTCACTTCGTTCAATGTGGCACTTTGGTCGTTCAGAGTGACAAAGCCGCCAACAAAAAAATCAGCCGTCCTTTCATGTTAGGGCGGCTGTGCTCATATATATGGGTTAGGGTTCAGGTTCGTATTGCACTTGATAATCAAGTTGTTAACCAACCGCACTCCATGATGAGCAAAAAGAGGGGAAAGTATGAGCTTAGCAATCAAGTTAACAGAGAGGTTGATGATCGGGAGCCATATTGGGCCTGCTTTACAACTACTTGTGAAGCGGCGGGAGGGCTCCGGTTGCCTGTTCGGACCTAACTGCCTCACCTGATAACAATTTATGAAGTACCCTCGGGAAAGGTGACTGTTATGGATACGATTTATTATAAAATTGGTGAAGTAGCTGAGACGCTGGCCATCGAGCAGCATACCCTCCGCTACCTGGAGCATACCCTGCGGCTCAAGATCAAACGGGATGAACGGGGCGACCGCCTGTACAGTGAGTCGGACCTGGAAACCATTCGGTTGATATTGACGCTCAAGAATGAAAAGGGGTTAAACAGCACCGCTATCCGGATGGCTCTGGCCAACATGGAGGAGAGCCAGGAGACCTCCCTGCAGCCTTTCGACCCTGCTCCCCTGCCCAGCATTGATTTTGCCGAGCTCAATAATTCGCTGCGGCGGATCGTGGAACAAAACGATGAGCTCATTGCCCAAAACCGGTTGTTAAGTCAGAAGATAGAGTCGCTGGAAGTAAAGATGAAACAGCGGGATGCCAAGAAGGATGAACAGGTGGATGAGCTGATCCGGCTATGGAAGCGGGAGCAGGAGGAGCGGCCCAAGTCGTGGCTTTCCCGGCTGACCGGGAAGTAGCCGGTTAAGTCTCAAGTTAATGATCAACCTCATAATAAGCTTGAACCGGCCTGACAATTCAAGTCTGACCGGTCTTTTGTTGGTCTCGGCCAATGGGAACAGGCCCCGTAAGTTATTGGCTGTCATTATGTGTCCGGCTCATTCATCTTTTGTGCGGCTCGCACTTGAACAAGGCCCCGGGGTCGATTATGCTGTAATGGACATGGAATATTGCTTAAAACATGGGTTTGCTGCCCAATGGTCATCATATGATCAAAGGTGGATGTCTATGAGGATTATCGTCGGTATCTCCGGGGCCAGCGGGGTGGTGCTGGGCCTGGAACTGCTTAAAGCATTGAAAGAACATCAGGCGGAGACTCACCTGCTCATTTCTGAAGGCGCGCGGATCACCCTTCCGTACGAAACCGAGGCGACCCTGGCCGAGGTGATAGCCCTGGCGGATCATTATTATGATATGAATGATCTGGCCGCCCCTATCTCCAGCGGTTCCTTCCCAACTGACGGTATGATAATCATACCCTGCAGCATGAAGACCCTGTCAGCGGTGGCCCATGGCTATGCCGACAATCTAATGGTGCGGGCGGCCGATGTCTGCCTGAAGGAAAACCGCCGGGTGGTGCTGGTGCCGCGGGAGACCCCGCTGGGCAAGGTCCACCTGAAAAACATGCTGGAGGCGGCGGACAACGGCTGCGCCATCATCCCCCCCATGTTGACCTTCTACAATTCGCCCCGCTCCCTGCAGGATCAGATCGACCACCTGATCGGCAAGATATTGATGCAATTCGGTTTGGAACACCGGGCCTTTAGGCCCTGGTCGGGAAAGAGGGAGTCGGATGGATAAAGTCGGTCCAACAGCGGGCGGCACCAGAATGGAGTCCTTTCACGTTCAGGTTGGTAAAGGCCGGTTCCGGGTAGAAGCCCTGGTGGTGGTAAACGGAGTCGATCTGGCGGTCACAATGGGCGGCGGCAGCCTATATCACATCGGCGCGGTCGCCCTGGCGTTCCCCCGGCCCAGCCTGGCTAATCCAGATCTGATATCTGCCTCCGCATCGGTCATCTGTGTGACCGGGCACAAAGAAGATGAACTGGCCCGGGCGGCGGCTTTGCGGCTGGCGGCCCGCTTCAACCGGGTGGTGGTGGTCAGCGTAGGTCTGCACCTGGACGAGGCCTCCCCTCAGGACATCGACACCCTCGCCGTTAATTTCCACACCCTGGTGGAACGGGTGGCAGACCTGCCTATAATGGAGGCCCAATGATTGGGCGTATTGCATAACTTGTTTATTACAACTTGACCCCGCATTTTCACTGAGGCAAGGCTCAGGACTTGATTGAGACTCTTCGCCGCGCTCAGAGTGACATACCTGTCATCCTAAACGAAACGCATCCTGTTATTGTTATGAATACTACCAGTCAGAAGCGTGCATTAAATTAAGAGTGGTAATACCCACCCGACCAGGTGCTACTACATTAGAGCATATATGTGTTAGGCAGCCAATGAAACGAGGAACTGACACACCTAAGGTTAGGGCTGGATCCACCAGTCCACTCCCTTATAATCCTGCTGCAATCCCTTGATCATGTCTTTCTCGGCTTTGAAACGGCCCCGCATCTCGGCCAGGTATTCATTGAAGTGCTCCTCTATCTCATGATGGGCGAAGCGGTTGTGGCTGGACTCAGAAAAGTCGGGCCGATTGTCATCGCCCAGAATACCTATGGCATTACATACGGGGCACTCCACCCGTCGGTCGGGCAGCAGGCGGAAAAGGTCAGAGCCACATTGGGGACACTCCCGCGGACCCGGTCGGTACTGCTCGCCGCTGAATATCTTCCGCCCCAGCTGCCGGGCATACTCCAGGTTCTCAGGATTGTACAGGGATTCAGCCGGCAAGGTGGCGTGGACCATCCAGGTATCGATGACCTTCATCTCCAGGGTACGGGGAAAAACGCTGGCCGCCGCCTTGGAATAACCCTGCCAGCCTATGGTCCCGTAAGGCACCACCACTGCGCAAGGTTTGCCGGCCGTATATTTGGTATAGTTATAGGCCCCCACCAACCGGTCCTGCAGCAGTTTGTAACAGCCATGCGGACCCAGAATATATACCGGCACTCCGATCACCAGCGCGTCGGCCCACTTAATATTGTCCATGACGAAATTGAAATCGTCTTTGGCGCCGCATCCTGCCTCAGGCTGCAAACAGCGGTAGCAGGCTTTACAAGATTCCAGGTGCAGATCGGTGACCCTTATCAAGCGGTGTTCGCAATCACCGGGGATGCTCCGCATGATCTCTTTCACCAGGATCTCACAGTTACCCAGTTTGCGGTGGGAGATCACCAGGCCAAGAATCTTTTTCATATCCGTATCCCCTCTCCTCCCCGATAATTGTGTTATAAATTTCATAAAGGCCTTTGGTAAATTATAGCTTAACTTGACTTGGCCAATCCACCCTGTCCCGGCCACCGATGTTATATCGGCGGAATGGGTGACGAAGAACAATGGGAAATTGACATCAAGCAATTACCGCAGTGGACCAACTATTTATGCTGGGCAGGATTGGGGCGGGACGGGGAGGCATAAGTTAGGGGGCGGGTATTTTACGCCCCCCCGATGATCCGGTTAAAGGATATCTTTAGCCCGGGTGCAGACTTTCATATGCCCTTTCTCGATCCCATCACAGAAAGGCATAGCATGGGACAGACCGCAACGGCATAGGGCCAGCGTTTCCCGGCGTTCGATGGTATTGCCCTGGTCGTCGATCAAATCCACATGGCCGGCCACGATTATTGGTCCCTGGTCCAGTATCTGAAGCCTGGCATCGCTCATTGGCGCACCTCCTAAATATATTTGCACTATTTAGGATGTCCGATATCTCTGCAAAAGTTGCGGTGTTGGGGCAAAGAAATCACACCTGTATACACAGGTGCGATGAAGGGTCATTTAGTTGGGCGAGGGCAACGATTTAGGGACCGGCCCCTGATTATTCACCCTCTCATATCCGAGAGGAAATAAGGAAGCAAATGGACTATCTCCTGTCTTGAACAGACAAATCAAGAAAATGAGGCAAAAGAACCGTCCCCATGCCCTGTTTACAGGCTGTCGGCGAAGTCGGCTTTGTATTTTGCCACCAGTTTCTCCTGCCAATCGGATACCGGGTCCAGCCGTCCAAAGAAGAAACGCAGGATCTTGGGCTCTTCCACAAACTTGAGGCCGCCCACCAGTTCCCGGTTCTCATACAGCCAATGGATACGGT
>CAZOMS010000071.1:0-10097 GCA_964580805.1 uncultured Syntrophomonas sp. | reverse complement strand
TGTACTGCACCGCAAACCGGTGAGCTTCATCGCGCAGCCGCTGCAGCATCTGCAGTCCTTCATCCCGGCGCGGCAGGCGCAGCGGATCGCGGCGGCCCGGCCAGAAAAGGGTCTCTTCCCGCTTGGCCAATCCCAACACAGGAATCTCCGCCCCCAACTCCGCCAGGACCATCCGGGCGGCATTGACCTGCCCCAATCCCCCGTCGATCAATAACAGGTCCGGCTCGGGCAGAAAAGCCGGGTTGCCCTGGCGGGCTTCCTGGAAGCGGCGGCGGAGGGCCTCGCTTAGGGAAGCGGTGTCGTTGTTCTGCTCGGCTGTTATCTTGAAGCGGCGGTAAGCCTTTTTGTCGGGCCGGCCCAAAGTGGCTACCACCATCGATGCCACTGTTTCTTGGCCGCCCAGGTGGGAGACATCGAAACACTCGATCCTCTGGGGAACGACCTCGAGGTCCAGGGTACGGGCCAGATCTTGAAGTATCCGGCTGTTACGGCTCTCGTCCAGCCTCTTCTCTTCCCATAAGAGTCGGGCGTTTTCCATGACCATCTCCAACAGGCCTCGTTTTTCACCCCGTTCCGGCTTCCAAATCCGGCAGCGCGCTCCATGGACTTCTTTAAGCCAACTCTGTATCAGTTCACCATCGGAGGGAAGCGAACTCACCAATATCTCCGGGGGAATGTCCTGGTTGTCCGAATAATACTGTTTTAAGAAAAACTCCAACACCTCGTCGTCAGCTTCATCAATCACCCGTTTCAGCCAAAAAGTCTCTTTGGCGACTATCTTGCCGGCCCGAAGTCTGAACACCAGGATCAGCTTGTGCTGATCTCCTCCCAGCATCCCCACGATGTCCAGGTCGTAGGGTTTATCCATACATACCTTCTGCTTCTCGGTCAACACCTTCAACGCGCTGGCCTGGTCCCGCAGCCGGGCTGCCTTTTCAAACTCCAGGTTGGCCGCCGCCTGTTGCATCTCCGCCGCGATCTGCTCAGCCAACTGCTGTCCATTGCCATCCAGGTAGGATACGATCCCATCAACCAGACGCTGATATTCCTCAGTTTCCACCGTCCCGGTACATGGGGCCATGCACTTGCCCAGGTCGTGGTTGAGGCAAGGGCGGTGGCTGCGCATACTCTTACAGGTCCGCAGCGGGAAGATACCGGTGATGACCTTGATGGTTTCCCGTAATAGTCCAACCTCGGCATAAGGTCCGTAATACCGGGAAACCTTGTCCTTCTTTTCCCGGACAATACAGAGACGGGGGAATTTTTCGGCGGTGATTTTAAGATAGGGGTAGCTCTTGTCGTCCCTCAGGTCAATATTATAGCGGGGCTGATAGGCCTTGATGAGATTGCTTTCCAGGATCAAGGCTTCCACTTCGGTTCCAGTCACGATATAGTCGAAATCGCCCACCTTGGCCATCATCGCCCGCACCTTGGGTTCCATGCCGGCCGGGTTCTGAAAATAGGAACGCATGCGGCTGCGCAGCACCCGAGCCTTGCCGACGTATATCACACGGCCTTCCTTGTCCCGATATAGGTACACCCCTGGCTGTAGGGGAACATTTTTCAGACGGTCCTTCATAACCTAATTCGCCTCATCATCAATTAAAACTATATCCCATGCTTCTTGAAACTGACCAGGGCCGGGTCAGTCAGCCCGGCCGGGCTGAAGAGCAAGTCCCCGGCGGGAACCACCAATCTGGCCCGGCCATCCTCGAATGCGAAACCGGCGCTGTATTTAACCGGTTGGGTCCATATTTCGTCCGCTATAACCGCCGCCCGGGCCTGTTCCAATAGCGCAGCCGGGATCGTCGGGTCCAGCCTGGCGATCAAGTCTAAAAGTATTGCTCCCATATCCCGGCCGGCCGGAGGCTGAGTCACCCTCTTCAGAGCCGCCGGTCTTCCGTCGGAACTTATATAGGTTCCGGTTATCTCCAGGGGTGTGGATGAGGGCAAAACCACCTCAGCCCTTTCAGCAGTGGGAGTCATGAACGGGCTCAGCACCACCAGCATATCCAGGCCGGCCAGATCTTCAGCCCTTATCACCCCGGCTCCGATGGGATCCTCTCCAATTATGACCGCCTGGTTGGTCTTACCTGACCGGATTGATTTCATCATTTCATAACCGTCTTCAGTAAAACCCGCCTGGCAGGTCCCAGTCCGGTTGCCCCCCGGGGTTATCACAATTATACCGTTTCCTGCTGCGCCTACCCTCCCAGTGATCAGGGCCAGATCTGCCAGCCAGGTGACTCCGGCTGCGGTTATCCTGAAACCATCGGCGATTATCATGGCCCGGGGAGCTTGCCCATACAGACGGGCAGCTTCCCGGGCATCATCGCTGGGGTTCACGCCTTCGAGCTGCTGGCGCAGCTGGTCATAACCAACCGTATTCTTGTCTATGAACATATCATCGGCATATCCCGCCCTGATTACTGCCGCTAGTATTTGCGGTAAGCTGTCTTTGTTGTCGCGGTTGATTTTCAGGGCAGCGATATCATCCACCAGGGTTTCCTCATCACTGACCACGATCAGTTGGGCTCCCCTTTTCACAGCCTGGCGCACCTTGACCGGCAGTACCTGGTTCTCATTAAATGACCCTACCAGCATGATCATGTCGGTCAATTCCATCTCGTCCAGGCGGTTGGTGGAAATATTCCTGCCCAACACCGCCTGCAAACCGAGTCCCGGGTCATTGCAGAAGCTGGCCAGGCACGACTCACCCAGGCTGCGGCCCAAAAATGCGGCCAGGACCGCTTCCTCACAGGTCAGGGAGGGTGAGGCGGCAATGGCAGTCTCTCTGGAACCAGTCTTTTTCAAACCCTCGGCGGCGGCGGCCAGGGCTTCTTCCCAACTGCTCTCCTGCAGCCCACCATCTCTTCTTACCAGGGGGCGGGTCAAACGATCGCGGCTGTATTCGCCGAAACCAAACCGGCCCTTGGCACATAGTATCCCATTATCCCGGGGCAGCATTCTGATCATCATATCCCCGCAGCTTTCCGCCGCCCCGGGGCAGCCCAATCCGCAGAAGGAACACACCGTAGCGGTCTGTTCTGCCCTGACCGGCACATTCTTGGGCTGGGGGTAACGTTCCAACAAAGCCCCGGTGGGGCAAACCGCCACACACTGCCCGCACCTGATGCAGGAGCTGTCCCGGAGGGGCAGGCCGAACTCCGGTTCCACCACAGTCTCAAAACCGCGTTCCACCAGTCCCAGGGCATTTATGCCCATATACTCGTCACAGAAGCGGACACATAGTCCGCACAATATACACTTGGCCGCATCCCTTTCGATGAAGGGATGGGGGTCTGGTTCAACCTGCCGGTGTTTTTCTCCCTGCAGGTACCCAGGCTGGGCTCCGTACTGGTTGGCGTAGGCAATCAACTTGCATTCGAACCAATCCCGGCAGCCGCATTCCAGGCACCGGCTGCCTTCTTTACGGGCCTCTGCCTCGGTCATGCGCCCGGCTACCTCGGTGAAGTTGGTGCTTCGCAGTGTTGGGCCCACCGGCTCTATGGCCACTCGCTCCACTGGTTCGATGGCGGCGAAGTCATCACGGTTGACGGTCTTTTCCACCAGGAAAGGGGTACGCAAGGGCTTAATCTCACCGGCCAGGTAGCTATCTATTACGCCCGCAGCTTTCTTGCCCTGCCCCATGGCGGTTACGGCGATACCAGGACCGGTCACCCCGTCCCCGCCGGCAAATACCCCGGGCAGGTTGGTCATGAAGGTATGGTCGTCGATATCTATGCTGCGCCATTTGCTGGAGGCAACCCCCTCGCAGCCGGTCATATCGACCTGCTGGCCGATGGCGGCTATCACGTTGTCTACCGGAATGGTCTCCTCAGCGCCTTCGATAGGCACCGGGGAACGGCGGCCGGATGCATCCGGTTCACCCAACTGCATCTTCTGCATGCGAATGGCCGCTGCTTTGCCATCGGCAGCTATTATCTCGATGGGAGCTATGAGGAACCGGAAGTCGATCCCTTCCTCCATGGCTTCATGGATCTCTATATCCTCGGCCGGCATCTCTTCCCGGGTGCGCCGGTAAAGTACCATGACTTCTTTGGCTCCTAGCCGGACCGCTGTTCGGCAGGCATCCATGGCGGTGTTGCCGCCGCCCACCACCGCCACCCGGTCGCCCAGGGCGGTGGGTTTGTGCAAGGCCACATCGCGCAGGAAGTCGATCCCGCCGATGACTCCCGGCAGGTGTTCGCCGGGGCAGTTCATCCGCGAGTAGCGCCAGGCCCCGATGCCTAAGAAGACTGCGTCGTGTGTCTCCCGCAGCTCTTCCAGGGTGATGTCTTCACCCAGTCGGGTATTGGTTTTGATAACCACCCCCATGGACCTGATGATATCGATCTCCTGGTCTAAAATGCGTTTGGGCAGGCGATATTCAGGGATGCCGTAACGCAGCATCCCTCCTGGTTGGGGCATGGCTTCAAATACGATTATTTCATGCCCCTCTACGGCCAGGAAGTAGGCGGCGGTCAAACCGGCCGGGCCGGAACCGACGATGGCCACCTTCTTGCCGGTGGGGGCTTTTATCTCCGGTACGAAGGCATTGCCGCTGTATAGATCGAATTCGCCGGCAAATACCTTGAGGGCGGCGATGGCTACCGGGGCCTCCACCAGTTGGCGCCGGCAGGCGGTCTCGCAGGGGTGGGGGCACACCAGGCCAATGCTGGTGGGCAGGGGTAATTGTTCCTTAATCACCTTAAGGGCTTCTTCATACTCCCCATTGGCGATCAGGCCTACGTATCCCTGACAGTCGGTTTCTCCTGGACAGGCTTTGACACAGGGGGGACGACAATCCCCTGTATGGTCGGACAGCATCAGTTCCAGGGCGGCTTTGCGGGCGGCCCGGGCCCGGACAGTGTCGGTTTCGATATTCATACCGGGTGCGATCTCAGTGGCGCAGGCCCGCTGCAGCTTGGCCATCCCCTCGATCTCTACCACGCAGAGGCCGCATCCGCCGTAAATCTTGACTCGTTCATCATAACACAGGGTGGGGATATCGATACCGTGGTCCCGGGAGGCCTGCAGTATGGTCTGGCCTTCGTGCCCATTTACTTCCCTGCCGTTGATGTTTATCTTAATCATCGATTTGTCCCCCTAGCTTACCTTTACCGCACTCCACTTGGAAGGGCATACTTCCAGACAGGTGCCGCATTTGGTGCACAGATTCTGGTCTATGATATGAAGTTTTTTGGCTTCTCCGCTGATGCAATCGACCGGGCATTTCTTGGCGCACAGGGTGCAGCCCTTGCATTTGTCAGCCTCGATATGATATGTGATCAGGGCCTTGCATTGCTTGGCCGGGCATTTTTTGTCATAAATATGGGCTTCATACTCCTCCCGGAAATACCTGATGGTGGTCAACACCGGATTGGGGGCGCTGTTGCCCAGTCCGCACAGGGAGCCATCCATTATTTGCTGTCCCAGAATCTCCAGCAGTTCTATATCTCCTGGTTGGCCTTCTCCGGCGCACAGCCGCTCCATGATCTCCAGCATGCGCTTGGTGCCGATCCGGCAGGGTACGCATTTGCCGCAGGATTCGTCCTGGGTGAAATTCAAGAAATACCGGGCCAGGTCCACCATGCAGGTGGTTTCGTCCATTACTACCATGCCCCCGGAGCCCATGATAGCGCCGGTGTTTTTTATGGACTGGTAGTCCACCGGGGTGTCCAGCAGGGCTTCTGGTATGCAGCCGCCGGAAGGTCCGCCCAACTGTACGGCTTTGAATTTTTTATCGTTCTTGATCCCCCCGCCGGGCCCAAAGATGATCTCCCTCAGGGGCATGCCCATGGGGACTTCCACCAGTCCGCCCCGTTTGATGCGACCCGCCAGGGCAAACACCTTGGTGCCTTTGCTGTCTTCGGTGCCCATGGCGGCGAAGGACCCTCCCCCATTGGCGATTATCCAGGGTACATTGGCCAGGGTCTCGACATTGTTGATGTTGCTGGGTCTATCCCAGTAACCTCGCTGGGAGGGGAAGGGGGGTTTCAGCCGGGGCATGCCTCGCTCCCCTTCCAGGGAGGCGATAAGGGCGGTTTCTTCTCCGCATACGAAGGCGCCCGCTCCCTGCTTGATGGATATGTCAAAGGAGAATTGGCTGTCCATGATGTTGCTGCCCAGCATGCCTTGGGCCCGGGCCTGTTCGATGGCTTTGCCCAGCCTCTTGATGGCCAGGGGGTATTCGGCCCGGGCATAGACGATGCCGGTAGTGGCCTTGATGGCATAACCAGCTATGACCATTCCCTCCAGCACTGCATGGGGGTCTCCCTCCAACAGGCTGCGGTCCATGAATGCGCCCGGATCTCCCTCATCGGCGTTGCATATCAGGTATTTGACCTCTCCCGGTTCCTGCCGGGTGGCATTCCACTTGAACCAGGTGGGAAAGCCGGCCCCCCCGCGCCCTTTCAAGCCGGAGATCTTGATCTCCTCGATCACCTGCTCGGGGGTCATCCGGGTCAGGGCTTTTTGGAGGGCCTGGTACCCTCCCTCATCTATATAGTCCCGGATGGATTCAGGGTCGATGGTGCCGCAGTTGCGCAGGGCTATCCGGACCTGTCCGACCAGGCAGTCATTGGGCTCCCGGTCGGTGGCAATACGGTACTTCTCCAACGCTGTGCCGCTCATCTCGGCGGCCACGATTTCCCGGGCCGCCTCCACGGTTACATTGCCATAGGTATTGATGCTGCCATCCTCGTGGATGATATCCACCAGCGGCTCGTAATGGCACATGCCGATACAGCCGGTCTGCCGCAGTTCCCAGTCCAGGCCTTGCTGTTCGATATCAAGAGCCAGGGCTTCCTTTACAGGCAAACCTCCGGCGGCGATGCCGCAGCTGCTTAATCCTATCCTTACGATCATGCTCCCACCTCTTCCCGGGACTGTTCTTCCTGATAATATATGGCCCGGATGACCTTGCGGGCCTTGTCCGGGGTCAGCGGCCCATAGGCCTGCCCGTCGATCATCATCACCGGGGCCAGGCTGCAGCAGCCCAGGCAGGCGGCGTCGGTTAGAGTGAATAACCGGTCAGCAGTAGTTCCGCCCATCTCCACCCGGAGTTCGTCACAAAGGGCGGTCTCTATTTTATCAGCCCCATTGACATGGCAGGCGGTCCCCTGGCAAAGCAGGATCAGGTGCTTGCCCACCGGGGTAAACCGGAATTGTGCATAGAAGGTAGCTACTCCATATATGCGGGCTTTTTTCATGCCCAACTGCTCCGCAATGTATTCCAGCACCGGCCGGGGCAGATATCCATACATCTCCTGGATCCCTTGCAGGACCGATATCAGGCTGCCTTCTATACCTTTATATCTATCAATCAAATCCTCCAGAGCGGATAATTGTGCCCCTGTACTGACACTCTGGATGGTTGCGCTCTCCTCTGTTTGACAACAACAGGACATCGATGATGCACCTTCCTTGCTTATTTCATTTGTCTATTATACAAGATTTGAGAAATGGCCGGCAGGGGTGAAAAAATGGGAAGCTGCCCGCCCGATCGCGGTCCAACCTCCCATTAGGCGGCACTTGCAGCGAATCACTCCGCTCCGTCGCCATTATCACCAACCTATGCATACAGTATATCTGCGGGATGAATGATTCTTCACTGCGTGATTAGACTCTTCGCTGCGCTCTGAGTGCCAAAACGTTGTTCAAAGACACTGTGTCATTCCGAACACAGTGAGGAATCTAATCCAAGCAGCTAGACTCTTCACTGCGTTCAGAGTGACATGCAACCGTTCAGCATGACATTCAGGAGCGACGGCTCAGAATGATTATGCCCAACCCTTAATTGCCCTTCCCGCTATTTTCGTTCAGTATCGCCCGAAGATACTGACCGGTGTAGGAAGCCGGGCAGCCGGCCACCTCCTCCGGTGTTCCCTCCGCAATGATGCGGCCCCCTTCTTCCCCGCCTTCCGGTCCCAAGTCAATGACGTGATCAGCCGATTTGATCACGTCCAGGTTATGTTCGATAACGATAACCGAGTTGCCTGCATCCACCAGCCGCTCCAGAACGCCCAGCAAGTGTTTGACGTCTTCCCGGTGGAGCCCGGTGGTAGGCTCATCCAGTATATAGAGATTGCGCCCCAGCGAACGTTTGGACAGTTCGGTGGAAAGCTTCACCCGCTGCGCCTCTCCCCCCGACAAGGTAGGGGCCGGCTGTCCCAGCTGAACATATCCCAGGCCCACATCCTGCAGCACCTTGAGCTTGCGCCCTATCCTGGGGATGCTCTCGAAAAACTCTACGCTCTCATCCACGGTCATAGCCAGAACGTCGGCGATGTTCTGGCCCTTGTATTTGACTTCCAGGGTCTCCCGGTTGTACCTCTTGCCTTTGCACACCTCACAAGGAATGTACACATCGGGGAGAAAATGCATCTCGATCTTGATTATCCCGTCGCCGGCACAAGCCTCGCAGCGGCCGCCCCGCACGTTGAAGCTGAAGCGTCCCGGCTTATACCCTCGTACCCTGGCTTCCGCTGTCTCCGCGAACAACTCCCGGATACTGTCGAAGGCGCCGGTATAGGTAGCCGGGTTGGACCTGGGCGTCCGGCCGATAGGCGATTGGTCAATATTTATGACCTTGTCCAGGTACATCATTCCTTCTATGGAATCATGGGTGCCCACCCGGTACCGGCTGTTGTATATTCTTTTCATCAGGGCTGGATAGAGGATATCTTCCACCAGGGTGCTCTTGCCGGAGCCAGATACCCCGGTGACAACTACCATCTTGCCCAGCGGGATGCGGACGGTAAGATCCTTCAGGTTGTGCTCCCGGGCACCCTTGATCACCAGCTGTTGCCCGCTGCCGCTTCGCCGCAGCGGTGGTACGGCAATGGTGCGAATACCGGCCAGGTATTGCCCGGTAATGGACTCCGGCGACTCCATCAGATCCTGCACCGATCCCGTCGCCACTACACGGCCGCCGTGGACTCCCGCCCCCGGCCCAATATCTACGATATAATCAGCATAATGGATGGTCTCCTCGTCGTGCTCCACCACTATGACCGTATTACCCAAGTCCCGCAGCCTCTTCAGTGTCTCCAGCAGCCGGATGTTATCCCTGGGATGCAGGCCTATACTCGGTTCATCCAACACGTACAGCACCCCCACCAGGCTGGAGCCAACCTGGGTGGCCAACCGGATGCGCTGGGCCTCTCCTCCTGACAGACTGCCAGCGGGGCGGTCCAGGGTCAAATAGTTCAAGCCTACATCAATAAGGAATCTCAACCGCTCAGTGATCTCCTTTATTACTTGGCGGGCTATCAACGCTTCCCGCTGGTCCAGGTCCAGCTGGGTTAGGAATTCCATAGTCTCATAAACGGCCATGGCGGTTACCTCGGCGATGGTTTTCCCCCCCAGCAGGACCGCCAGTATCTCCGGGCGCAGTCGCTTGCCCCGGCAAGCGGGACAAAGACTAATGGTCATGAACTTCTCCATTTCCTCCCGGGCCACATCGGACTTGGTCTCCTGGTGGCGCCTTTTCAAGGTATTGATCACACCCTCAAAACGGGTATAGTAAGTACCAGTCTCGCCATAGGAATTGGTATAGGTGATCTTGAATTGCTCGCCCTTGTTGCCATATAGTATCAGATCCAACTGGCTGGGATTCATCGTACTTAGGGGTTTGTCCATGGGGATATCGTATTTCTCACTCATGCCCAGGACCAACTGGCGATAATAATTGTGGGAGTTAAGCGCCCAGGGGATGATGGCCCCCTCCGCCAGGGAGAGGTCCGGGTCCAATACCAGATCCGGGTCCATTTCTCTCCTCTCTCCCAAGCCGTTGCATTCGGGGCAGGCTCCAAAGGGGCTGTTGAAGGAAAACATGCGCGGGCTTAGTTCGGGCAGGCTGAAACCACAATCGGAGCAGGCAAATTCGCGGCTGAACAGCATATCCTGCTCCTTCCCTTCAGGCGCCAGGAGTCGGATCACTACCAATCCCTCGCTCAATTGGAAAGCCAACTCCAGCGATTCCGCCAGGCGGCTGCGGATTCCTTCCTTTACCACCAGGCGATCGATTACCGCGCTTATATCATGTTTTTTATTCTTCTCCAGTTCGATGTCTTCGTCCGCCGTGTATTCGA
>CAZOMS010000070.1:0-10489 GCA_964580805.1 uncultured Syntrophomonas sp. | reverse complement strand
GGGATGTTGGTGGTCCAGAGCGAGTCGCCCTTTTTCAATCGCAATGTTATAGAAATGGCCTATGCTGGCATCAGCGAACATTTCCCAATGGCCAAATTATATCTGGCCAGCATCCCCACTTATCCCAGCGGCTTGTGGAGCTTTACCATCGGGTCGAAACGTTATGACCCCGAAAGCCCGCTACCCGCTGACTACGCATTAAAGTATTACAATCCTGAGGTACACCGGGCCGCCTTCGTGCTGCCGGAGATGACCAAGGAGATCCTGACTGGGATAGGTAGCGCCAGGTAAGACTGGTCCGCCTGGCCCAAGTGTCCTGACATGAAAAGAGGCTGCTCCTCAGTCCGATTCGGACTTTGGGACAGCCTCTTGTTTTTCTATATAGGAATGATTCCTAGTAGTTCTCTGCCAGTTCTTCGTAGTAAGCGCGGGGATGGGCGCAAGCCGGACACATCTCCGGGGGCTCAACTCCCTGATGGACATATCCGCAGTTGCGGCATTTCCATTTCACCGGACTGGGGCGGCGGAAGACGGTATCACGCTTGATGTTGTCCAGTAGCTTCCGGTATCTCTTTTCATGTTCCTCTTCAACCTCGGCAATCTCTTTGAATATGTCCGCAATTTCGGTGAATCCTTCCTCCCTGGCTACCTTCTCCATCTCTGCATAGATAACGGTGTGCTCTTCGTTTTCACCCAGAGCTGCAGTTAACAGGTTTTCCTCGGTGGGGCGAACATACCCGCCCATGAGCAGTTTGAAGAACCTTTTGGCGTGTTCTTTCTCATTAAATGCTGTTTCTTCAAAAATGCCGGCCATTTGCTCGTAGCCGTCCTTCTTAGCCTGGCTGGCAAAGAAGTCATACTTGTTGCGGGCTTGTGATTCTCCTGCAAATGCCTTCCACAGATTCTCTTCGGTACGGGAACCTTTTAAATCCATTCTGATCTCCTCCTCCTCCAACGTTGTTTGTAGTCGAATGTCTTAACAGTATTCTATCTCACCATGGTATAGGGGTAAACCCAGATTAAGCTGCTGCCGGCGGGACGTTTAAAGATGGTCAGCCGCGTCAGCAAGTCGCTGATAGGTTCGATTGTCTCCTCCTGGTCTGCATCACCGGATTCAGACAGCACCAGTTCAAATACTGCCACAGGGATCTCCGACCAATTGAGCAAACGCAGTTCCTGCAAACCTTCGTCTAAAAATTCCAGATCTTCAATGGGCACCGAAAACGGTGTCTGATCCTTGCGCTTGATATGCTCCTCCAGCATATCGATGAACTTTTGCAGTTGCGCTTCCTGATCTTTGGTCAAAATATATTGGAATAATGCGTCGTAGAGACTCTGGGTCAGTCTGAACGGGGTTAGGGGAGGCAGCATAAGATGTTGTTCTTCTCTCACAAACTTCAGGTCAAAACCGGCTGGTGCAGACATGGCGTTTTCACTCCTTGCGATAATTTCTGGCCCATATTCCATTTATATAGATTATCGCAAATGTCAGCCGTATTGACAAATATAGCCCTATTGGCTTCGTCTTTAACTGTCCATGGCGTTGTGCTAGAATAGTCTAGAACATTTGCAGGCAGGTATTATTTATGAAGATAGCTATCGACGGTCCCGCCGGGGCCGGCAAGAGCACTTTGGCCCGGGCCCTGGCTTCCAGATTAGGCTACATATATATAGATACGGGCGCCATGTACAGGGCTTTGGCCTGGAAGGCTCTGCAGGCTGACCTCGACCTGGATGACCCCACCGTCTTGTACAGGTTGGCCGAGGGGCTCGACCTGGCCTTTGATAAACAGGAAGGCGAGCAGCGTCTGATTTGCCAGGGTGAGGATATCACCGATATTGTTCGTTCTCCCCAGATTAGCGCGGTTGTTTCACAAGTGGCCGCCCATCCCCGGGTGCGCGCCATCATGGTCAGCAAGCAGCAGGAGATGGCCCGTGCCGGCCGGGTGGTAATGGACGGTCGGGACATAGGCGAACAGGTGCTGCCTGATGCCGATTTCAAGTTTTTTGTTACCGCCGATCTACAGAAGAGGGTCCAGCGGCGGCTGCACGAGATGGAAAGCCGCGGTTACCAAGTAGACAGTGAGGCGATTCTTCATGATATGCGCAACCGGGATCTGATGGATTCAGCCCGGTCGGTGGGCGCCCTTAAAATCCTACCGGACTCAATAGTTATCGATACCTCAGCCTACAATGCCGATGAAGTTCTGGCCCAAATACTATACCTTATTGGAGAGAGCTAGATGTTCTACTCCGTCATCAGATTCATCGCGCGCGCGGTCTTCTTGGTATTAGGATTAAGAATTGAAGGCGTTGACAATATCCCTTCTTCCGGTCCGGTTATCATTGCCCCCAACCATGTGAGCAATTGGGACCCTATTGCGGTGGGAGTGGCATTAAAAAGGCCGGTGTACTTTATGGCCAAGGTTTCCCTTTTTAAAAACCCGGTATTGAAATTCATCGTTAGACAATTAAATGCTTTCCCGGTCCACAAGGAATATGCCGACCGGCAGGCTATCCGGCGCGCCTTACAGATACTTGGAGAAGGGAAGGTTCTGGGTATCTTTCCGCAGGGAATCCGCAACCGGAGCGGAGATGCCAAGGCGCAGCCCGGGATGGTATTGATAGCCTTAAAATCAGGGGCGCCCATAATTCCAGTCGCATGTATTGGGACCGGACATAATCTCCCCTGTGGTTGGTGCCGGCCGTTGCTCGTAAGAGCGGGCACGCCCATTTGCCTGGACCAGTATAAGGGCCAGAGGATAGGTTCGGCCGGGATGGAAAAGATAAGTGAAGATATTATGAACAAAATCAACGACCTTCTGGTAGAATAAAGAAGGATTTTATTCTTATACTGCGAAAATTAATGGAATCATCATCGAGGTAAGTGATTTGCAGACCATACTGGCTAACAAAGCAGGGTTTTGCGCCGGGGTCAGGAGAGCCTTTAAAATGACAGAAGAGGCTGGTCAGGATGACAACCGCTGGTCTACCCTGGGACCATTGGTTCACAACGACGAGGTGGTGCGTTATTTTGAAAACCGGGGCATATCCCCGATAAACAGCCTGGAAGGAATAGGCGCCGACGGAATAATTATCAGGACTCATGGCGTCCCTCCCACAGTATTGAATCAGGCCCGAGAGATGAACCTTAAGGTTAAAGATGCTACCTGTCCGCTGGTGCGCAGGGTTCATGAAGCGGCGCAATTACTAATCCAAGAGGATTATGATATAATAATTTTTGGAGATACAGAGCATCCAGAGGTTAAAGGCATACTGGGTTTTTGCCAGGGACGAGCCACTGTGGTCAGCAATGCCCAACAGGCTCATCAATGGGAAGGGACCTCGAAGAAACTGGGCGTAATATCACAGACTACCAAAGATGAACATCTGTTTTACGAAATGGCCGCGATATTACTGCGCCTGGCCCCAGAAGTAAGGGTAATAAACACCATTTGTCAAGCAACCCGCCAAAGGCAGGAAGCGGCCCGAGAATTGGCCCACAGGGTAGACCTGATGTTGATCATTGGTGATCAGAACAGTTCAAATACCAAAACCCTAACCCAGGAGTGTCAGAAGATTGGAGTGCGAACCTGGCAGATACAGTCCGCTGCTGATATAGACCCGGATTCTCTAGCAGGTGCAGCTATTGTAGGCATAACTGCAGGGGCATCCACCCCGGACTGGATTATTAAGGAGGTATTGGATAGGATGACGGAGTTTGGCGACAGTGCTCCCCAGGAGCAACAAGAGGTAATACCGGTTATTGAGACTGAGAGCAGGGAAAACGGGGAAAACACCAAGGAAGAAAATTTCGCCCGCATGGAAGCTGAAATGGCTGACCTGGCTATTCCGAACAAAGGGGATATCGTAACGGGGACGGTTATTCAGGTTCTGGACGATGAGGTCATGGTGGATGTAGGAGGCAAGTCTGAAGGGATAATCCCGCTGCGCGAGATGTCCGCAAAGGATGTAAGTTCAGCCAAAGAATTGGTTAAGATAGGCGACGAGCTGGAAGTATTGGTTTTGCGATGGGACGATGATGGCACCATTCTGCTTTCCAAAAAGAAGGTGGATTCAAAGCGGGCCATGGATAAATTGGAAGAGGATTTCAACGAAGGCCGCCAGGTCGAAGGTACAGTTACGGGCAGTGTTAAGGGCGGTTTGCTGGTTGACGTAGGTGTAGTAGCCTTTTTGCCGGCATCCCATGTGGAAGATGGCTATGTTAAAAACCTGGACGATTATATTGGCAAAACCTTCAATTTCAACATTATCGAGTTCAATCGCCACAAAAAACGGGGTTCGCAGATCGTAGTATCCCGCAAGAAATTGGTGGAAGAGGAACGGGCGCGCCAGAAGGAAGAATTCTGGGCCAGTATCCAGGAAGGACAGACGGTAAAGGGACGGATCAAGCGTATTGTCGATTACGGGGTCTTTGTCGACCTGGGCGGATTTGAAGGATTGCTGCATGTATCGGAAATGGACCATGTAAGGATAAGCCACCCCGCCGATGTAGTAAAAGAGGGCGAAGAAATCGATGTTTATATTATGGCCTTAGACAGGGATAAACAAAGAGTCTCGCTGAGCCGTAAAAAACTTTTGAAGAGCCCGTGGGAAATGGTGGTCGAAAAATTCCAGGAAGGTGACATCATTGACGGGACCGTGGTCAGAATAGCTCCGTTCGGTGCTTTTGTGGAGATTCAGCCCGGTGTGGATGGTTTGGTCCACATCTCCCAGTTAGCCAATCGGCGGGTGGATAAGCCCCAGGATGTTGTCAGTGTCAACCAACCGGTTAAGGTGAAGATTCTAAGCATTGATCCCCAGGAGAAACGGATCGGCCTTTCGATCCGGGAGGTTGCTCAGGATTTGGAAGAGGCTGAGACAAGAGAATATCTTGACCAACAAGAAACCGAGCCGGTCCCCGAGCAGGCTGAAGCGGTAAGCCAACCTGAAGCAGTGGAACCAGCCGAGCCGGTTGTAGAGGTCAGCCAAACCGAAGGTACGGACTCGGCCGAGCAGGAATAGCAGAGCAGGAGGAGAGCCGGTGCCGATATTTGATTTTAAGTGCCGCCAATGCGGACATAATTTCGATATTATGATCTCCTATGCGGAGAAGGATATGGTGCGCTGCCCGGAGTGCAGCGCCACTAATCCTATTCAGCAATTGTCTTCGTTTAACACCGCCCGGCTTGGGCCAGGTGTGAGTAAGCCAGCCCCTGATGGATGCAATGGATGCGCTGCCGCCGGAACGGGTGGCTGAGGGTTAAATTTTTAGGCTGCCAGGTGGCAGCCTTTTTGTCGGGAGGAGGAATCCTCAATGCATAAAGAGACCGAGGAGCTGATAATCGAGAAATCAGGGATAAATACCAGCGGCGTGATTCTGGCGGGGGGTAAAAGTTCCCGGATGAAATTCAACAAAGCCTTCGCAGAGATATCAGGCCGGCCGGTTATCCACATAATACTCGATAAATTTACCTCGCTGTTCGAGGAGATAATTATAATAAGTAATGATCCGGAGCTATACACCTACCTTGGAGTGCCCGTGTATACCGATATATATCCGCGCATGGGGCCGGTAGCGGGTATCCATTCCGCCCTTTATCATTGCAGTCATGACAGCGCCTTTGTCATGGGCTGCGACGTTCCGTTTATGAACATGGAGTTGGTACGGATGATGATCTCCCGATTGGATGGATATGATAGTGTGGTGCCTCGTTTAGACAATCAATTGCAGCCGTTGACGGCAGTATACAGCCGCCGATGCTTGCCGGTGCTGACCACCTGCCTGGAAACCAACCGGGTCAAATTGGTCCGCATATTCGATGAACTCCGTGCCTTGGAGATAACCCGTAATGAAATCGAGAAATTTGGGGTGGCCGAAGAGATGTTCCTTAATGTAAATGATATTGCGGCTCTGAATCTGGCGACCCAAATAGCAGGGAGGCCTGGAGATAAGAAACAAACGCAAGGTTGATCACCTGGAATGGGCAATAAAGATCCCTGATGGACCTTTACCGAACGGGTTCGAGGACGTCATGCTGGTGCCCGATGCGGTGCCGGAACTGGCCTGGCAGGACATTGACCTGCAAACCCGTTTTTTGGGCAAAAGCTTGGCCTATCCGGTATTGATCAATGCTCTGACGGGCGGGACCGAATCTGCCTATCATATCAATAAAACCCTGGCCGCCACCGCCAGTCGGTTCGGCCTGGCTATGGCGGTGGGATCGATGACCATCGCCATGGAAAACCCCGCCGTGGTGGACAGTTTTACGGTGGCCAGGGAAGCAAACCCAGACGGGATCATCATCGCCAATTGCGGCGCCAATCTGGAGGCGAGCAAGGCCTGCCGGCTGGTTGACCTGATAGCCGCCGATGCCCTGCAGCTGCATCTTAATGTGGCTCAGGAATTGGCCATGGAAGAAGGGGACCGGGATTTCAGAGGGATTTTGGATAATGTGGCCCGGATAGTAGATGATTGCCCGGTGCCGGTAATCGCCAAAGAAGTAGGATTCGGGCTGAGTCGGGAGACGGTCGGGAAACTATACCGGGCGGGAGTGCGAATAATCGATAATGGCGGCAGCGGTGGAACCAACTTCATCGCCATTGAACACCAGCGCCGGGGCCAATTCGACCAACAGCTATATGAATGGGGCATTCCCACAGCTGTCAGCCTGTCGGAGATTATAGCCTTAGAACTGCCCCTGCAGATAATTGCCGCTGGTGGTATCCGTACCGCTTTGGACATGGCCAAGGCCATCGCTATGGGGGCCGACCTGGTCGGCATGACGGGCTGGTTCCTACGCAGACTTGAGCCCGGTCAGGATCTGACTAGTGAACTTTCCGGTCTGCTCCGGCAATTACAGGCGGTGTTCTTAATGTGCGGCGCCGGCAACTGTGAGAGCCTGAAGAGCAAACCGCTGTTAATCCTGGGCCGCACAGCTGATTGGCTGCGGGCCAGGGGGATTGACCCGGCCATTTGGTCGGCCCGAATTGATAATTAAAAATAATTGCCATTGAGCATATCCACAGCAGGATCCTGAAGCCTTAGGTATATTCATAATCGCATACGATATTATTGCAGATAGTCTGAGCCCGTCTTGATGGCGGGCTTTGTCATGACAGGCCTTTTACATAAACAAAACCAATGCTGGGCAATCTATTTGATAATCACCATGCAAAAGAGGGTACTGAGATGCTAAAGGAAAGGAAGGATTGCCCCGATGCTTAATTTTCCAATAGGCTTAATAAGCCTGGTAATAGTGTCCATATTGATCTACTTTGGAGTAGCCCATCGAGTCCTGGATAAACTGAGGATGAATGACAAGTCCGCTTTAGCGGTGATAGCAGCTATCATTATCGGCAGCTTCATCGATATACCCCTGGGAGGCCGGGTAACCCTTAACCTGGGCGGCTCAATCGCGGTTGTACTGGCTGTCTATATATGGTTGGGCGCCGGTACCTCTTGGGAGAAGATACGTTCTCTTATAGCCGCGATAGTGACAGGTCTGGCACTCTACCTGGCAGCCCGTTATTTGGGGGCCGAACCTGAAAATATTTTCATTGATGCTATCTACATCTATCCGTTAATCGCTGGCATCGTGGGATATCTGGCCGGGCGCTCCCGGCGCGGCGCTTTTTTCGCAGCGGTTATGGGGGTGCTGTCCCTGGATGTGGCCCAATATATCTATTTGATGCGTACCGGACTGCGCGGTACAGTGCATATCGGTGGAGCCGGCGCCTTTGATTCTTTGATCCTGGCGGGCATACTGGCAGTACTATTGGCTGAGCTTATCGGAGAAAGCCTGGAGAGGATTCAGGGTGGTCCCCAAACTGAAGGTCGGCCCCGGGAACTGATAGAGAAGCTGCGGGAGCCGGAACCGGCCCGCAAACCATTGGGCGAAGATGAGCATGAAATAGATAGGGAACGGGGTGACAACGATGCGTAAGGGTTTAGGCGGCCTGATACTGGCCGTGTTTCTAACCTCCATTTTTATTAGTCCGGCAGCGGCAGAAGCTGAGGCTCCTTTGGGCGAGTATTATTCACTAATCAATGAGGATGACTATGTGATACTGCAGACCGCGCTGGAAGTAAACCCTGGAGACGTGTATATAGCTGCCGACAATTCGCGCTACGAAGTGACCGAAATAGTAGGTTTTAATGCCAGGTGTACCTATCAGGGCAAGGAGGCGATGCCTGAACTCACCACCGCCCCGCCGGTTCAGGCCAGCATCCTTGATGGCGCCGTCCCCATTGTAAAACAAGGTGATAAACCCACCATAGCGGTTTACCACACCCATAGTGATGAATCCTACGTCCCCAGTGACGGAAAAGAAAGTATCCAGGGAAACGGCGGAATTTATGACGTTGGAGCAGCCCTGGTGGATGAATTGAAGTCAATGGGATTCAACGTGGAATACAATACCGAAAACCACAACCCCCACGACGTCAATGCCTATAACCGCTCTCGTAAAACCGCGGCGTTATTGATGAAGAGTGCACCGGCGGCCCTCATCGATGTGCACCGTGATGCGGTGCCGCCCGGACAATATCAGACCAAGTTAAACGGCAAGGAAGCCACCAAAATCAAATTAGTGGTGGGCCGAACCAATCCCAACTCCAAAAGCAATCTTGAATTTGCCAAGAATCTTAAAGCGGCCATGGACCAAAAGGCTCCCGGTCTGTCCAATGGAATATTCATGGGCAAAGGGGCCTATAATCAAGATTTAAGCCCCAGAGCCATGCTGATTGAAGTAGGCGCCCATACCAATGACAAGGCCGCCGCTCAGCAGGGAGTCAAGGCATTCGCCAGCATACTGCCTACCGTATTGGGCGTGACCCCTGATGGCGGCACCAGCAATTCACCGGCGCAGAAGCCGGCCTCCTCCGATCAAAAATCGGGTACCACGATAATGATAATGCTGCTGGTGGTAGCAGCTGCCGCGGGGGGATTCTATCTGTTGAACAAAGGTTCCCTGTCCAGAAAGTAGGCCCGACTTGATTTAAATGAGAAGGGAAACCAAATGAAAATCATATACCATTGTTTTGGGGGATCGCATTCATCCGTATCGGCAGCCGCTTTGCACCTGGGGCTTCTGGACCGCCAGAGAACCCCGTCCGAAGAAGAACTGGTGAGGATCCCCTATTACGATAAGACGACCGACGCTGATTTTGGCAAAATAAGATATATGGGCACTGACGATGTTGGCAATGAGGTTTATGTATTCGGCAAGAAGACTTTCAGCAATCGTTACACCGCAGTGTTGATGGGTATTGCCCGAATTTTGGAGGAGCAGGACCAGTTGGTCATGGTCGACTGTATGACCCGGGTCAATTGGAGCATGAAGATTGGGGGATTTACTTCCCGGCGCCTGGGCCTGACCATGGTGGGGCGCCCAATTGTGACTTGGGGCACCAGGCAGGCATTTGCCCAACTAGTCAATCTGGTCGAAATCACCAAAGTAAAGACCCTCGGCCATAAATGAAGACAGTTATGACGAGCGGCTTATGAAACTAGTTTTCTTGGGTACTATCGGTATATACCACCCTGTCCTGGCAGCCCATCTCTATCTCGATCATGAATTGGGCAATGACAATAGTCATTTGCCGGGTTGGGGGGATTTTAGCCAGGAGGGTTCCGGCGATCCGATCTTGGTGGGACAGGATAGCTTGGGCAATGAGGTGTACGCTTTGGGAGCCGGGGTTGAAGTCACCATGACCAGAAAGACCATTGAGCAGTTGGTTGAGATTCTGGGTCATTCCCCTGATGAAATATTGATCAAAACGATATCAGTCCAATCGGAAAAAGCCCTGATATTTTTATACCGGGCGGGTTCGCTGCATGTGCTGCAAAAACCTATAAATGCAGTCGTCTCCCGCTTGTTGAAGCCAGAGCACCCATCCCTGCAAAGACAGGTCAATGAATTCAAAGCGGAGGCCGGATTTTCGTAAATGAAGAGTCTGGCCTTTGACATATCTTGCGCCAAGACCACATATCGAAGATAATTGATACGGCACCTTTTTCCTAGATGTCCGCACTGCGTTAAGCTGTATCAGGTGGTGGTATTATTGGTAGGCCGTATCAGCGGTATAAGAACCGGCAGCATAGCAGCCGAGTTGGACATTGTTCCAGGCGATAGGCTGATCGCTATTAATGGCGAACCTATCAATGACATTCTCGATTATGAATTCCAGGCCCAGGATGACACCCTGGCGGTGGTAATAGAGAAGTCCAATGGTGAAACCTGGCTGCTGGAGATTGATAAGGATTATGATGAAACGCTGGGGTTGGAATTTGAGGAACTGGTCTTTGACCGTCTGAGGCCGTGCTCCAACCGCTGTGTTTTCTGCTTTGTTGACCAACTTCCGGAGCACATGCGGGATTCTCTTTATATCAGGGATGACGACTACCGTCATTCCTTCATAAACGGCAACTTCATCACCTTGACCAACCTGCGGGAAAAGGATTGGGAAAAAATAATCCGGATGCAT
>CAZOMS010000069.1:0-10511 GCA_964580805.1 uncultured Syntrophomonas sp. | reverse complement strand
ATGAGGAGATCCAGGCTGAGCTGCAGAGTTATTATGACTACTATGGCGGCGAAGAGGCTTTCATACAGAGCCTCACGGCCTCCGGTTACCCCCTGGAGCAGATTCGCCAGGATATAGCCGTAACTGTCAAGATCAAGAAACTGCTGGAACCACGGATAGTTATCAGCGATGAAGAGATGCAGACTTATTTCGAAGAAAACCAAGCTGATTTCGCCCAGGAGGAACAGGTACAGGCCAGCCATATCCTAGTGGATACCGAGGAGAAGGCCAGCGAAATCGAACAGCGGCTGACCAGCGGTGAGGATTTCGCCCAGCTGGCCAGGGAGAATTCCACCGACACGGGCAGCGCCAGCAATGGCGGAGAATTGGGGTTCTTTAACCGGGGGGCCATGATGGAGGAATTCGAAGAAGCCGCTTTTGGGATGCAGGTAGGCCAGGTAAGCTCTCCGGTCAAGACCGATTACGGCTATCATATCATCAAGGTTACTGGCCGGAGAGAAGCCCAAGCGGCGGATTTCGAGCAGAGCCGGGATAAGATCCGGGCAGCCTTGTTCGAGCAGAAATCCCAGGCGGAATTTGATGTCTGGCTGCAGGAAATGCACCAACAACATGAAGTCAAGACCTTTCTTGATGCATAGATGATCCCGGGGTACAGGCATCCGGTTTAGCCCAGCCGCCCTTTGAGCGTTTTGGTTCATAGGCGAACACGGCTGCCTGCCCCGTCCACCGGCATTTGCCTCAGAACCCCTTTTCAAGCCTTTATTAACACCATTTCTTTACCAATTGCTTCAGGTGATCGTTGGAAGCTGGTTTATTCAGGGCTAGCGGTGGTCAATCAAGATACCCCCTGCGGCAGGTTTAAGCATTTAGCGCGGGGGGTTAATATCTGGACACAAGGGTATGGATCCTTTTTCATTGCTAGGGCGGTAGGTTAATCCAGATGAGGTTCCATACTCAACCGGGCTTTAATAAGATAAGATGAATGAGACCGGGGCAATAGTTTTGATACCGGGGGAGGAACTTCAAAAAGGTGCAAGACGCAATCTCGCCGCAGGACTAGATCCGAAAAAAGGAATCGGTGATGATCGAAATATATGCATACTATTGGATTATGTGCGAGGAGGATGAATTTGAAGAAGTTTTACGGGGATGTGGTTCTGGTAACCGGCGCCTCATCGGGCATCGGCCAGTCGATTGCCCGAACTCTGTCGGGACAAGGTTACAAGGTATACGGCACCAGCCGTAATCCCGGCGGGCCGGCAGGGACACACCCCCAGCTCAATGCGGCGGGGGGATTCCTGCAGATGATCAAATTGGATGTCTGCTCGGATGAATCGGTGGATGGGGCGATAGAATACCTGGTTGACAGAGAAGGCCGGCTGGATATCCTGATAAACTGTGCCGGTTTCGCCCTGGCCGGGGCGGTGGAAGACACCACCCCCGAGGAGGCCTTCCTGGAGTTCAATACCAACTTCTTCGGAGTCCACCGCATGTGCCGCAGAGCGGCGCCTATCATGAGAACCCAGGGTTATGGCCTTATCATCAACATCGGTTCCCTGGCCGGCTTGATCACCGTGCCTTTCCAGACTTTTTACAGTGCCAGTAAATATGCCCTGGAGGCCATGAGCGAGGGTTTGCGGATGGAGCTTAAACCCTTTGGAATCAAGGTGGTCCTGGTGGATCCGGGCGACACCCGCACCGGATTAACTGCCAACCGGGTGTATACCGTGGCCTCGGCGGATTCGGTTTATAAACCAATCTTTGACAGATCCGTGGGCCGGATGATCCAGGATGAACAGGGCGGACCACCGCCAGACACCATCTCCCGGGCTATATTGAAGATAGCAGCCAGCCCCAATCCCCCGGTCCGGGTGGTGGTGGGAACCTCCAACCGGGCCCTGGCCCTCCTGAAACGGCTCCTCCCCGATCGGGTGGTGGAAATCCTGGTTGCCAAACTTTACACCTAGGGGAACCGGCAAAGGTTCTCTCGTTTCTTTTCTCCAAAATGTACGCCGGGGAGTGTTTTGAGCTTACCGGCGGTGGATATTTTCGGCAAGTCTGCACGGTCGGGACAAGGGCATCCTGGTGACCGTCCCGTTTGATATAATTAGGAATAATAGAATATAAGCGGCAGAGGGAGATTGAAGAAATAAGGGACAAATATGCGGTTAAGATGCAGAGGGTTAACCATCCTGATGCTGATCGCGCTCATGGCTGTGATGCCGATTTCGAGTTGATCGGCAGTTCCAACCAGACTGTTAAACCATTTGACAAGACGGTGTCCCAGCCAGAAGAGGGACAGTATCGTCAATTGCGGGCTCTGCTCCAGCAAGGTGATTCCATTACCGCCTCCTTGGCATTCTATCTACCCAGCGCAGAAGCCAACCTGGTAATGGTCTGGTCTCCTTTTGGGTCGGACCGGGTATACTTTGAAATGAAGCAGAATAACAGAAGGTTTGGAGTGGAGTAAAGATGACAGGTAAGATACTGGTGGTGGATGATGAAGAATCACTAGTACGTCTTGTTACTTACAACCTGAATAAAGAGGGTTTTAAGACTATTGCCGCTCATGATGGCAACGAAGCTTGGCGTTTGATCAGGGAAGAAAAGCCGGACCTGATAGTTCTGGATTTGATGCTGCCCGGACGGGATGGACTGGAAATCTGCCGGGAGCTGCGCCAGGCTAAAATATTAACCCCCATAATCATGCTCACCGCCCGTGACGATGAGATCGACCGGGTACTGGGTCTGGAGCTGGGCGCGGATGATTATGTGACCAAACCCTTCAGTGTGCGTGAGCTGACCGCTCGGATCAAGGCGGTATTGCGCCGGGGTTCAGTCAAAGAGGAACCCGATCCGGACCAGACTGACATTACTGTTGGCAGTTTCGTGGTCAAACCGGACCGGTATGAGATATATCAGAAGGGGCATAAGCTGGACCTGACCCTCAAGGAATATGAGTTGCTGGCCTTGCTGATCAAGAACCGGGGCCGGGTCCTGAAGCGCGATTATCTCCTGGAGGTTCTCTGGGATCTGCCCGACAGCGTATCCACCCGGGTGCTGGATGTGCAGGTCAGCAAACTGCGCGAAAAGGTCGAACCGGACAGTCGTAATCCCAGGTACATAAAGACGGTGCGTGGGTTAGGATACAAGTTTGAGGAGCATGCCGATGATTAGAAGCTATCGCTCCAAATTGGTGACCTCCTTTCTGGCGATAATCCTGCTGTTGCTGGTATTGCTGGGGAGTGTGGGGTATTCCTACTATAAGACAACCTATCTTTCCAACCTGGAGTCCCGCCTGACCCGGGAAGCCTACCTGGTAGCTGATATGACCAGGTTCCGGGCCGGAGATGGGCCGGCCCTTCGTAGCTATTCGGATATATGCATAACGGCCGCCCGGGACAGCGCCACCCGGGTAACCATAATCGACAGCCAGGGGGTAGTGTTGGGGGATTCAGAGGTAGATCCTACAACTCTGGACAACCACAGCAGCCGCCCCGAGGTGTATATTGCTCTGCAGGGGCAGAACGGGATTGACATCCGGTACAGCGATACCCTGGCCATGAACATGCTATATGTAGCCGTACCCTTCAGCAATGATGAGGATACAGGGGCGGTTAGGCTGGCCCTGCCCCTGGCGGAACTCCAGGCCATATACAGCGAGGCTTTCACCGGCATCCTGCTGGCGACATTTTTGTGTGGCCTGATCGCAGTCCTGCTGGGGTTGTGGCTGGCGCAAAGATTTTCCCAACCGGTCAAGGATATCACCAGGGCCGTCAAGGACCTGGCAGGGGGCAATCTCCGGCGCCGCATCTCCGTCCACAGTGGGGACGAGATAGAAGAATTGGCTCATGCTTTCAACGATATGGCGCAGCATATAGAGAAGAATATAGATGAGGTCACCAAGGTCAGGAACTACCTGCAGGCGATTTTGGACAACACTGTCAACGGAGTGCTGATGATTGGCCGGGACGACCGAGTGGTCTATGCCAATCCCGTATCTGCTTCCCTGTTGGCACTCGAGAAAGAGACCCCGGGGAAGAAATACGTAGAGATTTTCACCACTTATGAGTTGCTGGCCATGATCGATGAGGTCAAGCAAAACGGTAAATCCATAAAACGGAACATTGTCCTGCATACCCTGGGCGGAAGGATAATCGAAGCCAATGCATTGCCGCTGTATGATTCAGCCGTTTCCGTCCGTGATATTCTGGTAATCCTCAACGATATCACCGAGATCAAACGCCTGGAACAGGTGCGCAAGGATTTTATGGCCAACGTATCCCACGAGTTGAAAACCCCAGTTACCAGCATATGCGGTTTTGCCGAGACTTTACTGGCGGAGGGCGGTAAAGATCCGGTCACCACCCAGGAATTTATCAGAATTATGTACAAGGAGACCCAGCGGTTGTCGAGGCTGATAAACGATCTGTTAGGACTTTCCAAACTGGAGGCTGATGCATTCAAGCTTCAGCAGCAGCAGGTGGATTTGAATCGACTGGTCGAGGACGCCGTTACCAGGATGGCAACTACCGCCAGCTTCAGAAACATAGAGATAAACTATTTCCACCCGGACACGGCGGTACAGCTCAACAGCGATCCCGGGCTCATAGATCTGGTATTGATCAACCTGCTGGACAACGCGGTTAATTATAGTGCTGATGGAGGGCGGGTAGAGGTTGGACTGGAGGATCTGGGCGACAAGGTGAAGATATCTGTCAAAGACAACGGAATGGGCATCCCACCCCGGGATATTACCCGTATATTCGAGCGTTTCTACCGGGTCGACAAAGCCCGCACGCGCAAGACCGGAGGAACCGGTTTGGGGTTGTCCATTGTCAAACACATAGCCGAGAACCTGAACGGGCAGGTGGCGGTGGAAAGCACCGAAGGCCGGGGGTCCGCCTTTTATGTGACCCTGCCGAAGATGTAAGTCCGCCTCCGAGGCAGAGCATAGACAGGCCGTCTTTACATTTATTTTACAATTCCCATACACATTCTTAAAGCAACCCTGTTTCACCCTTAACAATGTGCCCTTATCATTGGAAATACGAATAGAAAAGGGGAGGAACGATGTGGGATGCTGACAATTAACAGAAGAAGAATAACCAGCTTCGTTATTCTCGGCCTGGTGCTGGTGGGTACATGGTTCATTACCGGCTGCGGCCGGCCGGCCAGCGAAACTCCGACCCCGAACAGCGGGACTCCAGCTCTATCAGGAACCCTGACTATCGCCGGCTCAACCTCGGTGCAGCCCTTCAGCGACATACTGGCAGAAGAATTCATGGCCCAGCACAATGATGTCAAGATCAACGTCCAGGGGGGCGGTTCCAGCGTAGGCATCGAGGCGGCCGTTTCGGGGGCAGCCAACATTGGGGCATCTTCAAGGGCTTTGAAAGCAGAAGAAAGAGACAAGGGATTGGTTGATACCACCATTGCCCTGGACGGCATAGCAGTAGTGGTCAATCCCGCCAATACCGTCACCAGTTTAAAAACCGAGGATGTCAAGAACATTTACATGGGCAACATCAAGAACTGGAAGGATCTTGGAGGCCCTGATGGGGTCATCACGGTAGTTACCCGGGAAGAAGGCTCCGGTACCCGGGATGCTTTCAGCGAACTGGTCATGGCCAAAGGTGAAATAGACAGATCGGCGATTGTCCAGAATTCCACCGGCGCGGTCCGGACTACGGTAGCGGCTGACAAGAACGCCATCGGCTACATATCGATGGCCAGTATGAACCAGGAAGTAAAAGCTTTGGATATCGACGGAGTGGCCGCCAAGGAGGCTAACGTAAAAGCCGGTACTTATAAGATATCGAGGCCCTTCCTCTACGTAACCAAGGGAGCTCCGGAAGGATTGGCCCAAGCCTTCATCGATTTTGTGCTCAGTCCGGAGGGTCAGCAGCTGGTGGTAGAAGAAGGAGCATTCAGCGTAAAATAACCTTATGCTTATCCATAGACCCCGCTCTGTATTCCAGGGCGGGGTTTTGCTGGTGCGTCTTTAACAAGGGATGACAATCGCAATCACCATTACGATTATTTACATTAAGTTAACTCTTACTTGAACAAAACTTAACAAATGGTGCTAATACGGTTTAAGTGTTCATGATAATCTGATAGCAGAAAAATGCATATTTAGCCGTGATACACCTGATAATGTCATTAGAATGTGGCAGACACACGGGTATGCGAGCAACTCAGCCCAAACCATCACCAATCCAGGTCAAAAGTCAGGGGGAAACACAGTGGATTTTAGTGATGCCCGACCCAAACCATCGCAACGCCGGAGCGAGAAGCTGGTGGAAAACACTTTGGCCTTTTGTGCCGCCCTTTTTGTGATTGTAATCGGTATCATTACCGTCTTCATCTTCATACGCGGGCTCCCGATCATTCTTGAAATAGGGCTGGCCGAATTTCTGTTCAATACTGATTGGCGGCCTACCAAGGGTCATTTTGGTATTGGGGCTATGCTGGTCGGTTCGCTGGTGGTGACTGTCTTCTCATTGCTGTGGTCAGTACCGCTGGGCATATTGACCGCCGTGTTCATGTCCGAGGTGGCGCCCCCCCGTGTGGGCAGATTCCTGGGCAGCCTGGTTGAACTGCTGGCCGGCATTCCCTCAGTAGTATACGGCTTTGTGGGACTGGTGCTGATAGTGCCGTTCATCCGCAATTACCTGGGCGGGAACGGGCTCAGCGTACTGGCGGGAGCGATAATTCTGGGGATAATGATTCTGCCCACCATAATAAGCATCTCCCGGGATTCGATCCGGGCGGTCCCGAAAGAATACAAGGAGGGTTCCCTGGCTCTGGGCGCCACCCACTACCAGTCTATCCGCCGGGTGATCCTGCCGGCGGCCCGTTCCGGTATTATCACCGCAGTGGTGCTGGGAATGGGCCGGGCGATCGGCGAAACCATGGCGGTGGTCATGGTTACCGGCAACTCCCCGATTATCCCGGACGGTATATTGTCCCCGGTGCGGACCATGACCAGTAACATCGTACTGGAGATGGGTTACGCGGCCGGGGACCATCAGGCGGCCCTCTTCGCGACCGGGGTGGTTCTCTTTGTTTTTATTGTGATCCTTAACTTGTTGGTCGCTATGTCGGTTAAAGCTGGTGCAACCAATGGCAAGTAATAATGTGAAAAACAAGCTGCTTACGTTTATGTTCTGGTTGTCAGGCTCAATCATCGTTTTGATTCTGGCGGGGATAATCGGTTATGTGGTATATAGGGGCATTTCCAGCCTAAGTTTGGAATTCATCCTGGAAGCCCCCCGGCGGGCTGGCCGCGCCGGCGGTATATCAACGACCGTTGTCAGTACGGTTTATCTGACCGTTATTGCTCTGCTGGCCGCAGTCCCGGTCGGAGTGGGCAGTGCCATATACCTGGAGGAATATGCCCACAGTAAGAGCCGGTTTGCCAGTATGGTTAATCTGACCGCGGAAACCCTAGCCGGTATTCCCTCCATAGTCTTTGGTCTGTTTGGTTATGTGTTTTTTGTCATATTTCTCGGTATGGGTTGGTCAGTCCTTTCTGGAGGGTTGACCATGGCTATCATGATTTTGCCTACCATCGCCCGAACATCCCAGGAGGCTATACTGGCCGTAGCCAGGGAATACCGTGAGAATAGCCTGGCCTTGGGAGCCAGCCGTTGGCAGACGGTTAGGAAGGTCATCCTGCCCTCCGCTTTGCCCGGGATCGTAACTGGGATTATCCTTTCCATAGGAAGGGCGGTGGGGGAGACTGCGGCCATAATTTTGACCGTCGGGAGTTCACTGGGAATGCCGATTTCCCCCATGGATCCGGGCCGTACCATGTCAGTTCACCTGTATATAATGGCCATGGAGGGGGTATCCACCGAGAGGGCTTTCGGCACTGCCTGCCTGATCGTGGTTTTAATAGTTATCATAAATTACCTGGCCAACTTTGGCCTCAACCGGCTTACCAGGTCTATGAGTTGATAGGAGGACAAATGGATAATGGATAATGTGGTCTCCATTAAGCAAGGCATAAAAATGAAGAGTACCGACTTGGATTTATTCTATCAAGATTTTCAGGCTTTATATGGGGTTAATATAGAAATCAAAGCCAACCACGTTACAGCCTTGATCGGGCCCAGCGGCTGCGGTAAATCGACATTTTTGCGGACCTTGAACCGCCTCAACGAACTTATAGAAGGGACTACCATCAAGGGACAGGTATACCTGGACAGCGTATCCATATACGAGAAAGATGTGGACGTAGTGGCTTTGCGCAAGCGGGTGGGAATGGTGTTCCAGAAGCCTTCGGTTTTTCCCATGTCGGTCTATGAGAATGTAGCCTATGGTCCCAGGATCCACGGGATCAAGAACCGCAGCCAGCTGGACGAAATAGTGGAGAAAAGCTTGCGGGCCGCCAACCTGTGGGAAGAGATGGGCTCGCGCCTCAATTCCCCGGCCGCCCGCATGTCTGGGGGGCAGCAGCAGCGGTTAATCATCGCCCGGGTTCTGGCCGTGGAGCCAGAGGTGATTCTCATGGATGAACCCGCTTCGGCACTTGACCCTATATCCACCGCCAAGCTGGAGGAATTGATCGCTGAATTGAAGAAACGCTATACTATCGTTATCGTGACCCACAACATGCAGCAGGCAGCGCGGGTGTCGGACTTTACCGGATTCTTCCTCAACGGGCACCTGGTGGAGTTCAATCGCACCAGGGAATTATTTGTCAATCCGGCCAACCAGCAGACTGAGGATTATATTACCGGAAGGTTTGGTTAACCGACATTTTCACATAATAGATTAGGGAGGCGAATCATTTGGGGCAAGATTCTTTGGAGAATCAGCTGAAAGGTTTGAAAGAAGACCTGCTAAGGATGGGGACCTTGCTGCAGGAGCAGATATTCAATGCCGACCTGGCCTTGTTCAATAAGGACATGAACCTAGCTCGGGAGGTGATCGTGAAAGAGGACATTATTGACCAAATGCATTCGGATATCGAACAGAAGGTTTTGCTGATGATTGCATTGAAACAGCCCATGGCCAGGGATCTGCGATTTATCGCCACCGCACTGCGTTTCATCATTGATATGGAGAGGATGGCCGATCATGCCGAGGGAATTGCCAAGATAGCCATCCGCCTTTACGATGAGCCCTACATGAAACCTTTGATAGATATCCCCAAAATGGCCCGCATGGCTCAGGAAATGGTTCATATCGCCATGCAGTCGTTCATAGCCAGTGATGTTGCGCTGGCTATGAGCCTGGTACCGTTGGAAAAGGAGGTAGATGCCCTGTATATGAGGGTATACGATGAATTAGTGGAATATATGAAGCGGGACCCCAGCACTGTCGCCCAGGCTACGTTGCTGCTGCTGGTGGCCGGACACCTGGAGAGGGTAGCCGACCTGGCCACCAATCTGGGGGAGATGGTTATTTATTTGATCGAAGGCCGGCGCATCGACCTCAACGTTATAGCCAGGTCTTAGCTTAGCGGCGCCCGGGACAATCCAGGCTATCTCTAAGGGCGATCGCGGGCGGCAGAAAACTGAAAAGGATGGCCGTCACATGTTTAACCAGGAAGAATTATATCGGCTGCAATTAGCTTTGGAATCCAAAATATCCGACGATATCGCTTATATAAAGATTGTCGAGGATGAAATAAGAACCCACAACAATCGCCATGACAACATATATCTGTTGGAAGGGCAAGAGATATTGCGCAAGGATGTGGAACTCAAGGAAAAGGTTATCGAGTTGAGATATGGGGAAAGGTAGGAAGGCAAACAAAAAGGGGTGTTCTTCTTATCCATTTTTTTCTCCTCCTTTCTTCAATCTATTTATCTGTCGGCAACATTATTGTAACCGGCTTATGTCTATACAATGCCAGGCAAATGTAATTTTTGTGATGCCACGATGTTTCCCGCGTGTAAATTTGGTCCTCCCTGAGTAAATCCATAGGCGGTAAGGGCATGCTTAGAAAATTGCGCCCCCGTGCCCGAAATTGAATGGGGCAACCTGGTTTGGTTGCCCCATTATTAATTCGGCCGATCACCCTTGTATGAATCAGTTCAGGCTTTTCCAAAGTATTTCAGCCACGTCCATGACCTGCACGGTCTCCTCCCGTTCTGCCGCCTTGATTCCGTCGGTCAGCATGGTCAGGCAGTAGGGACAGTTTGCGGCGATCACCTCGGGATCTTCCTTTAACAACTGATCAGTGCGGGTCTCATTGATGCGCTTAAAGCCTTCGGCGGCGTGCTCCTCCAGGAACATCCGCCCCCCGCCGGCTCCGCAGCAGAATCCGAATTCTTTGGCCTTGTCCAGAGGTGTGATATGGCCGCCCGCTGATTCCAGGATGTTGCGGGGGGAACCATAGATGTTGTTATGCCGGCCCAGGAAGCAGGAATCATGGTAGCTTAAACGGGTGGCAGCGGAGGCATCGGGTTTCAAGCGCCCTTCCGCCAGCAGTTGGGCCAGTATCTCCGTATAATGATAGACTTCATATCGGCCCTCCATCTGGGGATAGTCGT
>CAZOMS010000068.1:4754-10548 GCA_964580805.1 uncultured Syntrophomonas sp. | reverse complement strand
GATACACGGTTTGAAGCTGGCCGGGGTGGACGTGAACCGCAAGATGCTGGCGGAGTTGGCTATCAGCGATCCCCAAGGTTTCACCCAGCTGGCCGAGGTAGCCAAGAAATCTTCCTAACCTTAGAATTAAATAAACCAATTCAGTGAAGAAGTATGGTCAAAAGCCATACTTCATTTGTGAGAAGGTGAAGTATTGCAATTCATAATCAGCTCCCCGGATAACAAATGTTTAAAGCTGGCTTCCAGCTTGAAAGTCAGGAAGTATCGGGAAGCCGCCGGCTTGTTTCTGGTCGAGGGGCGGCGCTCAGTCAATGAAGTCCTGGCCCGGCCGGAGTTGATAGAGGCGATACTGGCAGCGGCGGACCGGTGCGAAGAGGTCGATAGCAATCGGCTGCCCGATGCTAAGATCATGATGGTGGAGCCAAAATTGTTGAAGCAGGTTTGCAGCACCGATAATCCCCAGGGGATTGTGGCGATTGTCCGCAAACCACATTGGTCGTGGAGCCAGATCAGCGCAAGGGGTGGTTTGTTGGTTTACCTGGATCGCATATCCGACCCCGGCAACCTGGGCAGCATCCTTAGAAGCTGCTGGGCCCTTGGCGTGCAAGGGGTATTGATGTCGCCGGGTTGCGTAGATCTCTATAATCCCAAAGTAGTGCGTTCCACCATGGGCGCCATCCTCAGCCTGCCCGTTTTTTCGGATGTTGGCCTGGCGGAACTGGCCCTCTTGCAGGAGGCTGGATTTGCCTTGACCTGTACCGATGCCGATAGCGGGCAAAAGTACTACGATGTGGATCTTAAGATTCCTACCGTTATGATCTTGGGCAGTGAGGCTCATGGGGTCAGCGGGGAGCTGCAGGAAATGAGCGGAACAAAAATGAATATACCAATCGAAGCGGGGGTTGACTCTTTGAATGTGGCGGCGGCCTGTGCTATAATTGTTGCTGAAGCACGGAGACAGCGCCAGGAAAGCGCGGAGCACTAAGGAAACACTTGTCGTGACATCCAGGTCCATAGTAAATGATTCGGAGGATTCATCGCATATGCACGGTCAAGCTGAACTTCTATGGCACCTATTCGAGACTTCCGGTTGCATCATCTATTATCTTTTATATAAAAAGTTGCTCATTAATTGAATAAATCAGTGATGATCAGGACCAGTAGCCTGTTGTCTAACTTACAGGGAGGCCGTACCAGGGATTGCGAGTAGGGCTAAGAACAGGGCAGGGGAATTCACCTGGGAGCAGTGGACTGAAATAGCAGTAGGTCTCACCGGTGGCCGCCGTTAACGGCATGGAGTGAACCGGATTGATCCGGTTAAATAGGGTGGTACCACGGAAAGCTTTCGTCCCTTGGGATGGGGGCATTTTTATTTTCTGGGTCAGCCAAGGCAATTAGGGTAAGGATTTCAATCATAGGGTTGTCTAAACTGTATTTGAACAGGGGGTAAATGTATGATCGATACTTTGACCAGAATCAAAGAGGAGGCCGAGCAAAATATTACCCAGGCGGAGGATTTCGAAGCCTTAAACGAGGTCCGGGTAAAAAGCCTGGGACGTAAGGGCGAGATCACCCAGGTCTTGAGGGGCCTCAAGGATCTGGACGCAAGCCAGAAGGTCGAAGTGGGGCGGCTCGCCAATGAGGTCAAGGATGGTCTGGAGAAGCTTATCGAAGTCAAGACCCAGCAATTGAAAGCCAGGCAACTGGAGATGGCGCTCCGGAGCGAGCGTTTGGACATTACTTTGCCGGGTCGGCCCGGGCCGGCCGGGGCCCAGCACCCTATCAGCCAGGTTGCCGATCAGATAAAGACGATTTTCACCGGGATGGGGTTTACGGTAGCGGAAGGCCCCGAGGTGGAGCTGGACTATTATAATTTTGAAGCCCTCAATGTTCCCCGTGATCATCCGGCCCGGGATATGCAGGATACCTTCTATATAACCGATGATATGCTGTTGCGTACCCATACATCTCCGGTACAGGTGCGCACTATGGAGAGAATGGCGCCGCAGTTACCGGTTAAGATAATCGTTCCCGGCCGGGTATACCGCAAGGATGACGATGCCACCCATTCTCCCATGTTTCACCAGGTAGAAGGGTTGTTAATCGATGAACGGATCACTTTTGCCAACCTCAAAGCCCTGTTAATGCTCTTTGCCCAGCAAATATTCGGCGCCGAGGTCAAGGTACGCTACCGGCCCAGCTTCTTCCCGTTTACCGAACCCAGCGCGGAGATGGACATCTCCTGCGTGAATTGTGGGGGCCACGGGTGCCGGGTATGCAAACAAACCGGCTGGTTGGAGATTCTGGGAGCGGGCATGGTCCATCCGCGGGTGTTGGAATACGGTGGCTACGATCCGGAGAAACATACTGGTTTCGCGTTCGGTATGGGCATTGAACGGATCGCCATGCTCAAGTACCAGATAAACGATATGCGCTTGCTGTTCGATAATGACAAGCGTTTCCTGCAACAATTTTAGGGGGTGGCCGCATGCATGCATCTATTAATTGGCTAAAAGACTATATAGATTTTTCCTGGACCGCAGAGGAATTGGCCCACCGTCTGACCATGGCCGGGATCGCCATCGAGGGGGTGGAGCTGGTTGGTGATGATACGGTTTTGGGATTGGACCTCACCCCCAACCGGGGCGACTGTTTGGGAATAATCAACCTGGCCCGGGAGGTGGCTGCGTTAAACGGTAATGAACTATCCTTGCCGGCAATCAGCATCCGCGAGACCGGGGAATCGATCGATGACTATATTAAGGTGGAAATTGCCGCGCCTGACCTTTGCCCCCGTTACACGGCCCGTTTGGTCAAGAATGTCACGATCAAACCATCCCCGGCATGGATGCAGGCCCGCTTGCAAAGCTGCGGGGTACGGCCCATAAACAATGTGGTCGATGTCACCAACTACGTGATGTTGGAATGCAACCAGCCCCTGCACGCATTTGACTACGACCTGCTGAGTGATGCCAAAACCATCCTGGTCCGGAGAGCCCAGGCCGGAGAGTCAATAACTACCCTGGATGGAGTGGTCCGGGAACTTAACCAGGAAGCCCTGCTTATAACCGATAACGGCCGGCCGGTGGCCTTGGCTGGTATAATGGGCGGGCAAAATACCGAAATCGGCGAGCAGACGGTCAACGTCCTGCTGGAATCGGCCTATTTTGAAAACATCGGGATCCGCAAGACCTCTCGCCTGGTGGGTTTGCGCAGTGATTCCTCTATCCGTTTCGAAAAAGGCACCGACGTAAATGGGGTGATCTTCGCGGTTAACCGGGCTGCCTGCTTGCTGCAGGAACTGGCTGATGCCGAAGTGGTGGCGGGGGTGGCGGATTGTTATCCGCAGCCGGCGGCGGAAAAAGACGTTTTGCTGCGACCAGCCCGGGTGAACTACCTGCTGGGAACTGAATTAAGCACCGGGCAGGTGGAGGGTTATTTAGCTAGCTTAAGACTGCCGTATGAGAACCAATCCGGAGACCTGCTGGTCAAGGTGCCGTCCTACCGGCCCGATATCAACCAGGAAGTGGACCTCATCGAAGAAGTGGCCCGCCTGCACGGTTATGAAAACATTCCCGCCCAGCTCCCCTGCGGGATGGCCACCCAGGGTAGACTAACCGAATTACAGAGATTTCGTGATCGCCTCAGCGACATTATGGCCGCTTCGTTTTACGAGGCAATTACCTACAGCTTTGTGAGTGCCCGGCATTTCGATGCCTTGCGGCTGCCGCCGGATAGTCCGCTGCGGGAGGTGGTGGAGCTGGCCAACCCCCTGTCCGAGGAACAGAGCATCATGCGCACCTTGATACTGCCCGGGTTGTTGGAGACGGTCAGCCGTAACCTGGCCCGGAAGAACAGCAATCTGTCCTTTTTTGAGATTGGTTCCGTCTTTTATCCGCGCCCGCCAGGCCAGCCGCAAGAGGTACTGAAGGTGGCGGCAGTGGCAGCCGGGCGAACCGAGGCAGGCTGGCTGAAGTCTGATTTCGAGATGGATTTCTACTACCTGAAAGGAATCGTGGAGAATTTATTTACCAGCTTGGGAATCCAGGGCGTGGAGTGGAAAGAGTGCCATGACCCCAGTTACCACCCGGGCCGGTCGGCTTGGTTGACCAGCGGAGAAGCATTAATCGGGGTAATCGGCGAGATTCACCCGGTTGTAAGGCAGAACTTCGATATCAAGCCGCGGGTATGCGCTCTGGAACTGGATGTTTTCCAAATGTTCGAACTCTCCCGCCTTAAGGTGATGAAGGAGAGCATTCTCCGTTACCCGGCGGTGGAAAGGGATTTGGCAATCGTGGTCCGGGAAGATTTGCAGGCCGCAGAGGCTGAAAACATAATCAGGCAGCGGGGCGGCGAATTATTGAGGAATGTCGCTATCTTCGATGTTTATACCGGTGAACAGGTGGCTGCCGGCAGCAAGAGCCTGGCTTTTAAGATGACCTTCCAGTCAGCCGACCGAACCCTTACCGAAGCCGAGATCAACGGTTTGATGGAAGACATCAGAACGGCCCTCTATGCTGAATTGCAGGCGGCAGTCCGGTAACTGCCCCCGCATTTTCGCCGCTGGCGATCTATCCTGAGTTACCCTGGCTGGATAAAATCCGCGTGGATGGAATTGAATGCATAATTGAACCTCCTGGGCAAATATAAATGCTCAAAAAGGAGGTTTTCTTTTGGTAATAAATGTCCGTATCCACAGGATGATGATGGTTGCTACCGGAGCTACTTTCTTGATCCTGGCAGTCATTTTGTTAACCTTTATGGTTTTATCCAAAGATCAGGACGGTGCGGTTCCGGAACCTATGCCTCAGGATGCAGCTGTGTACGGCGAATTCCTGCCCTGGAACGAAGTTGACAAGTTGTTTTCCAGGGGTAGTACCGCGGTGGTGGTGGATGTTGACAGCGGCAATACCTTTCAGGTCCAGCGCCGGGCCGGCAGCAGTCATGTAGACGCCCAGCCTTTGACCGCCGCTGATACAGCTGCCATGAAGCAAGCCTACGATGGTCGTTGGTCTTGGCGGAGAAAAGCGATCATCGTGGTATTGCCAGACGGAAGAAAGATTGCCGCGTCCATGGCCGGAATGCCCCATGGTCAAGGGGCTATACCCAACAATGATTTCAATGGTCACTTTTGCATTCATTTCCGGGACTCCAAGACCCACGGCAGCCATAAAGTAGATCTGGCGCACCAGATGATGATCTGGAAAGCATCCGGTACGATAGACGAGCACACGGAGGCCCTCGACCGGGAAGGGGTAATCGCCCTGTTATTTACCGCCCTTGATCAACGCGAATATAATATTGCCAGCCAGCTGATCCATCCGGACATCGACATAAACCCGATCCTGCCGCAGCTGCAGCGGATCGAGCGGATAAAATATGATAACCTGAGGGCGCTGGCCGATAACGAGTTCACGGCCGACGTGAGGATCATTTTCGATGGCTCCACGCAGGAAGTTCGGCAAAAGACGAGGGTGGCCATCTATAGAGAAGGGCCGCCCTGGAAGGTAGCCGCCAGCAGCCTGATCCCGCTGCTGGAACCGGTAGCGGCGGTCGTTACCAACCCGATGGATGGTTGGTATAGTCAGGAGGATTGGGAGCAATAGCGGAAGGATTCCAGGCGTCAGGATTATATTACCCTCATCGGCCGGAGCACAAATCGTATATAATAATATTATTATCAGAGGGGAGTATTAAACATGTCGGCTGGCGCACCTAACGAGACATTGAATATAGTTATAAAAAATATAGGCTCCTTTCAAGTTGCCCGTGGTTCCACCGTGGGCGAATTGTG